>JBBSUD010000013.1:0-56517 GCA_038235225.1 Verrucomicrobiales bacterium
GATTTCCGTGTGGTGGACCACATCCATGGCCTCCTTCAGATCGGCCGCGGTGTCGCCCATGACGGACATCTGGTAGAAATCCGCGAGGGCCCGGACGTTCGGGTGCCCGGCCGCACGGACGACCTCAGCCACCTCGCCGATGCGGTTCAGATAGTTGCACTCGCTCGCCTGAAGCGGCTCGACGGTGACGGTGACTCCGCGGGCTTTCGCCAGCGGACCCATCTTCGCGAGCAGCGCGGTGAACTGCTTGTCCGCCTTCTCCCGCGGCCAGCCGTCGCGCAACTCGCGCGAACCCGCGCTGCCGAAAACGACGATTTTACCCCCCGCCTTTTCCAGCCGGCGGAAGACGATTTCCGCCCATTTCAGCACCTCGTCGTGATTCGCCTCCTCGCCGACGCAGCGCAAATTGGCCGGGCGGATGAAACCGCCGCAGGCCAGCACCGGCAGCGGCGTGGAGGCAAGATTCCTCAGGTTTTTCTCGAAATCCTCGTCGGATTTGTCCGGCACAAGCAAGGAGCCGACGCCTTCGGTGAGGAAATCTCCGCCCGCCGCCTGGATGAATTTCCCCATAGCCATCGGCGCGGAAATTCCCATGGCGGAGAAGAGCTTTTTCCCGGAAGCGGCGGCGGAAAGGTGGGGAACCGCCGCGCAAGCGAGCGCCGCGGTCCCGGTTTGGATGAATTGCCTGCGGTCCATGATTTCAGTAAGTAAAAACCTTGCCGCCCGCCATCACTTCCTGGGTTTTCTCATCGAAGGTGACGCGCTGGCCGGTGCGGGAGGCTGCGTTCGCCATGATGGTGGCGATCGAGTGCTGGTAACCGGCCTCGACCGGGGCGTGCGGCTCCTTGCGCGAGCGCAGGCATTCGAGCCAGTTTTTCATGTGAGCGGTCGTCAGCTCGTCGCCGCCGGTGTTCGCCGCGGTGGAGGCGGCTTTGCCTTCCAAGTTAAACGGTTCCAGCAAGTTGGCTTCCATATCCATTTCTTTGGCCTCGCCTTTTTGCAGGCCGCCATTCGCGCTGACCTTGCCATTGGCCAGGTTCAGCTCGCCGCCGTTCGAGTAGTAAATTTCTTTGGTGCCGCCCGCCGAATTGCTGAAACGCGAGCTGTAGGTCACCTGGAACCCGGATTTCGGGTCATCCAGCGGGCCGTAATCGAACACCGCGGTGAGCGTGTCGAAATTCTTCCGGCCGTCCTGCCATTGGTAAATCCCGCCATTCGCCGCCACCGAGCGCGGGTGGGGGAGGCCGGTAAACCAATGGATCGTATCGATCTGGTGACACATCCATTGGCCGGGAATCCCGGACGAATACGGCCAGAACAGGCGGTATTCCAAATACTTGCGCGGGTCCCACTGGTCGTCGGGCCGGTTGCACAGAAAGCGTTTCCAATCGATGTCCTTCTCTTGGATCGCGCCAATCAGATCCGGCCGGCGCCAGCGCCCGGGCTGGTTCACATTCCACGTCATTTCCACCGCGACGATGGGGCCGAATTTCCCGCTCTTTAGATAGTCGTTCGCCGCCTGGTAAGTCTGGCCGGACCGCCGCTGCGAGCCGATCTGGAGAATCCGGTCCGACGAGCGCACCGCTTTGAGCGCCGCGCGGGCGTCCTGCATCGTCTCCGCGAACGGCTTTTCGCAATACACGTCGCAGCCGGCTTCGATCGCCTGGATGGCGTGTGTGGCGTGCGCGAAATCCGGTGTGGAAATGATGACCGCGTCCGGTTTCGCCTTTTCGTAGAGTTCCTCGTTGTTGCGATACGTCTTGATGTCCTGGTCGAAGTTCTTTTTGAAATACGCCTTCGCCTCGTTCCGGCGGCGCTCCCAGAGATCGGACACGCCGACGATTTCGCAGTTGAAATCCTTCGCAACCGCCTTGTAAGCAGGCAGCAACGAACTATTCAACCGGTCCGAAAACCCGATGATGCCAATGCGGATTCGGTCGTTGGCCCCGGCGGTGCGGTTCTGGGCGCGTGCCGTCTGGATTGTCTGGCTGGCCAGCAGTCCGAGGGTGCCGAGCGAGCCGGTGCGGATGATTTCACGTCGTTTCATAAGGATTTCGAATGGGTTGGGTTGACGCGCCGGAGTTCCGAAACGCGAACCTACAGAAACGCCCCGCGGGATCGCCGGCTATCGGGAAATTTCCCGGCTGCCCGGAGTGGCGGATTTCCTGTCCGGTTTGCGGGCGCGGTGGTGTCTTGTTGTCCATGATGCCATCTGAAACGCCGTCGGCTCTGGGCGAGTTCGTCGCCAGCCGCTCGGAATCCGCCTTTCGCGAGTTGGTCCGCAGCCATTCGCCGATGGTTTTCGCCACCGCCCTGCGCCGGCTCGGGGGCGATCGGGCCGCCGCCGAAGATGTGGCGCAGGAGGTTTTCACCCTGCTCGCTCGCAAGTCACACCGGCTCGGAGCGGTCGTCCTCGCTGGTTGGCTGCACCGCCAGACCTGTCGCCGCGCCGCTAATTACGTGCGCTCCGAATCCCGCAGGAAATCCCGTGAATTCGCCGCCGCCGCCATGCATCCAGCCCCTCCCGCCGTCCCGCCCGACGCCCGTCTTATCGCCCGCGATCTCGACGATGCCTTGCTCGCGCTCCCCGCCGCCGATCGCGACGCGCTGGTCCTTCGCTATTTCGAAGGTCACGACTACCGCTCGGTCGGCCGGGTGCTCGGCCTCGGAGAGGACGCTGCCCGGAAGCGCGTCCAGCGCGCTGTCGAAAAACTCGGCAACACACTCCGGCGCAAAGGCATCGCTGCGGGAACGGTCCCGCTTGGCACGATTCTCGATGGCTTCGGCGCGCCGCCCGTACCGGTGGAAATGATTTCCCGGCTTGCCGTCACCGCTCTCAAAGCCGGCGCCGCCCCTTCCGCGCTGACCGGCCTGCTCAAGCCCGCGCTCGCCGGCATACTCGCCACCTCCCTCGTTTCCGGCACCGCTCTCACCCTGCGCCAGCCGGATTTTCCCGCTGTGTCCGCCGTTTCCAAGAGACCAGCGCCGCGAGATGCCCGGTCGCCCAACACGCTTCCTGAAAGTCCTTCGCTCGACCGCATCATCACCGAAATCCGCCGCATTCGCTCCAGCCCGCAAACCGTTCTCACAGCACTCCGCCTCAAGGTGGTGCTTGCGAAAATCCAGATTTCGCAAACCACGGAATTCATCCTTCTCAGCAAGGGAATTCTCAACGCGGCCGAGCGGCGCGAAATCTACCAGCCGCTGTTGGAGCGCTGGTGGGACGGAAATCCGGACGCCGCGCTGACCTTCATGCTGTAGGAGAAAATCGGCCCGCTGATCAAGGATGGCGGGGATAATTACCTTCTCGGCGAGCTGTTCCCGCGGTGGGCGGAGCGCGACCAAACCGGCAGTGAGGAGTGGCTCCTGAGGAACTGGGACGACGCCGCGCTGGCCGGAAAGTTCGGCGAGGGAACCTATCGGAATTTCCTCTCCATGTGGATTTCCGGGAACCATTTTTCGCACGGAGATATCGATAAAGTCTTCGCCTTCGCCAGCCGTATGCCGACCGCCGACGACCAAGCAAGGTCCATCAGCCAGCTTGTGGGCATGGTTCCGATGCATTCCATGTGGAGCTACTCGGCCGGCGGCAAGGACCAGTGGCTTCGATTTTACCGGGTCGCTCCGGCTGGCCTGCCGCCCGCGCCGCCGCGTGGGAAGATCTGGAAGCCTTGCAGCCGGATCTCGGTCCGTAGGTTCGATTCATTTCGTCCCGAAACCGGCTCGGTGGATCATCTGCCGATCCGGCGGCCCCTGCTTCCGGGAAAATTTCCCCTGCCCGGCGACTTTGGGCTTGCAAGCAAGTTGGCAGGCCGTAACACCTCCGCCCCGAATTATGGCTAAGAAAAGTTGGATCGCACGCAACGAGCGTAAAAAACAGACCGTCGAGAAATACGCGGACCTCCGTCACAAGCTCAGAGCCGAAAAGGACTATGTGGGCCTTTCCATGCTGCCGCGCGACGCCAGCCCGACCCGGCTTGTGAACCGTTGCCAAATCACCGGCCGCCGCCGCGCTTTCCTGCGCCGCTTCCGCCTCTCCCGGATCACTTTCCGCGAGCTGGCATCCGCCGGGATGCTGCCGGGCGTGACCAAGTCGAGCTGGTAATCGCAGGGCTCCGCGCCATTCATTGACGCGGGCCGCAAACCGCCGGTCCCGCGTCCTCCCCATGCCCATTTACGAATACGTTTCCGAAGCTGCGGACGATCCGGAGCGATCGTGCCGCATCTGCTCACGCGGTTTCGAGCTCAGGCGTCCCATCGACCGGGCGCCGCTCGTGGTTTGCCCGCTGTGCAAGAAGCCGGTGAAAAAGGTGATCTCGCGGATTAATACTCCGACGATCACCAAGCCGCTGTCCGTGAGCGACGCGAAGAAGGCCGGATTCACCATCCTCCAGCGGCGGGACCAAGGCGTTTACGAAAAGCTGTGACGCCGTGACAGCCGCACCCTTCCACTTCCTGCTGTCCGTGACGGGGGAACACAATCTAACCACCGATTTCCCATCGGTCGGCGCGTCCATGCTCTACTTGGTGGGAATCGCGTTCTTCCTGCTGCTCAACGCGTTCTTCGTGGCTTCCGAATTTGCCATCGTCAAGGTGCGGCAGAGTCAGCTCGAGGCCAGCGCCAAGGAAACCGGGCGCAATCCGAAGACCGCGCTGCACGTCGTCAATCACTTGGACGGCTACCTCTCCGCCAACCAGCTTGGCATCACGATTTCCTCGCTTGCGCTCGGTTTCCTCGGCGAGCCGTTCGTGACCGCGCTGGTCGCGCCTCTGTTGCTGCGGGCGCACATCCCGGTGGATGCGGTTTATTGGATCTCGCTGGTGCTGGCGATCGGGTCATTCACCTTTCTGCATGTCGTTGTGGGAGAACTACTGCCGAAGTCGATCGCCATCCGGAAGCCGGTCGAGACGACCTTCGCGCTCTCGCCGCCGTTGCGCATGTTCTACCGCTATTTCCGGCCATTCATCGTATTCCTGAACGGGACGGCCAATTGGCTGCTCCTGAACATCTTCCGCATCGATCCGGTCAACGAGGGCGAGCACATCCACTCCGCCGAGGAGCTGGCGATGTTGGTAACCCAGAGCGGGAAATCCAAGCAAGTCACCGACACGGAGCGGGAAATCCTGATCAACGCCCTCGGCCTCAACGAGCTGTGGGTGCGCGACGTGATGACACCGCGCAATGAGGTCGTCGCGCTGGACGCGGACGAGCCATTCGAGAAGGCCATGGAAATCGCCATGCGCAGCAAGCACACCCGCTTTCCGCTGGTGAAGGGGCACCTCGACAACGCGATCGGCCTCATCCACATCAAGGACATTTTCAAGTTGGTGAAGGACCCGGACCCGGACCTGATGCGCATCAAGCGTGACCTGAAAATCGTGCCGGACACCATGCCGCTCGACTCGCTGCTCCAGTTCTTCCTGCGCGAGCACGCGCACTTGGCGATGGCCGTGGACGAATTCGGCACGCCAGTGGGAATCGTCTTTCTGGACAACGTGATGGAAGAGCTGGTTGGCGACATTCAGGACGAATTCGACAACGAGCGCTCCGCCTTCACCCGCGTGAATGGCGAGGAGTTTCTCATTGAGGGTGCGATGACACTCAACGACTTGGCCGGCTACGTGCCGGAATTGTTCTTGGAAAGCGGCGAGGTAACCACCGTTGGCGGCTACCTCACCCAGCAGCTCGAGCGCTTCCCGGAGGTCGGCGAGACCTTGGAAATCCTCGGCTACGAAGCCCGCGTCACCAGCACGGACGGCCGCCGCGTCGGCCAGGTCCATTTCCGCAGGCTCACTCCCGCGTCAGTCGAGGAAGAGGAAACGGTGGAAATCTAGTCTTCGGTCTGAAATACAAGGTGACGCGCCGGTTCCGCCTTCCGGTAAGCGCTGTCCAAGAGGAACTCTTTGATCGCCCGGAACAGGATCAAGGCTGGCACATGGTCCGTCCACCGCGCCCTTGGAAATCCCAGCTCGACCGCGCCTTCCGCACACTCGCACTTCTCACCGGCCTCGGCCACGATCCCGGCGCCATTCAGCCTAAAAAAGGTAAATGGGCGACGGTCTTTTGACTACCGCTTTGGACCTGCCGAGCGACATCGGACATGAGCATGGACCGGGCGCGGATGGCTTCGCGGCGATGATCCTCGTCGTAGAAACGAAGGTAGAGATTCTACCAGTTGTAGATCAGGGCGGTGAGGTTGGCCATGAGCCAACTGGAGGCGAGTTGCCGCGAGGTGTAGCAATTCCAGCCCCACTGGTTCTCCCCAGTTTGTCGAAGCAGTTTTCCGCATCGCCGCGGTCACGGTAATGCTTGGGCATGACGCAGGCGGGGGAGCTTTCCTAACATTTTCCAAAGTCCGGGCAGTCCTTTGGCGGCGGCGTGTTCGTTGCCGGGGCGGACCTCGACGCCGAGGCTGATGCGCAGATTGGCGACGAAATAGCTGCGACAGACGTGGCTGGGGCGACCGGGTTTTTGCGGGTTGTAACCGACTGCCGCTCCCTGCTGGTGGCCGTAGAGCGGCTTGGCGACTTCGCTGACAACACCGTTCATGCCTAACAGACCTGAGTTGATCCCGTCGCCGCGAACGGCATTGATGTGGGCGGAACGCCAGTGGCCGGCGAGCACGCTGAGCATGACAGTACCCATGATGTTGTGGGCACCACTGCCACGGCTGCCTGTGTGGTGGAGCGGGCACTCGCGCCGAAATTCCTCCCAACGCCCCCTAGGCTGTGGAAACTGGAAAAAGGGGATCAACTGACCTTCGCGAGTGACGGGAGCTTGGTCGTACCATTCTGCGTAACAACGTCCGCCTGGGGTATCGAGCGGTCAGGTTCCAGAGGAATAATTTGAGGTGATTTTGGCCTCACCCTGAGAGGAAACGGGAATCAATGCCATGGGAGCTTCCATGGTATTGGCTTTACGTCACTTACCCGGAAATGGCGATCTTTTCATTTTTCCTGTTAGGCTTATGCTTTTACGGCAACAGCGATTGCACCAAACGAAATATTTTACCCCTTTCGGCGCACGATAGGCAACCTACTCGCCCGGTTGGCCGCCACCGGATTTCTCCATGGTTTCCAACACCGTGCCATAGACGCCCAAGCCTTTGGTCTGGAGCCCGGTGCGGTAGTTTTCGAGCTGCTTGTCGTTGAGAACGGGGCGAAGCTTTTCGACCTTGGCGTCAATCCGCCCGTTGATGACCTCGCGCAAGGTTTTGGCCAGGCCCTGTTGTTTTTCCGGATCATTCTGGAACTTCACGGACCCGCCCATTGACTCCGTGAAGGCTTCCTGGATGCCGAGGCCGTAAGGGTCCATTTCAATGCCCATGCCCTCGGTGAACATGGAGCTAACGTCCGGGGTCTTGCTTTGGGCGTCCAAGGTTTCCCCGGCGCTTTCCGAGAGGATTTCATAGACCTTGTCCCGCTGGCCCGCCTCGAACTGGATGAGGCCCTGAAGGTTGGACAAGCTCTTCAACGCGAGCGCGTCCACCTTGCTAGCGCGCTCGCGGGTCTTGAAATCGGTCAGGGCGGTTTCTTGCTCGGGGCTGAGTGTCCCGTCGAGCTGGGCTTCGAGCGCGGCGTCGTTGAGCTGGCCGGCCTGCTTTGTGAATTCCTCCATCTTGACAGGGTCGGTGAAATCTAGGTTTTCAAATCCTTGAAACCGCTCGTCCAGCCAGGCGGAGAGCTTGGATTTCTGCGCATCGGTCAGCGCCACGTTCTCGCTCAGTCGGTCGATCTGGGATTGAAACTTCGTCCGCTGGTTCTCGACCATTTTCTTTGCCATTTCCGACTGCATTTTCTTCGCCTGATCCATTTGTTCCTCGGTCGGCATGCCCGGCGCGGGCTTCGGCGGCTCCGGCGGACGGATCGCGCGCTTGCCGGGATTTCCCCCATCGGCCGCGGGCGGCGGGCCGGGCTGTGGTGGTGGCGGCGCGGATTTCCCGCTGGAATTGGCCACCACGCCGGATTTCCCGGCATCCGGCACCGGCTTGGCCACCCAGCCGATACCGATTCCGATGCACAGCATGACGAGGCCTACGACGAAGGGGTTTTTCATGGCCCGCATCCAAGCCCGGCGCGGGCCGGGCGGGCGAGAAAAATTCACGAGCGCCGGTCGTACCAATACTTGTCCGCCGCGGCACGGTCGGTGCCGCGGAAAATCCGCCAAACGAAGGCCGGGTCGCGGACAATATGCCAATCGCCGAACTCATCGAATTTCCGGCACGACGTGACGAGCGGCGCGCGAAACGGCGTGCCCCAGCGGCGGCCGGTGAGGCGGCCGTGAGCCTTGAGACGCTTGGCAAAATCCACATCCTCCGCGGAAATCAGCCGGGGATCGAAGCCTCCGATCGCGTCGAAATCCGTCTTCCGGCACCAGAACAGCCCGAAGCTCACCCCGCTGAACGCGAGGTAGGGCAGCACCGAAAACACGCTCGCCACGATGCCCAGCGACCAGCGCTCCGGCAGCACCATCGCGCCGCCGCCGACGTATTTCCCGCTGTCTAGCAGGCGCAGGATTTCCGCGAACGTGCGCGGGTGCATCCGGCTGTCCGCATCGCAGGTGACGACGATTTCGCCGGCGGCTGCGGCGGCTCCCGCGTTGCGGATTACTGAGAGATTCCGCGCGTCCTCGAGGACCAGCGTGCAGCCGGCCACGCGGGCAATTTCCTCGGTGCGGTCGGTGCAGCGATTCAAGATGACCACGATTTCCACGCCGCAGTCCACCTGCGCGGACGCGGCGGCGGCGGCCTCCAGGCAGACCGGCAGGAAATCCTCCTCATTGTGCGCCGGCACGATCAGGGAAATTCGCGGGGGCGTCACGGATTCCTCCCTTCCGGCGTCTCGTCGCGGCCGAAAAATCCGTCCAAAATGCCGCCCACATCGTCGATGGCGCGGCTGCCGCGGCCAAGGATTTCCACGCCCTTGTCGAGCGTCTTTACGCCTTTACCAAGCAGCTTTTCCGGCGATTCGCCAAGCACGCGGCTACCGAAGCGGAGGACCTTTTCGCCGGATTCCGGGAGTTGCTCGAACATCCGCGCGCCGGCCGCATCGAAGAGCCGGTCGGTCAAATCCTCGGTCGGCTTGTCGAGCGTGCCGCCGATTTTCAAACTCGTCCAAAGTAGCCCGCCCGGTCCCGGCATGAAGACATCTGTCTCAGCGCCGGGAATCGTCGAAAGCGTTCCAGGCGCCAGTCCGAGCCGGAAAAGCCCGTCAATCTCCCGCCCGCGGATCGTGATCACGCCCTCCAGCCGGACCAGGCCCTCGCTGGATATCACCAGATCGCTCAGCTCGATTTCCCCCTTCCGCCAGCGCCAGCGGGTGCGCGAGTCACTAAGCGTGAGCACGCGGAAGCGCCGCGTATCGGCATAGGCGGCGAGCGCGTCGAGCAGCGGCAGCGCGGTGATCGTGCCATTCCGCACCACCAGCTCGCCGCTGGCGGTCGTGGTGCCGGAGGAATTTCCCAGCGTGAAGGTGGATTCAGCGTCGCCGGTCAGGCGCTTGGCCCAGTCGTCGGTGAAAATATCAGCGCACTTCAGCCCGCCGGCCGCGCCGTCGAGGCTGAAGCGCTTCGACCCGCTGTCCCACTCGCCAGCGGCGTCGATGTGACCGGTCTCCCACGCGGCGAGGCGGGATTTCGTGAGGAAAACCCTGCCGTCGCTGTAGCGCAGCCGGGCGCTTTCCAACCGCAGCTCCGGCAGGAAATCGTAGGGAGTGCGGATCACGCCCCCGTCGATTTCCACTCGATAGTCGCCGCCATTTCCGGTGCGCTCGGCCCCTACCGCCAGATCGCGGGCGGAAATCGTGCCTTCGTCGAGCGCGGCGTGAACCGTCAGGCGGCCGATCCGGATGCCTTCCAGCTCCGCCTTGTGCGGATACCACGGAGCGGGTTTTTCCTTCGCCGCGCGGCTGGATTTCGGGAAATCGGCCGGGCCGCCGTCCTTCGGCCCGCGGGTGTCGATGGACACTTCCAACCGTCCAGCGCCGGATCCTTTCACTTCCCAAACGCCTCGGCCGATGCCGCCAAAACCGATTTCCGTGTGCAGATCCGAGGCCTCCACCGAGCGCAAAAGTCCCTCCCCGGTGCCCGAAAACGAGCGCGTGTCCACCGCCAGCCCGTCCCACTGGAATGGCGCGAATCCCCCCTCGATGCCCGTGGAATCCACCACCTGCGCTGCCAGGAATTTCCGGAAACCCTCGCTGCGCAAATAGCTCCGCAAGCTCAGATAGGCCACGCCCATCAGCACCAAACACAGCGCCAGCAGGCCCACGGCGGCCTTCCCCAGCCAGCGGCTGCCGCCTTCCGCGGCCCGGCGTTTTCTCGATCGGCGGCTCATCCCCCGCAGGCTACCCCGCGATCCCGCGCCGACAAGACCAAGGAGCGGTGGCCTCTTACGGACCGCGAGATTCAACCCGCGAGGATTCTTCGGAAGGAATGGCGGGGCTTGGCGGATGCAATGCACCGCCACGGCTTGGCGCTCAATCTACACATGCGCCACCGCGCGCACCTGCCCCATATCCCACGCGCTGATGAAATCATGGATTTCCGCTAACAGCGTTTCGCAGTCCGGATTCCATTTCGAAGCGCCGCGCAGGATCAGCGAGCTTTCGCGCAATCCGGTGAAGCGGATTTCCTCGGCACCGGCGGCGCGGAGTTCCGTGAGTTCGCCGCGCAGGGTTTCGAAGAATGCCAGCTCGAAGCCATTGCCGGCATCCAGCGCGGTGTGGACCAGCGAGACCGTCACCGGCGGCGCGAGCGGCGCGAGTTTGGCGGCGATTCCCTCCCAGCCGATCATCACCAGCATGCGCCGCATCTTGTCGAAGAGTTCCTCAAGCCGCAGCAGCTTCAGCGGGCACTTCGTTTCCAAGTATTGCACCACGCCGCTGCGGATGTCGTCGGCGAAGGGGAAATCCTCATGGCCGGCGGCGCGCGCGGCCCGCAGCAGCGCGGCATCCAACCACGCCGTATCGTAATCGAGCACTTGATAGCGGCCGATTTGCAAGGCGGGGCGGTTGCCGATGATGGAGATCACGAGAGCGTTGGGGACGTCCGGGCTGCGGGGGGGAAAGCGGTCGAACCGGATGCGGCGGAGGCGGGAATTGTCAATCTTTGAAAAGCCGCCGCTGGAAAGGATCGCGCGCGGCGCGGCGCGACAACGACTGGATTTCCGCGATGAATTCGTTCACATCCTCGAACTGCCGATAGACCGAGACATAGCGCACATACGCCACCGGGTCGATCTGATGGAGCTTGTCCATCACCTTGCCGCCGATGATGGCGGATGGCACCTCGCTGAGGTGATCCTTGTGCAGTTCCGTTAGAATCTCCTCCACCGCGCGGTCCAGCCGGTCCATCGGCACCGGGCGCTTCTCGCAAGCCTTGATCAGGCCGCTCATGAGCTTCTCCCGGTTGAGCGCCTCGCGGGCGCCGCCGCGCTTCACCACCCGCAGCTCGGTGCGCTCGATCTGCTCGTAAGTCGTATAGCGATAGTTGCAATTCACGCACTCCCGCCGCCGCCGGATCGCCGTCCCGTCCTTGGACGAGCGGGAATCGATCACTTTGTCTTTGAGGGAACCGCATTGGACGCAACGCATGAAAGGGTGGGAATGGCAACGCCGCGAACCATAGAAACGCGCTCCGCAGCGTCAACCGGAATTCCCATAAGTATTTATGGGTTCATGCGGACATTCCGCAAAGCTCAAACAAGCTTTTTGAAATTCCGGGAAATCCCAGGTTCAGCCCCGCGCCGCCGCCTGTTTTCTGGCCAGCGCCTCATCACGCAAGCCACCGACGAACAACAGCACCGCAGCCACGCAGATGCAGGAATCCGCCACGTTGAAGGCCGGCCACCAGCCCTCGCTCGCAGGTGATAGTTTTTCAAACCAGGGGATTTTCACCCTGATGAAATCCACCACATATCCTTGCGAAAGCCGCGTCCAGATTCCCTCGCTCGCATACTCCGGCAGCCGGAAGCCCTGCACCAGCCGGTCCGTCAGATTTCCGAAAATCCCGCCCAGCAACAGCGCCACCGCGATTTTCGAAAGCGGGTTGGCGAAGACTCCCTTTTTCCAAAAGATCGTCAGCATCGTCAGCGCGATCAAGGGCACCAGCAGGAACACGATCGGCGCCCACGCGGTGCCGTTGCCGAATCCGAACGCCACGCCCTGGTTGTGCACCCGCACCCAGTGGAAAACATTCGGAATGATGGCGATGTCATGATGGTCGGGAGACCATTCCGGCGGCAGGTTCGCGACGGTCCAGAATTTCGTCGCCTGGTCGAGCAGATAGAGCGGCAGCGTCAGCCACAGCAGGAGTTTGGGAAGTGTCATGTTAGCAAGAAATCGTTCGAACTATGCACCAACGGCGGCGCAGCGTTCGCATAGTCCGCTTTCCACCAGCGGCTCGTGCTTGCGGCAGCGCGGGCAGAGTCCGTGATCCGTCTTGCGCGCCGTGGCCGCGAGCGCTTCTCCGGTGGTCGCCTTTAGTCCGGCGATGATGAAGAACTCCGTTGCGAAATCGCGGTCATTGAGCATTTCCAACAACTCCGCGTCGGACGCCGGCACCGTCAGTTCGACGTCCGCCTCATTGTTCCGGGTGAAATCCTTCGCCTGCACCCGCGCCTCGATCGCCGTCTGGATGACATACTTCATTTCAAACAAACGGGCCGCCTTTTCGCTCGCCGCGCCGGGTGCGAAACTTGCATCCGCCGCGGGGAAATCCTGCTCGTGGACGCTGCCCTCCGTGAACCGCGCGTGCTCCCACGCTTCGTCTGCGGTGAATGCAAGGATCGGCGCGAGCAGTTTGCAAATGCTGGTGAAAATGTCATGCATCGCCGCCTGCGAAGCCCGCCGCCGCGGCGAATCCGCGGAATCGCAATACATCCGGTCTTTCGTGGCGTCGATATAGACTGCCGACAAATCGGCGGTGCAGAACTGGTTGAGCGCATTGAAAACCTTGCGGAATTCGTAAGCCTCGTAAGCAGCCCGGCACTCGGCCACGACCACATGCAGCCGCTCCAGAATCCAGCGGTCGAGCAAGGTATATTCCGGATTTTCCACCGGCGCGTACCCGTCCAGATTTCCCAGCAGGATCCGCAGGGTGTTGCGCAACCGGCGGTATGGCTCGGCGACCTGTTTGAACAAATCCTCACCGAAGGGAACCTCGTTCTGCCAGTCCACCGATGACACCCACAGCCGTACGATATCGGCGCCGTATTGGTTGTAGAAATGCGCCGCATCTGTCGGCTTGCCGGATTTCGCCGCGTCCGATTTGGAAATCTTTTTCTTATCCTTATCCACCACAAATCCGTGGGTCATCACCGCTTTGTAGGGCGCGTGGCCGCGGTAGGCGGTGCTGAGCATGAGCGAACTCTGGAACCAGCCGCGGTGCTGATCGGTTGCCTCCAGATAGAGATCCGCCGGGCAGCGGAGTTGCGGATTCGCATCGAGCACGGCGGCGTGCGAGCAGCCGGAATCGATCCATACATCCAGCGTGTCCCGGCATTTCTTCACTCCCGCCGGCAGACCTAACATGGCGGCGAGTTCGGCATCGGATTTCTCGAACCAAACATTCGTCCCCTCTTTCGCCACCAGGTCGGCGACTTTAAGCGCCAGCTCCGAAGTTAGTATGGCTTTGCCGTCCTCATCGAAGAAGACCGGCAGCGGCACGCCCCAGGTGCGCTGGCGGGAGATGCACCAGTCCGGGCGGGATTCCACCGTTCCGTAAATCCGGTTCCGCCCCCACGCCGGCAGCCACTCGACCTTGTCGATTTCCGCCAATGCCTGGCCGCGCAACGTTTCCAGCGAGATGAAGAATTGCTCCACCGCGCGGAAAATGATCGGAGTCTTGGAGCGCCAGCAATGCGGATAGGAATGCTTATATACTTCCCGGCCCAGCAGATTGCCCCGCTCAGCAACGATTTCGATGATCCGGTCGTTCGATTTGAAAACATGCACGCCGGTCAGTTCCTCCAGACCCGCATCCGCCGTGAAGTGTCCCGCATCGTCCACCGGCGAGAGCACCGCCAGCCCGTTCTGCTGCCCGGCCACATAGTCATCCGCGCCATGGCCGGGGGCGATGTGAACCGCGCCCGTGCCGGCTTCCGTGGTTACGAAATTGGCGAGAATGATTTTGGATGTGCGCTCGAGAAACGGGTGCGCCGCTTCCATGCCTTCGAACTCCCGGCCCTTTGCCTCGCGGACGGTTTCCGCCAGGGCATATCCGGTTTTCTCCGTGAACGCGCCCACCAGCTCGCGGACGATGACGAATGATTGCATATCTCCGTCTTTCAGGAAATTGCCGACGATGTAAGTGAACTCCGGATGCACCGCGATGCCCAGATTGGCCGGCAGCGTCCACGGGGTTGTCGTCCAGATGACCATGCTCGCCTTGCCCGCCAGCTCGCCCGATGCCAGTGGGAATTTCACAAAGATCGCCGGGCTTTCCTTGTCCTGGTATTCCACCTCCGCCTCGGCCAGCGCGGTTTGCGCGCCGTAGGACCATTGCACCGGCTTTTTGGACTGATAGACCGAACCGTTCTCCACGAGTTTTGCGAAGACCCGCAGGATGTCGGCCTCATAGCCGGGATTCATCGTTAGATACGGATTGTTCCAATCCCCGAACACGCCGAGCCGCTTGAAGGACGCGCGCTGGATGTCGATGAAGCGATTCGCGAAATCAGTGCAACGGCTGCGGATTTCCGCCGGCTCCAGCCCCGCGGTCTCCTTCACCACCTTGAATTCGATGGGCAGCCCGTGGCAGTCCCAGCCCGGCACAAAGGGCGAGGCGAATCCCGCCATGGTCTTGGATTTCACCACCAGATCCTTGAGCAGCTTGTTGAGCGCGGTGCCCATGTGGACGTCGCCATTCGCGAATGGCGGGCCGTCGTGGAGGATGAATTCCGGCGCGTCCTGAGCGCGGCGGCGGGCGAGGATTTTCTCGTAAAGCCCCGCGGATTCCCAGCGCGCGAGGCGATCCGGCTCGTTCTTCACCAAGTCTCCGCGCATGGGGAAATCGGTCTGCGGGAGATTCAGGGTATCCTTGTAATTCGGGGCGCTCATGACGGGGCGCGGACGCTAGCAACGCCCCCGGACCCGGTCAACCACGGGAACGGCACGAAGAAATCGACTGCCATTTCGAGCGAGGATCGGCCGTTTTCAACATCAGGAGGAATTTTATCTATCAGGTCATTATGCCGTTGACGCCTCCGGGGCGTGACTTTATCCATCGCGGCACTTCCACGCAGATGACCATCACAAATTCCTATCCCAAACATTCGCAACCGGCACGGTTGTCGATGGGCGTGGCGATTTGTCCGCGCCTGGAGATACGTGTCCCAAGTTGCGGATTCGCGGCGATCCCGGTCGGCCGGGCGCACCTTTCCAACAGGGAGGCAGGCAGGTAGTTCAAGGTCCGAAAAGGATCATCGATACGATTTCGAGAACCCCGCCCGCTTCACAGCCGGCGGGGTTTTCTTTTGCCGTGATCTCAATTTCAACAGAACCAAATCATGAATTTTCGAAATCAAATAGCCACCAAGTTGAATTCCCCATCGGACCGCTGGCTTCAGTCGGAGTCTTCGCCATGTCCGGCGGCATTTTCCCCCACCATTTCAGGGTGGAGATATCATACCAATCATTTCCCGGGGCTGAAGCCCCGGGCTTTGTTCCGTGGCCATTTCAGGGCCGGATTCGGCGGTAGGGTGGATGATGGATCGGAACCGGATTCGCAGGCTGTAAGCCTTATGGAACAAAGCCCCGGGCTTCAGCCCGGGGTCCGGGGCACGACCACATCGCGGCCTGTAAGGTCGCGGGAACCGCTACCTTTGAAAGTCGGTCCTGGGTTCGTGGCTAAGTCAGCATTTTCCCCCGCCCTTTCAGGGCTAAGAGTTTGCATTAAATTCTATGAAAACAACCGAACAATCCCCCGCGCCTTGGCGGCGGTGGGGCGACGATCTTGAGGCGGAGGCGATCCGCCAGATGAACAACGCTTGCACGCTGCCGGTGGCGGTGGCGGGGGCGCTGATGGCGGACGCGCATCCCGGCTACGGGCTGCCGATCGGCGGGGTGCTGGCCACGGACAACGCCGTGATTCCTTATGCGGTGGGCGTCGATATCGCGTGCCGGATGAAGCTGACCATTTATGACTGCAAACCGAATGTGGCGGGCAGGCGTGGCAGATTGGCCAATATCATTGAGGACGAGACGCGCTTCGGACTTGGGGCGGCATTCAAAAAGCCGCGCGATCACGATGTGATGGATGAGGATTGGTCGGTCTGCCAGGTTACCCAGCGCAATCGCGACAAGGCATGGACGCAGCTTGGCACGAGCGGCAGCGGCAATCATTTCGTCGAGTTCGGCGTGTTCACGATTTCCGAGGAACCGCTGGGGCTGCCAGCGGGGGAATATCTCGCGCTGCTGAGTCATTCGGGATCGCGGGGAACCGGCGCGAAAGTCTGCGATTTCTATAGCAGGCTGGCGCTGGAGCGTTGCGCGGATTTGCCGAAGGAACAGAAGCAGCTTGCGTGGCTGTCACTGGATGAGGACGCGGGCCGGGAATACTGGGCGGCGATGAATCTGATGGGGAACTATGCCTCGGCGAATCATGACGTGATCCACAAGCAGATCTCGAAACGGCTGGGCGAGAAGCCGGTGCTGGCGATCGAAAATCACCATAACTTCGCATGGCGGGAAACGCATGTGGTGAATGGCGAACCGCGGGAGCTGATCGTGCATCGGAAGGGCGCGACGCCGGCGGGTGTTGGTGTCTTGGGCATAATTCCGGGATCGATGGCGTCGCCGGGATTCGTGGTGCGTGGCAAGGGTTTGGCGGCATCGCTGCATAGCGCGTCACATGGCGCGGGCCGTGCGATGAGCCGCGCCGAGGCATTGCAATCCTTTACCTGGAGCGGCACGAAAAAGCTGCTGGCGGAGCGGGGTGTGGAATTGATTTCCGCCGGGCTGGATGAGGTGCCGGGAGTTTATAAAGACATCCATGCGGTGATGGCGGCGCAGGAAGACTTGGTGGAGGTGATCGGTAGATTCGACCCGAAATTGGTGAAGATGTGTCCGCCGGGAGATAAGGCGGAGGATTGAAAAATGAAACTGCAATGAATGATGAATGAGAAGCTACACATGACGACGGTTTTGCTGTTGAACCGGAACTGGCAAGCGATCCGGGCGAAGACGCCGGCGGACGCGTTCTGCATGCTGGCGGCGGGGACGGCGACGGGCTTGGACGTTTGCGGCGGGGACCGGATTGCGCCGGTGGAATGGGCGGATTGGCTGAAATTGCCGATCCGCGAGCACGATGATTTCGTGAACACGCCGCGCGGGCCGGTGCGGGTGCCGACGGTCATCGTGGCGACGCGGTATGCGAAGGTGCCGCTGTGCCGGCCGCGATTCGGCGCGGGCGGAATCTGGGAGCGCGATGCCGGGATTTGCCAATACACAGGCCGGCCGCTGCGGCGGGACGAGGGGAATATCGATCACGTCATCCCGATTTCGCGCGGTGGCGCGTCGTCTTGGGAAAACTGCGTGCTGGCGCACCGGGAGGTGAATTCGCGCAAGGCGGACCGGCTGCCGCAGGAGGCGGGGCTGCGCTTGCTGCGCGCGCCGGAAAGGCCCCGCGCGCTGCCGGCGAACCTGCGCATCCGGAACACGCACGGGGTGGGGGATTGGCAGCGGTTCCTGGCGGGTTGATGACCCGGCGGCGGGGCGTTCTTGCGGACGCGCCGCCGGCGGGCGAGCCTGCGGGCGGATGTTGAAACCACGGTGGACGAGCGATGCGGTGAAGGAGCCTGGAGGATTTCGCGAAGCGCTGGCGGCGTGGTTCGGGGAGCATGGAAAGGATTACCCGTGGCGGCGGACGGCGGATCCGTATGCGATCCTGGTCTCGGAGGTGATGCTCCAGCAGACGCGGATCGCGACGGTGCTGGGGCGCGGGTTTTACACGCGATTTCTCGAATCCTTCCCGGATGTGGCGGCGCTGGCGGCGGTCGACGACGCGCGCCTGCTCAAGGCGTGGGAAGGGCTGGGCTACTACCGGCGCGCGCGGATGCTGCGGGAAACGGCGCGGGCGGTGGCGGCGGCTGGTGGCGGATTTCCGCGCGAGCGGGACGCGCTGATGGCGCTGCCGGGCGTCGGCCGCTACACAGCGGGGGCGTTGCGGGCGTTCGCATTCAACCTGCCGGCGGCGGTGGTGGACGGAAATGTGGCGCGCGTTCTGGCGCGAATCATGGATTTCCACGAGCCGGTGGACGCCACGGCGGGGCTGCGGCAGATCTGGCAATGGGCGGAGGAACTGGCGGATCTGGAGCGCCCGCGGATTTACCACGCTGCGCTGATGGAGCTGGGGCAAACGGTCTGCCGGACCGGCGCGCCGGATTGCCTGGCGTGCCCGGTGGCGGCGTTCTGCCGGACGCGCGAACCGGCTGCGCTGCCGGTGAAATCCGGGAAAATCGCGATCACGGCGGTGGACGAGCACGCGCTGTGGCTGGTGGATTCGGCCGGCCGCGTGCTGATGCATTGCGAGGGCGGCCGGCGGCGACAGGGACTATGGAAACTGCCGACGCGGGCGGCGGAAGTGATTTCCCATCTGCCTCTGCTGCACGAACTGCGCTACACGATCACGCGCTACCGGGTGACGCTGCGGGTCCACGATGGCGCGGAAATCGCGGCGGATTTCCCGCTGGAACCCGGCGAGGAATGGCTGGCGGCGGCGGCGCTGGACGGGCTGGCGATGCCTGCGCCCTTCCGGCGGGCGGTGGCGCATTTGTCAGGCGAAATCGGAAATGGCATGTGACTGCGGCGGGCGGCTGTGCTTTGGTCCGCGCGAATGGATCGAATCGCCCGCGTATCGCTGCTGCTGCTGATCGGCTGGTTGATTTCATCGTGCGCGCAGCCGCCGGCGCCGGACTTGGTGGCGCCCGGGCAGGCGACCCGGCAAATCGTGGCGGAGCGGGTCAGCGCCGTGGTCGTCACGGATAAGGGAAATCTCGATCGCTGGGTTTCTGGAAATTTCTCGACGTCCCAGGCCCCCGGCGATGCGGACGGCGGCTCGGCGGCGCCGATTTCCCCTGATGGCTATTTCCTCACCGCGGACCACGTGATTTCCCGCATGGCAGGCCGGAATGTCTTCCTGCTTTACGGCCAAGGCGGGCGCATCCGGCCGACGAAGGCGCGGGTGGTGTGGCGCTCCGAGGGCTCGGACCTGGCGCTGCTGCACATTCCGGTGAAGACGCCGTATTTCTATCAATGGACGGACCCGCAGCGCTGGCTGCCAGTGGGAATCGGCGTGGTGCATGGCGGGATTTCCACGTTCTACTCGTCGGCGGACGGCAGGCTCGGCACGGCGCTCGGCCCGGAGAATTTCCTCACGCGCACGCGGCAGTTCAAAATGGACATCCCGCTGCAGCCCGGCGACAGCGGCGGCCCGGTGGTGGACGCTTACGGGAGGCTGGTTGGAATCAACTCCGCGGTGGAATTCCTGGTGCCGATGGAGACCGCGTTTTTCCTCGATTCCGAAGGCAAGCGGCCGAATATCGGCATGATTTCCCGGCTCATCGCGCAGGACCGGGCGCGCAATACCACCGCGTTGTGAAATCCGCCACGCGCTCCCACCTCACCCGGCTCGCCGCCGCCTCCGCCGCGCTGGCGATTTCTTCCTGCGCGCCCGCGGGCGATGGCGGCGGCGCGGGCCCGGAGCGCATCCAGTACGTCCGCAGCGACCCGCCGACCGCCGGCTACCAGCGGCTGGCGACACGCGCATCGACTTATCCGGATCTCGCGTTCTTCGTCTCGAAGCAGGGCCCGCCCGATTTCCTCGTGGAAACCGGCAATGACCGCCGCCGCTACCTGATCCTCTACTACTTGGCCGGGCGCCAGGCCTTTGCCTGCCGGACGCGCCGGGACGACGCGCGCGCCGTGGAATTCTCCGGGCCATATCCCATCACCGACCGCGAATTCCGCCTGCTGGAACGCTTCCGCAAATCCGCGCGGACGGAATCGGGAGATCAGCGATAGTCCTTCCCGCGCCGAGCACTGAGGCCTGAGTTCAACGTTCAGGTTGCTCTTCCGCTTCGTCACAGCACCGGAAGAGCAACCTGGAGGTTGAACTCCGGGCGGCGCTTTTTGAAATCGGATCGGTCCCTACGCCTCCAAACGACCGCCGCCCCAGCCTACGCGCGAAGTCACCGCGGCTTGGGATAATCCACAAACGTGTCCAAGACCTGCCGCCGGAGATCTTCGTCCACGATTTTCGCCGCGAAGGCTCGCGCGCTCTTCGGGTGCAAAAGGTAAGTCATCGGCTCCATCAGAAATGCCGTGAGAACCTCATCCTTGCCCGTCCCGAGGGCGAGTTCGCCCAGCGCTTCATAGGACTGCCGCCTGCCGCCGCCATCAGGGGCGCGTGCCAGCGCCTTGCCGATCGCGACATCCGGCGGACCGGCGTCGTTTGCCGAAATCCACTCCCGCAGCGCATCCACATCTTCCTTCGTGATCCCCCGACTTCGCGCCAATTGCTGGAACACATCCACCGGAATCCGCGCGACGGTGGCCGCCCTTTCCCCCGCCGTCGCCCCGATTTCCTCAAGGTATCCGGCCAGTTCCGCATAATTTCCGTCTTCGGCAATTTGCGACGCCTGCTCCGAGATCGCGCCCGCCTGATCCGCCTCGGGCAGACCGGTCCGGACCATTTCCGCGAAAGCCACGCGATTGTCCCCGCCCACCCGCAGCCCGTTCAGGACGGCGGCGCGCTGTGCCGGCGGAACCGTCGCCAAATGGCGCCCGGCGGCGACCGCATCCGCTGGCAGCAAAACGCCGATCAGCGCGCTCTCGAACCGGATCCGGAGCGAGTCGGACCCGTCGGGCGATTTGTCGGCTAATTTCCCCGCCGCCACCTGCGCGTCGAGCCATGCCGTTGCCTTCTCCGGGTCCTCCGCAGCCCATCTCTTCAAGGATTCCAGCGGATCGAACCACGTGTCGGTATCCTCGTTCGGATGTTCCACAAATCGGGAGAGCGCCATTTCGGGTGCCTTGGCGAACATCGGCTGCATCACCATTTCCTGGATCAGACTGCGATACATGTCGGGCAGGACGAGCGCGTCAATCCGCTCCTGCTCGGCCACCAGCTCGTCCATGGTCATGGATTTCAGCCGCCGCTCGATGCGGTCCGCCACACTCCTGTCGTTCCGCCTTCTCATTTCAGGAAATCCGGCGACAAACCCCGGCCAATCGATCGCGCCGGTTTCAGGACGCGGCCGTGACCGATCCCGCGCGGGTCTTCGGGGAAGGACGGCCGGCTCCCGGTTATCAGCGGAGGCCGAGGCGGGCCGGTTTTGCGGCGTCGTCGTTCCGCTCGTTCTGGGGAAATCGGGTTGGCGAGCCATGGCGAGCCAGACGCCTGCGGCGACCAGCGCGACCGCTGCAAGAGCAAGTGAGGTGGTTTTCATAAAAATCGGCGCAATCGAGCTGGCGGCCAGCGCTCTCGAAATCGTCACGGCAAGACCCGGCACCGCCACGTGCGCGTCCGCCGCAAATCCCGTGGCCAAGGCGGCGGCAAGCGTCCCGGCGGTCGGGCAACCGCGTTTGGCGAGCTTTTCGCGGAGGCGGGCGGTGGCGCGGTCGATGCGTTTTTGCGCGGCAGCGGTGGTGGTGCCGAGCGTGGCCGCGACCTCGCGGACGGTGAGGGAGCGGTAAAATCGGAGCAGCAATGCCTCGCGGTCTTTCGCGGAAAGCGCGGCGAGCGCGCCATCGAGGACCGGCTGGATTTCCCGCCATGTTTCAGCGCTGTGGGTGGTGGGTTCCATGGCGCTTCTCAGGAGTTCGCGTTTGCGGATTTCGTGCTGGTGTTTCCGAAGCTGGTTCCTGCTTTCCATCACGGTGGCGACGTGCAGCCAGCCGCCCAGCGAGGTATGGGAAGCGAGCGATCCCGCCTTTTGCGCCAAGCGGATGAAGACAAGCTGCGAGGCATCCGCCGCCAGATCCTCACTACCGCAAATCCGCCTGGCCGCCATATGGACCAGCCTAGCATAACGGCCGACCAGCGCGCGAAACGCGGATTCCCTGCGGTTAGTCAGCCAGTCGGCCAGCAGCTCGGTATCCGTTCTGTCGGAAGCGTCCATCATCTGCCACCCAACGTGTCAGCGAGCGGAAAACCGGACAAAAAATTTCATGCAGTGCCGCAGATCCAAGACTGCGGGAGGTTTTGGAACGAATCGCCGCGGGGCGCTCGGTCAGCGCGATTCTTTCTCAGCAATGACCTTGAGCGCGGCCTCGCGGTCGTTGCCGGGAGGCAAACCTTCAGCCCACTGCCGGGCGGTTTCAGGTTGGTATTCCGCAACGACTTCGGCGTAGGTGCGGATTGAAGTGGATTTCGCCGGGCCGTCCGGCGTGGTGGCGAGCCAGTCGGCCGTGGCGCGGTAGTCATTTTGCGCCCAAGTGCGCACGAATCCGGCGATCTTCGGACCGGCTTTCTCAGTCGGCAGCGACTCGTCGATCCACTCGATCCACTTCCCGGAGTCGTCCGACCGGAATGGATATCCTGGAATGTTGTCCGCCAAAATGGTGCGTTCCGATGGACTGAGTTTCGCATTCTCCAGCCATTTTTCAGAAGTCGCGAAATCCTGCCGGAAAATGGCAGCAGATAGCGATTTCAGTCCTTGCTCCAACGCGTGGTCTCGCACCACCGAATCGCCAAGACCAGCCGCGTATTCCCGCAATCCGTCTAATGCCGCCTGCCACCTGTCCGGCCAAGCGGATCGGACGATGAGTCCCACATCGGTGACTCCGAACTCGTCCATAATCCGAAATGCAAGCTTCGGATCTTTACTGGCGATTCCGCCCAAAAGGAAGCCCGCCATCTCCTCACCAGAAAAATCCGGCGACTTGTTCTTATTTCCCCGATACCACGCGAGCGCGGCGTCCGGCATTTCGATTGCCCAGCCGTCAATTGCCATGTGAATCGCATTTACCTTCATCGGGTTTCCAGTTTCGAAAATATTCTGCTGCTCTGCGAGGAACTCTAACGAGGCCTGAGGGAAGAGGTCTGAAAATCTTTGAATCGCCATACCCAAGGAGTTGTCGCGAGCCGTCAAATTCGCAGAAAAGGACTCCCGCAACTTGACGAACAACTCGCGGAATCCCGCTGGGTCTAGAGAACCAACCATATCCCCCAGCTTTCCCATTTCCTCCTGACTGCGGGACGTTTCCTCTTTCGCGAAAAGCGCGAGTAATCCGTCCGCCAAGGCGGGAACATCCACGCTTCGATTTTCGCGGTGTCGTTTTGTGAACCGAGTCGGATGTGCCGGATCGAGCCAGATACCAGCGTGGCCTGCGTCCACGATGAGACGTCCGTTCCGCTCACTCGCGCCAGCGATGCGCTTTTCATCCCGCCATCCCAGCCATGCCGCGAGCGCGAGAATAACGATGGTGGCGGCTACGGAAAATTTCATGTCATTTCAGGTTCCGCAGGATTTCATCGCGGCGTTCTCCATCGACGATTTTCTCCGCGAGGACACGTGCCTCCGCCGGACGCCGCCTCACGCCCCAGCTACTGAGGAAGGCATACAACACATCGTCATTTCCGCTGCTTTCATGGTAGGCGATGGCCAAGGCGGCGACATCGGAGAAATTCGGAATAACCGAATCCGCGATGCCGCCGAGGGCGGTGCCGGTGGCCCGGTCGATCGCTTCCGGCGCTTCCTTTTTGAGCCATGCGCGCAGCTCATCGACCTCCTTGCGGGTGATTTTGGTGCGATAGGAAATACGGTTCAGCGAGGCTCCCGCTGCTGCCTCTGCGAAGGTTGCGCGTTCCTCCTCCGTCCCGTCGATAAGGGTGAGAAACTCGCTGGCAGCAGGAAAGCCGTCCTTTTGAACAATCTGCGATGTTTGCCGCTCCAGCATCCGCAGTGCTCCGCTTTGAGGCAGTAATTCCCGGATTTTCCCGGCGAGGCCAACTGGATCTTCGGAAGTGGTTTCTTGGTTGAAAAATTCGTTGATAAGGCGTTGTCGGCGATCTTCGGGAAGCGTCGCCAAACGGGCGGATGCGGCTTCAAGATCGATTTTCAGCAGACCCGCCATCAGTGCGCTTTCGAATATCTCGCGCTTCTCGCTTTGCCCGTCGAGGCGCTTGCTGGCGAACGCGCCATTTTGCAATTCCCGGTCGAACCAAGCTGCGGCGGCTCGCGGATCTTCTGTCACCCATTTTTGCAATGCCCAAGACAGTTGCGAAGTCATTCCCTCCCTGCGGTCCGTGGTCCTAAAAATTAAATGATCCAACGCGAATTGAGGATCGGAGTGGATCAGCATCATTGAAAGCAACTCCTCCACCGGATTCCGGACTTGCGAATCCAACTGATCGATTCTGTCCATGGCCGCTAGGATTTTCTCGTTCGGCACTGTTGCGAAGTAGCGCTCCGCCTCGCGCATGCCGCCCCGGAGAAAAAACTCGGACGCACGTGCCAGGAGCGCTTTCGGATCATCGGAAGCGGGCACGGCCGTGATCCTCCGGGAACCCTCGACCGCCGGGCCATCTGTGAGCGCTGCGGCCAGGCTTGAGGTCAGCGCCTTTCCGTCCCTTTCCAATCCGGCAAGCGCATGCCGGCGCATGCCAATCCAAGCGACGGAAACGGTCAGGGCTACCAAGGGAGGAATCAGAGAGGCGGATTTCATGAAGGTGAAGAAGGTGAGTGCCGCCGGCATCAAACCAGATCCAACCGCAGCGGCGGCGATGGCTTTGGTGGCGAGTATGGAAACTGCGGGGACCGTGGCACTGGCATCCGCCGCGAGGCCGGTGGCCAGCGCGGCGGCAAGCGTCCCGGCGGTCGTGCAACCGCGTTTGGCGAGCTTTTCGCGGAGGCGGGCGGTGGCGCGGTCGATGCGTTTTTGCGCGGCGGCGGTGGTGGTGCCGAGCGTGGCCGCGACCTCGCGGACGGTGAGGGATCGGTAAAACCGCAGTAGCAATGCCTCGCGGTCTTTCGCGGAAAGCGCGGCGAGCGCGCCGTCGAGAACCGGCTGGATTTCCCGCCAGATTTCGTCGGCGGGCAGGGCGGGGGAATCGTTTTCCATGGCGGTTTGCAGGAGTTCGCGCTTGCGGATTTCCCGGCGGCGTTTGCGCTTCAAATTCGCGGCGTGCCAGAGGGTGGTGCGGTGGAGCCAGCCGCCCAGCGACGCGCAGCCGCCGAGCGAGCGGGCCTTCCGGGCGAGGGAAATGAAGACGAGCTGCGAGATTTCCGCGGCTAGCGATTCGTCCCCGCTGGTCCGGCGGGCGGTGGTGTGGACGAGGCCGGCGTAGCGGCGGACCAGCTCGTGGAACGCCGGCTCGTGGCCGCGCTCCAGCCAGCCGGCGAGCAGTTCGGGATCGGTCTTCGGCATTTCGAAGAGAGAGTGTCATCCCGGCACGAAAGGCGGACAAAATTTTTGCACATCGCCGGTGTCGGCCGCTCTGCCGCGCACAAATTCTTCCTTGCCTCACCTCACGCCGAGGGTAGGTTGCCGCTGCTCCAAATGGCTCAACCCATCTGGAGCATACAAACCGGGGCACATTGCCCCAACCCATAAATAACAAGTAGAATACCAACCCAAATGAAATCGAAATACCACACGACACGTGGCTTCACCCTGGTGGAACTCCTCGTCGTCATCGTCATCATCGCGGCTCTTGCCGGGCTCACCGCTCCCATGGTGATCCGCCAGCGCAAGAAGGCCGACCAAACCGAGGCTGTCAGCAATGCCCGCCAAATCGGCCTCGCCCTGTTTGAATTCGAAAACGAATACAGCAGCTACCCGGACAACGACACCGCCACCACGGTGAAGGACCAGACCGGGACGGACCTCAACCTGCCGACCACCAGCGCCAACGACTACTTCCGCCAGCTCATCGCGGCGAACATGACTCAATCCGAGCGCATGTTCTATGCGAAGATCCCAGGTGTGAGAAAGCCGGACGATAACATCAGAGGCCAGGAAGCTCTGAAATCTGGTGAAGTCGGCTATGGCTACATCATGAAGGATGCCTCCACCGGATTCAGCGCCGCGGGCAATCCCGGCCGGCCGTTGGTGGTGACCCCGCTATCGAACAACGCGACGGACGGCACGTTTGACCCCGCGCCGTTTGACAACAAGGCCATCGTGCTGCGCATGGACAACAGCGTGCAAAGTCTGACGATCAAGCAGGACAAAAAAGTCAACTTGAGCGGCAACAAAGGCATCATCGAAAAGGGTCCGGACACCGTTTGGGGAGACATTTCCTCCAACCCGGTGATCAAGGCTCCCGATGTGAAGGGCTGATCGAAAAATCGAGCGCAAGCTCCTATCGGACCGGGAATGCCTCTGGCATTCCCGGTTTTTTGTTGCCCGGTGGCGGACCGTGGGCGAGGGGGCCGCGGCCATGTCCGACACCGATTCCAAGCCTTCCCGCGCTTTTCTTCCCTACCCGTCCTCCACGCTCAGCCCGCGGATTGTGCCCACGGATCTGAGTTCCTTCAAATCCCGCGGGATTTCCGAAGTGGAGCGGGATCTCCAGCAGAAGCTCACCGAAATCCGCGAGACCTACCTGCGAACGATTGACCATTACAACTGGAACAAGCTCGTCTATGAGGCGGAAATCCGTTTCGAGCCGATCGTCGGGGGCGTCTATCACCTCTACGAAACCCGCAGCGGTCGCGCGCTTTCCATGATTTCCCCGGAGCAGTGGCCGCAGCGCCACCTCGCCAGCCTGAGGCTCAATGTGGACCGGCAATGGCAGCTCGAGGCCACCGGCGCGGGCATCAACACCCGCGAGCTTTTCGGGGTCATTTCCTGAATTTCGGCTCCGGCAGCGGCTTGGCCTTGGCTACTTGAGCTGCCAGTATTTCCAGCGCTTTCGCCAACTGCGGATCGCGCCCCGCGTCCTCGTCCGCCGGCGTCAGAGCGACCGGGAAATCCGGCTTGGCACCGTTCAGATCGAGATTTTTCCCGCTGTCGATCTCGAACCAGCCGCGGAACGGCACCTGCAGTTCGCCGGCATCCGGGATGCTCGCCTTCACCGCGGAAATCACGCCTCCGGCGGTCTCCATGCCGATGAGCGGGGCGCGGCCGGTGAGCTTCATCGCATGGCAGAAAATCTCCGCGTTCGAGAAGGTGTTCCGGTTGCAGAGCACGACCAGCGGCCCGTGCCACGCGGCGTGGACGAGCCGGGCATTCGGATAACCCGCCGGACCGCCGCGCGGGACCGTGAACGAATGCGCCGGCTGGGTGAAGAACGAGAGCAGCCGGTCCGCCTCGCGCCCGCCGCCGTTGTCCCGCAGGTCGAGCACCAGCCCTTCCGCGGACAGCGAGGCCCGATAGATTTCCAGCTCCACCGCGGAAATCGATTCCAGGCTCATGTCCGGCACCGGCACGTAGGCGAAGCGCCCTGCGCCCTCGACCCGCTGCCGCGCCGCCTTCAGAAGCCGTTCGCGCTCAAGCTGCCGCAGCCGAGCGTAGGAAATGCTGCGGATTTCCAAGGTCCGCTCCTTTCCGGATTTCGCGCGGATCGTGAAGGCCACCGACTTTGCCGCATCGCCTTGGAAAAACCGATGCAGCGGCGTCCGTCCGTCCACCGGCCCGCCGCTGATTTCCACCACGGTTTCCCCGGCTTGCGGCGCATCTTTCAGCGTGGAAATCGGCGCGCCATCGACCACCCGCGCGATCGTCAGCGGTCCGTCCGCCTTGCCGTCCCGGAAAATCAGGCCGGGATGCAACGTCGGCGGTTCGGCCGCCGGCGTGCGTTTCTCGCTGCCCCACGGCGTGCGCAAGAAGGAGAGATGGGACGCGTTCAGCTCGCCCATGAGTTGGCTGACAAGCCGGTCGAACTGCCGCGAACTTCGCACTCCGGCGACCGCCGGCTCATATTTCGCCAGCATCGCCGGCCAATCCGTGCCGTTCATCGCGGGGTCGTAAAATCGCTCGCCCAGCGTTCGCCAGATCCGGCGGAATGCCAGCACCGCCATCTCCCGCCGGTCCCGCCGCACGCTCAGGGAAATCGGAAATTCCCGCGATTTCCCGCCCGCGAATACCGCCGGCGTCTGCCCCACCCGCCACAGCAGACCGCCGTCCGGCAGCGTGCGGATCGGCACTCCGCGCGCATTTCCGAGCGTTTTCACCGCGCCGTCCGCGATCGCTACGGAGAGCAGGCGCACGTCGGATTTCTGGCGGTTTTGGAACAAGAGCGAGTTAGAATCAGCCGCCCAGATCACGCGCGTCGGCTCGATGCCGCCGGTTGGCAGCAGCTCCGCGCGGTCCGCCCGCCGCTGGAGATCCGCATCCGTCCCGGGGCCGTCCTTGCCCAGATCAATCTTCCACAATCGCGAATTCCCGTCCGCCTCGCGCCGCGCCGCGAACACCAGCCAGCGCCCGTCCGGCGACCACCGCGGCGAGCCCTCGAACGCAGGATTCCGCGTCAGATCCACCGGCGGGCGCGAACCGTCCGCCGCCGCCAGCCAGATGTCGCGATTCGAGTTCCGGTCCTCCGCCGCCACCGCCAGCCATTTCCCATCCGGCGACCAGTCGAAGGTCGGCAAATCCCACGAAGCGAACGCCCGCACGACGTCGCCGCCATCCGCGCCGCTCGTGAAAATATCACCGGTGCCCTCCACCCACGCCAGCCTCGAACCGTCGGGACTCGGCTTCAGCCGCGATTTCGACCGTCCGCCATGCGTGAGCTGCCGCACTCCGGCAAGGGCGCCGCCTACCAGCTTCGCGCGGAAGTAATTCGCCTCCAGTCCGTCGTCCCGCAGGAAATACAGCCAAGCTCCGCCGGGCGAGAATTGCACGCCGGATTCCGCCGCCGCCGTCTCCGTCAGCCGCACCGGTGCGGCATTTTCGGCCGTCCGCAGCCACAGGTCGCCCGCTGCGGCAAACACGATCGTCTTCAAATCCGCCGTGAAATCCGCGCCCGCCGTCCCGCCGGATTTCTGCCGGAAATGCCCGGCGGATTTCACCTTTTCCCGAGTCCACAACTCCAGCGGCACCGCCTCCTTGCCGATCTCCAGCCGGAACAGCGCGAACCCGCGGTGGAATATGAAAACCGAACCGTCCGCCGATGGCGCACGCGCGAAAACGCCGTCCCCGTGGAAATCTGTGAGTGCAGCGGACTTCCCGGATTTCAGGTCGTATTTCCACAGATTGAGCGTGCCGGTGCGGGCGGAAAGGTAGGTGAAACTCCTGCCGTCCGCCTGCCAGAAAGGGAAGCGCGCGTCCGCCGGCTCCACCACCAGCGGCTCGAATTTCCCTTTCGCCAAGTCATATTCCCAGATGTGGGACGCCCGCGAACCCTCGTAGCCTTTCCGGTAAAGCTGCTCGCCGCCGCTGCAGAAAAGCACCCGCCGCCCGTCCGGCGACCAGGACGCGGCGTCGCCCGGCGCGTCGAAAAGCGGCCGCTCGCGCTCGTCCTTGTCCAAGCTCACCACCATCAGCCCGGCGCCGCGAAATCCCGGCCGCTCGCGAAATCCGCGGACGATGGCGCGCTTCCCGTCCGGCGAAACGCACTCCAGCTCCGCGCCCTCGGAATTCCACGTATGCCGCACCGCCTCCCCGCCGCCCGCCGGGATCGAATACACCTGCATCGCGCCGCTGCGGTCCGAGGAAAAGACGATGCCTTTGCCGTCCGGGCTGAAAATCGGGTAGGCGTCCCGCGCCGGGTCCGCCACCACCCGCACCGCCTCGCCGCCCGTCACCGCTGCCGTCCAGATGTCGTCCAGCCACCCGAAAACCATCGCTTTCCCGTCCGGCGAGACCGCCGGCGCCGTGACCAGATTCAGCTCCGTCGCCCGCCGCGGGATTTCCGCCCCCGCGAGGGCCAATCCGAGAACCGCGAGAATCCACACCCAACGCCGCAATACCATGCCCGGAGCCAATCGCCCCACCACCGAACCCGCCATCCCAATTCCAGAAAATCTGCCGGGCGAGACGCAGCCGCCGGTCTTTTGACACGTGGCGGAAATCATCCATCGAGCCGCAAAAAGGCGAAAGAAGTCAGAAAAAACCTGCTCCCTATCTCTATTCGTTTTCGCGTTTTTTTGCCGCTTCCTGCTGCGCAAAACGCGCCTGCCTCCGCGTGGGAAGCAGGCGCGCCCGGCGACAATTGCCAAGAATATTTCCGTTAGCTCAGGGCTTTTTTATTTACCGAACCTTCCGCCAAGCTGGAAAGAGACTCGTCCGCCGCGCACTCCTCTTCGAAAGTGGCTGACAGAAGATCATAGGCCTCATCCAGACCCAGCCGTTTCGCGAATGCGCGGAGGGTGCCGTAGGTCGCAATTTCGTAATGCTCCACTTTCTGCCCGGCGGCGATCAGGGCCGCATCGAGCGCGGTGGAATCCTCGTATTCCTCCCGGAGTTCGTCGCCTTCCTTTAGCAAGCCCTCCATGGCATGGCATTTCTTGGCGCGGGCGGCGAGGCCTAGCAGCGAGAAGATCTCGTTGAGCCGTTCCACCTGGCCTTTGGTTTCTTCCAAATGTTTGGTAAATGCTTTGGCCAGCGCCGGATTGTTGGCGGCTTTCGCCATTTTCGGGAGCGCCTTCACCAAATGCTTTTCCGCCCAGAGAATGTCCCGGAGTTCATCCACAAACAGACCGTGAAGCTCGGTGTCGGTGGTGTCGGATTTGCCATTGGTTTTCGCGGACTTGTTATCAGGTTGTTTGGTATTCATTGTTGTATGAGTTGGTTTGTTCTCGTCCGGGGGGCCGCGCCGCTTTGCAGATTTCCGGCCAGTCTCATGCGAGAGGGCGGCCCGACCCCGGTCCTATCGTCCGATGATCGACGGTTTCCCACTTGATCTCCCCATTTGAAACGATCGGACGGAAGTGGATCCAGCCGCCGACAAGGCAACAACCCCAAGTCCATCCGGGATTCCTTTAGAGCTCACATGGAATTCTCCCTATTCAAGATCCATGCGGGCTGCAATTCTCGCCAGCATTGAATTGCACCATGCAACTCAGCCGGACAGTCCCCCACGACATCATGCTTACCCCTGTTGCCATCTCCTGGCGGCAGTATCGATCATTTCAATCGGTGTTCGTTCGCGAAACCCTCGGCGGCTTGCTTTTCGGCGTCCGTTTTCCGGGGAAGGTTATTGTGAATCGTTTGGTATAGTTGGGCGCGCCTGGCTTCGTCCGGGACGGTATCCACCCATAGCAGCGCGGTTTCCAAATCGTGGGGCGCGATTTCGGAGATATAGCCGAACAAGGCGTTTTCCTTTGTCGTGCCTTCCGGCTGTTCGGCCAGCCACGAACCTGCTGCTGCGAAGTCGTTACGGGTCCATCTTTCCATCAGATCGGAGATCGGCCATTTGGTTTTGAGTCCGGCTTCGTCCGTGGCATGGCGACCCATCCATTCGATCCATAATTGAAATTCGCCGCCTCCCTGATTGGCATAGTTACGGGAAAGGTTCGATCCGATGCGATCCCGCTCTTTGCCGGTGAGGCCCGCGCCTTCCAGCCATACGGAGGCGGTTTCGAACGGCACGCGTTGCAGTTCCTGCCCGATATCGCCGATCCTTTGGTCCACCAAACTCGCCGCGATTTTCCCACCGATTTTTCCCTCGCGACATTCCCGCAGGGCGGCCAGCACGGCGGTTCTCGATTCATTGGTCCGGGCTTCTGAAATGATGACGTGGAGCACGTCGTGGGTGAGGCTTTCGTCCAGATGAAGGCTCTCCGTTAGTTCGAGCGCGAGTCTCGGAGAAGTTTGGGCAAGCCCGTTGGTCAACGGCCAAACAGTTTGATGGGAGATCGCCTCGGGCAGTTCTTGGGAATGATCCTTCATCCAGCGGATCGCGCCGAGCGCATCGTCCAAAGCCATCGCTCTGATTGTGGCGCTGAGAAGTTCTCCGAGAAGCGTCGAGCGGCGCAAAATGGCGGCGTGTTTCACGATCAGATCGAGTGCCGCGCGGGGGCGTTTTTCTGCGAAATCGCGCAGCATGTTGGTCAACCGCTCCACGGAAATTTCCGGGTCGCCTTCCGCCGCCGTGAGCAATTGATCCAGGAGGATTTCCATCTGCCCCGCATCCAGTTTGGAAATCCGGATTTCGGCTGCGTTGGCTTGTTCGGTGGACGGCACGATGACGGGTTTCCTCCCTTTCGGATCGTTCAGGTAGGCGGCGGCGGCTTCGCGCGCCTCGGCGATCCGCGCGGCTTCGCTGGGGCGGCGGCGCGGAAACCCGGGGATTTGCTTTTCGCCCGCCCAAGCTGTTAGGCGGGCGGCGAGCGCTCGTTCCGCGGCGAGACGGGCGTCCAATATCCGCCCGGCTCCGAAGGCGGCGGCGAGGATGAGGGCTGCGATGACGATGGATCGTTTCATGGAAATTCGAGCGATTCGAGGTGCGCGACAATGGCGGCCCGGCGCGCTTCGTCCGAAATGCGGGCGGCGAGCGCGAGCGCGGGGGCTTGCTCGCCTTTGTCCAAAGCCGTGGTTTCCAGCAGGGTGGCGAGCGTGCCGTCGCTGCCGGTTTCCTCCAGCAGACGGAGGGCGATCGCGGAGGCTTGTGGAAAGCGCATCGAAGTCACGCGGTTCGCCATGGCGTAGGTGAGCGCCCTGCCGGTCATGGCATCGACGTCCTCCGGCGCGACCTCGCGGAACCAAGCGCGGATCGTTTCCATATCTTCGTCGGACACGGGGCGAGCTTGGGAAGTCCGGTTGACAATCATGCCGCCGAAGCGCTCGAGATAGTCCGCGCGCTCGGCTGGCGTCGCATTGATGCGGTCGAGATAGGCGAGCGCTTGAGGATGGTAGTCGGCGTTTTGGAGGTAAGGGCCGTTGTCGTAGAACCACTTTCCACGCTCCGCGGATGCAAACGCGAGTCGCACAAGATTGGCGAAATCGGGGTCTTTGCGGTCCTCTGCGGGGCGGTTGATCATTTCCCCCCGGAGTTCTGACATCACGGATCTTAGCGTCTTGTCCGGCAGCCCGGACAAGCGCTGGCTGGCGGCTGCGGGATCGGCGGACATGAGCCGGAACAGAAGTGCCGCCTCGAAAGGGTTTTGTGCCTCATCCGGGTTGCTGAGGGATTTCCCGCGGAACGCGCCAGCCGCGGCCGCCGACTCATACCAAGCCCTGGCGCTGGGGAAATCCAAGTCCAGCCAAGATCCGAAGACGTTGCTCAACGGGAATTTCCCATCGGGCAATCGGACGGAAAATCGGTCCAGAACCCAAGCCGGTTTTTGTTTCCCCATGACACCGGCCATGGCGGCCTCCAGTTCCGTCCGCCGCTCTGGCGGGCAATCGAGAGCGACGATTTTGTCGAGCGTGGCGGTCAGCTCCGGCCATGACATGGGCGGGAGCTTTGCCGTGAAGCGGGTCATTTCCGGACCGTATTGCGGCTCGGTGGCCAGCAGTTGCCAGTCGATCGGGGCATTCGGATCGGCGGTGGAAATCTTGACGGTGCGGGGCGGCGGGGTGGGTTGGTAGGCATCGATGCGGGCGCGGATGTTCGCGTTTCCGGCCTGCGCGGTGGCGAGCAAGTTCCATTTCGGGGCGGTCCAGAGGGCGGCCGCGGCGAGGGCGATGGCGGGGATGATCAGCGAGGTCGATTTCTTGGCGGCGGCGGTGAGAGCGAGGAATCCGGCGAGGCCGAGCGAACCGCCGGAGCCGGCGGCGATGGCCTTGGAAGCGAGCAGGGACATGGCGGGCGCGGCGGCCTCCGCATCGGCGGCGAATCCGGCGAGCAGGGTGGCGGACAGCGCGCCGCCGGCCTGGATGCCGCGGCGGGCGAGCTTGCCGCGCAGGCGTTTAGTGGCGCGGTCGATGCGCTTTTGCGCGGCGGCAGGCGCGATGCCGAGGGTGACGCCGATTTCCCGGACGGTGAGCGAGCGGTAGAAGCGCAGCAGCAATGCCTCGCGATCGCTGGCGGAAAGCGCGGCGAGCGCGTCATCGAGGACCGGCTGGATTTCCCGCCAGAAGTTGCGGGCGTCCGGGGTGGTGTCCATGGCAGCTTGGAGGCGATCGCGTTTGCGGGATTCCCGGCGTCTGGCGCGGTTGAGGTTTTTCGCCTGCCCGACGGCGGTGAGGTGAAGCCACCCGGCAAGCGAGGTCCGGGAAGTGAGGGATTTCGCCTTGCGGCAAAGCAGGATGAAGGTGAGCTGCGACGCCTCGGCGGCCAACATTTCGTCGCCGCAGACCCGGCGGGCGGCGGCATGAACGAGGCCGGCGTAGCGCGAGACCAGCGCGCCAAATGCCGGCTCGCGCCGGTGGCCCAGCCAGTCGGCGAGCAAATCGCCATCGGATGCAGCGGGATTTTCCATGTGCTGCGAGTGTCTGTCCGGCGAGGGACGGATTCGGACAAATTTTCCGGAAAATCGCGGGTGCGGTCCGTGGCAAGGTCGGGATTTTCTCACCTGACGGGCGTGCGCCTCCGCCGGAGCAGCAGCGCAGCGGCCCCGCAAGCAGCCAGCTCCGCGCCGCCCGGCTCAGGGACCGGACGGACGGTCAGCGATTCCTGAATGTCCCCGGCGATGGAACCCTGCGCGCTCCGGGTTCCGGGAGCGCTTATCGGGAAAGAAAGGCCGGTGTCTCCCCGCAGGAAATAGCGCAATTCCAGATCGACCGGCTGGCCGGCGACGGCGGGCGAGAAGAGCATCTCCAGATTCAGCGCGCCATTTTCCACGCTCGCGGAAATGTGGTAGTTCACATCCTTCTTGGTGCCCTGAAGTTCGACGGGACCGGTCTCCAGTCCGGCGAGTGTGTTGACCAAAACCAGATTCACGAAAGCCGGGTCGCCGCCGAAAACCACCAAGGAACTGAAAATCCCGGCGGGGTCGAGATTCGTGCCCGAAAGCGAATTGGGAAATGTGGCAGTGCGCGTGGCCTCTGCCCGCAGCACCAGCGAAACCGCCACCGGTCCGTCCAGCGTGAGGGAAATCTGGCGAGTGGCCTCGAAGCCGACCGCCAGCTTGGCATAATCGATGAAGATGAAATTCCCGAAGGTGGAGACGCTGCGCGTGTAGTCGAGCGTGGTGGAGAACTGGTATGTCCGATCGAACTGGAGGGAGCTTCCGTCGGTCCCGGTGCGTTCCCGCGAGGTGGATTGGAACTCCTGCGTCGAGCTGGAATGCTTGGTGCCGCCATAGGTGTCCGTGGTGACGGTGCTTGTCAGCTCCAGATGGTCGTTGGCGGTAGTTGTTGTCCGGGCGAAGCCATCGGGGTCGGTTGAACTGGTTTCCGACACCGTCGCCGTGGGCGTGGTATAGAGCGGCGCGGTGGTCACGGTATCCGATTTCACGAACGCGATGCCCGGAGAAGTGACTACGGCTGCCCCGCCGACGGGAGCGAGCGAGCCAAAAAAAACAGGAACGAGGAGAATGGCCGGGGGACGCATGGATGGGATGATCCGCGCTTTCCCCACCCTGGCAAGGCTGAAATCGCCGACCATTTCCGCACCTCTGATCCGCTGCTGCCTCCTGTGCCTTTTACCTGCCGGTGGAATCCGGCCGCCCAACCGCGCGGGGATTTCTGGGAACGGCGATCGGGTCGGGGTGATTTCCAGGTCGCGCTGCTGGCAAATCCCCCTGTTCCCTGCCTTGCTCCGGCCCATGAGCGATCTATCCGAGGCCGACCGGGCGAAAATGCGGAACCGTTACACCGAACTAATCCGGAAAAAAGGCGTCCCCAACCCGGTCACCGAAGCGAAAGCACGGGCGCTCGGCGTGGATGTCGATGCCATCCTCGCCGAGCGCCAGCGCATCGACTTCGCCGCCCGCAATCACGCCATCGACTTCGACTTGTCCCTGCTCGACCTGGGCGGGGACGATTGGGAAAACGATCCTGTCTTCACACGATGGGAAGAAATCCGTCTGGCGCCGGGGGAGGCGCCATCCCTCCTAGATTTGCCAGGTTTGGGAATATATGGCGAAATTGGATTCTTGCGCCAATACGACACCGCGCTTTCCTCGCTGCTCAAGGCGGCGATCCGAAAAATCCTCGCGAAACTGCGCGACAATCCTGGTGAGTTCCGCTTCACCCTGCCGCTCGGCGCGCGGGACATTCTGCTGGAGCACGTTTCGCTGGGGAACGGTCGCTGGACCGTTTCGGGCGGTTTGAATCCGCGGGCCAGAGAGCGCGTGCCGTCCGAACTCGCCCCCACCCGCTCCATCGACCTGCTGAGGATGGTGGAAGGCGCCCGGCCGTTCATGGCGGCCCGGCCATGGCCCGCCCTGCAAGGCGTCTGGCTTGAGGCAGACCGCTGGCCGGACGGCAGACTGGGATTTCGTGATGCCTTCGAGACCCGCGCGGATTGCCCGCCGGAGCGGAAGGCCAATCGTCCGGACCAGCCGGATACGGTCACTCTTCCATTTCCCACGAAAGAAAAAATCAAGTGGGATCACTTCGCCCCCGCCAAAAAGCCGGCCACTCAATTTATCAGGCAATACCTTTGCGACGCGGCGGGCGTGAAAATCGGCAAAACCATGCCCGGCGCGGTGGAAGCCGTTCGATTCGAATACTCCGTCCAACTCTCGGTCACCGACCTTCGCTGCGGAATCCGGTCGGGCATTCACGGACCCGCGCCTCTGGCATCCGGCATGTCATGGCCCATTTGCACGAACTGCGGCGAAATCCCGTGCTTCCTCGAAAGCCTGGATTTCCGCGATGTCTCCTTTGGCAAGCTGCTGCCGGGTTGCTCGCTCGCCATTTTCCTCTGCGACCGATGTCTCGAAGCGGGCGAGGGCAGCGAAGGCACCTCACTCATCTGGCTTCCCCGCGAGGGGGAAATTGCTCTGGTTGCCGGCGGTTCTGCGAATCCGGCCGTGCAGGCAAGACAGTGGATCGATTATGAAATGGGAGATTTCGACGAATTATGGGAACAATTCCAAGCGCGTTGGCCCGCGGATTTCCCCTCCGATTTCGTCTTCAACCCCGATCCAGGAAGCGCGGTCGGCGGAAGACCTTTTTATGTTCAGGGAGATCCCGAACCCTTGGACGCGAGCGGACTCCGGATGGAATACATTGCCCAATTCACCCTGCCGGAGCCGCTGGTTTTCGATGGCGGGGCCTACTTGTTCCATTCCGCCACCACCGGCGAAACCGTCGCCGAATATCAGTGGGGTTGAATCCCGTTCCGCCCGGCCGGAGTCCGGCCTTCAGGCTGCCTCTTCCGGTCCGGGGACAGGGTGAAAGAGTAATCGCCGATGGCTGCGGGCAGCAGCATCGACTGGTTCCGGTTCTCTCCCTCGATCTACTGCGCCATGCGAAACAACCTGGCCGCGGAATTCCAAAGTGGAAGCGCTTCGATTTCCGACAGGCTCTGAAGGTTGCACTTCTGGGTCGTTCCGGTCGCGAAAGAGCAACCTGAAGGTTGAACTCCGGGCGGCACTTTGAATTGCGCGGCCGTGTGGGCAACCGGCCCGGCTGGATCGTCCTTGGCGGCGGCGATCGCGGTCGGGCAGGCAATTCCAGCCTTCCGGATAGCCGCCGGGAAATCGCCTGATTTCGCCGCCGGCCGTGAGCTGGAAATCTTGCCGCTGATGGAAAATCCGGGCGACTCCGGGCTGCCGGGCCTGCTCAAGGGGCTTGATGGCGGGACTGGATGGTGATGACCTGCGGACCGAATCGAATCCGTCGCCCGCCATGGCGGGGCCGCCGCTGCTCTTCCCGATCCTCACCCTTATGCCAACTCCGTTGAAACGATGTCCCCCATGGCTGGTCCGCGCGCTCGCCTGCCTGCTGGCGGCCGCCGGCACGGTGTCCGCCGCGACTCCGCTGCAACCCATGGTCGCGCTGTTTCACAAATGGCAGATGGCCGCTGGGCCGGCAAAGGTCGATCAGGTCGCGGCCCAGGGATTCGATCGGGTGCAATTCTGCATCGTCCTGCAAGCCACGCTGGATTCCTCCAAGCGCGTGCGCACCATCGGCCTCTACCGCGAGGCCGAGCCGCCCGCCACCGGCAACGTGCTCCACCCAGCCGGCCCGGCGATCCGCGAGGAATTCAAAGGCTATCTCAAGGCCTGTTTCACCCGCGCGCTGGAGCACAAGCTCGCCATTTCCGTACTGCTCCATCTTAACTCCCAGGGAGAAATCGACGAGTGGCGCAACAACATCGATTTTGATCCGCTCGTCTCGGACACCGGCACCAGCTACGAACAAAGCCTGCTGGTGCCCGTGATGGAATCTCTGGAAGCGGTTTTGCCGCGCGATTGGCCGGTGGAGGTCTCGCTCCAAGGGGAAATGGGGACCACCGTGTTCAAGCATCCCAAATCCTGGCATCGGCTGCTGGAGGACATGCGCGCGAGGAAGCATTTCCGCGCGGCGAAGTTCGGCCTGAGCTTCAATTACCAAGGGGTCGCGGGGAACGCCGTCGCCGGGTCCGTCGATACCACCGCGCTCGAAAAGCTGTGGAACGCCTGCGATTTCATCGGGGTGTCGATGTATCAGGGCGTGAGCCTGCCGCCGCGCCCGGCGGATTTCGACCTCGCGATGGGCCTGTTCGCCGGGGAGTTCTATGGCTTGAAATGCCCGCTGCCCAAGGCCAAGCCGATCCATTGGGTGGAAATCGGCATCGGCGGCGGCGGCCTGTCGGATCGCGATTGGAAGGTCAGCGTGCCCGCCGAAACCCCCGCCGATGCGGCGCGCGCGCCGTATCTCGGCGGCTCGAAGCCGGACGAGGCGGATCCGTGGGCCGACAGCGCGCTCAAAGCGCTGCGGAGATCCTATTTCGCGGCGGTCTGCGACTACTTGGCGGACGAGCGCCAGCGTTATCCCGTGAAGCGCGCCTTCATCTGGAACGCCGGATCGTGGGATCCGCTCGGGCTCGACGATCCCCGCTTTAGCGATCCCGAAATCCTCCGCATGATCCGCGTAGCCAACGCGAAAGCGGTGAAATCGCGGGAAATCGAGCGGTAACGCCGGACCTTCGCGATTGAAAACCTACTTCGATCCGATTCGTCGGATTCATAGGATTCTTGGTGCCCGTCTCCTCCTCGTTCGGCCCCCACCGACTGGCATCTCGATTTCTCCGGCCCATGGCTTGCCAGCCGGGCGGGGAAATCTACTCTCGCTGTCATGACTGGGAATGGTGCGGACGGAGCCGGGCTGCTCGAAATGGCGGTCGGCCCGGTCATGCCGGGGGCGCTCGAGGACGGCGCGCCGCAAGTGGCGGGCTACGAAATCCTCGGTCTGCTGGGCACCGGGGCGTCGGGCGAGGTTTGGCTGGCGGACGAGCCGGAGCCGGGCCGCGCGGTGGCGCTGAAGATTTTGCGCCGCGGCGGTGTGGCCTCGGCGGAAGTGCTGCGGAGGGAAATCCGGATTTTGGCGCAGATCGTCCACCCGAACTTGGTGCTGCTCCACCACGGCATCGTCACGGCGGACGGCCGGCAGGGATTGGCGATGGAATGGATCGATGGCTGGCCGCTGGACGAATGGCTCGGGGACCGGCCGGAGCTGGGGCTGGAGGAAATCCTGGAGGTATTCCGCGGCATCGTCCGGGGGGTGGCACATCTGCACGACCACGGCGTGATCCACCGGGATTTGAAGCCGGCCAATGTCATCGTGGACGCGCGCGGCATGCCGAAAATCGTGGATTTCGGGCTGGCCCGGATGCATTTGCAGGAATCCGCAGCCGGCGGGGGAGGGGATAGCATCGGGGTCTCGGGCACCTTGCAGTTCATGGCGCCGGAGCAGGCGGCGGATGGCCGGGGCGCGCGCGCGATGCCGGTGGATGTCTATGCGCTGGGCCTGATTTTCCACCGTATGCTAACCGGGAAATGGCTGCACCCGCAGGACGGCACGCCCGGGGAAATCCTGGCCAAAGTGCTCGCGCCGCCGCCGCTGGATTTCCGCGACGCGGACCGTCGGCTGCCGGGGGATTTGCAATCGATCCTGCGGAAGGCGCTCGCGCGTGACCCCGCGAACCGCTACCACCACGCGCGCGAAATGGAGGCGGATCTGGCGCGGTTTTCCGCGAAACGGCCGGTGGCGGCGCGGACGCATACCGCGCGCTATCTAGCCGCGACCTTCCTGCGGCGGCAGGCGCGGCGATCGCTGCTGGCGGCGGCATTGGTGCTGGCCGGTCTGGTGGCCGCGGGCACGCTTTACCGACAGCAGCGGGCGGTGGCGCACCGGAACGAGGCGAATCTCCGCTATGCCTACAGCCTGACGTCCTTCACGCTGCGGAAGCTGGCTTCCGAGCTGCGCACCGGCACGCCGGACGAGGAGGACGAGCCCGTGGCGGAGCCGCTGCCCGGCGCGCCTGCCGCGGTGAATCCCGATCTGCCGCTCACCGCCGCCGGGGAGCTGGACCTCCGCTACTACCGGGCCATGCTGGCGGATTTGCGGTCCGCCGCCTCCGAAAACCACTCGCGCTACCCGGCGGCGCTGAAATCCATCCAGCCGGCGCTCGATCTCTACTGCGAGCTGGCGAGGGAAACCCCGGACGATTCCGCCCGCCTGCTCGACGCGGCGCGGGCCAGGCTCACCTTCGCCCGCCTGCTCGACAAATCGGGCCGCGCGGCGGCGGGTGGCCGGGAGGCGGCCAAGGCGCTGGGGCAGATCGAGCGATTGGCGGCATCGAAGCAGTTCGATGCCGCGCCGCTCGCGCCGATGCGCTGCGATGCCCTCCAACTGCTCGCCCGCCAGGCCCGCGCCGCCGGGGATTTCCCCGCCGCGGTCCGGCTGAGCCGGGAAACGTTGGCGGCTTGCGCGGCGCTGCCCGCCGGATTGCTGGTCCGCCCCGAGAACGAAAATCTCCCGCGGCTGGCGGTCGCGGCCTACGATTTGGCCACCCATGCGATTGTCGCCGGACCGCACGAACTGCCGTGCGCGAGGGAGGATATCGACCTCGCCACCGCGCGGTGCCGGGCGGCATTCGAGCGGGAGCCCGCCTCCTTTCCCCTCGCCTGCGGACTCGCCCGCTGCCTGCACGCGCAGGCCAGGCTTTCCCTGGAATCCGGGCAAAGCGCCGATGTGCGGCCGCTTTTGCAGGAGGCCGCCGACCTTTTGCTGGCGCAGGCATGGCTGACGAAGCGCACAGGGCTTCCCCAGATTTGGGATCTCGCGGTCACGGCCACCGATTGGACCGCCGGGCTGATGGACGATCCCGATCCCGCCGTCCCGACCGCGGCCCTGACGCTCGCGCGGAGATTCAACCTCCACATCCGCCGCAACTGGAACGGCCGGGAGGACGCGCTGATCCAGCGGGCGCGCATCTACCTCTACCAAAGCCGCCTCGCCTGCCGCGCTTCGCCCACCAATTCCGCGGCCCGCACGATCGCCTTCGCGCTCGCCCTGCTGCGGCCCCTGCAGGAGCGCGAGCCCGGCAAACTTTCGCTGGCCCTGCTGACCGCGGCGGCGCTCCACCACGCCCGCACCATCGCGGATTTACCCGCTACCCACTGGACGTCGGACCACGCGGAGCACCTCGCTCGGCTGCTTGCGGAACTCGCCGGGAAATCCGCCAAACTTACTCCCGCTCAACGCCTCGAACTGTCCGTCCTGAGCGCGCCGCCGGGAGGTTAGATTGACACCAGCGGGTCTGGCGGCCTTGGGTAGCGCGTGCCAGTCCCCCCACGGTTTCTCATGAATCGGGCGGTTTTCCCCGCCATCGCGCTGGCTTGCGGCACTGCGGCGGAGGCCCAGACCGTCGCCTGCGATGGATTCGAAACGTACGCCATCGGCCAGGTGGAGAGCGGCGCCAACGGTTCCGCCGGCGCCGGCCTCGACGACGGCAATGGCTGGGCCGGCCCATACAACGTCAGCAACGCCATCAAATCGCTCGTTCGAATCGAGGACCGCACCGCCAGCCAAGTGAACTACTCGCAGGGGGAAATCCGCATCGATGGCGGCAACCGCGCGCTCCGGTTTTACGATGTCGCCAATGGCAGCTTCGCCGTCCGCCGCCCGCTCGGCACCATCTTCCACGCCGCGGCGGCCGAGACGCTCTGGTTCTCCGTCCTCTTCCGCACCAATGCCGCCAGCCCGCTCGCCAATCAGGATTTCATCCAAATCGGCTTCGATGACAACCCGAACCCCGCCAGCGGGAATCCGCGCGTCAGCATCGGCGCGAACACGACATCCGCCGCATTTCCCGCGCCATTCAAGTTCTTCTGCCGCAGCACCACCGCCGTCTCCGCCAGCGCGTTCGCGGAGGACGCTCCGATCGCCGCCGCCGCCACCTATTTCCTCGTCGCCAGCGTCCGGCCGAATGACGCAGGCGCCTACGACACCGTATGTCTCTTCGTCAATCCGACCTCGCAGGACGCCCCCGGCCCGCCGTCCGCCACCGTCACCCTCGACTCCGGCCTCGCCAGCCTTTCCCACATCTTCATCCGCACCTCCGGCTTGGATAATGGCGATGCCTACGTCCTCGACGAATGGCGCGTCGCCCGGGACTACGCATCCGTCGTCCTGTCGCTCCAGCACGCCCTTCGCATCCTCCCAGCCAGCCTGCCCGGCGGGTTTCCTACCCTGCGCTGGCCCGCCGCCCTGCCCGGCGCCGTCCTCGAAACCTCCGCCGATCTCGCTCCCGCATCGTGGGCGGAGATCCCCGGCCCGTTCCCGATCATCGGCGGCGAGCGCGAACACCCCATCACGCCGGATCCCGGGAATCCCCGCGGATTTTTCCGGCTGCGGCGGTGATTTCTGAAAATTTTCCTAGAAAATCCGTCACGCCGTGACTCCGCCCGTGCATATCCGTTTGGCCCCCAACAGCAAGAACGTGATTTTCCCCTCCACTGCCTGCCGTCCCGCCTCCGCCGGCGCCCCGCCTTCTCCCCCTCGGATGGGGGCGCACGGTTGGCCGGAGACGGACCACTCCGCTCTCCGCGATCTGCGGGACGGCACGGCAGCGGAGCGGGACGTCGCCCTCCGCGCGCTCTTCGCCGCTTACGCCCAGCCCGTCCGCAGCTACATCCGCCGCCAGTGGCCGCAGCTCGCCGAGGCGGATGTCGATGATCTCGCTTCGGAATTCGCCACCCACTGCCTCACCGGCCCCAAGGCCCACTTCCTCACCTACGATCCCGCGCGCGATGGCCCCGGTGCCCGGCTGCGCACCTACCTCTGCCGCGTTCTCGACAATTTCCTGCGGAACCGCCACCGCCACGCCACCGCCCTCATCCGCGGTGGCGGCCACCGCTTTGAAACTCTCGATACCACCAACCCGGCGGCCCACCAGGAGATGCCGGTGGATTGCCAAGCGCCGCCGGGCGTGGATATCGATGGCTTCGACGGCGACTGGGCCCAGCACATCCTCGCGCTCGCCTTCCAGTCCCTCGAAACCGGCCCGCCCGCCACCCGTGAAATGCTGCCGATCCTCCGCCCTTGGATCCTGGCTGACCCCGGCGAATCCACGCTCAAGGAAATCGCCCGCGAACTCGGCCGCACCCACGCCGCCCTCCGCGCCCAGCTCCACCGCCTCCGCAAATCCTGGCGCACGGCCGTCCGCGAAGCCGTCGCCCGCACCGTCCCCCGCCCCGAGGAAATCGACGGAGAACTCCGCCACCTCGCCGCCGTCCTGGCCCGCCACGGCGAGGGGTAAATCGAGGCGTGAGCCAAAGCGCAGCGGTGAATCCCAGCCACCGCCGGAACCGGGCTCGGGAACTACCAGGCAGAGGATCGGTTCAAGAATCCCGGGTTTTGGTCCCGGCGCGTTTCTTCCGCCTTACCCCCGCATCGCCTGCCCGCTGCCCCGCCGGGATGAAATTTGAAACGCTGCCGGACTGGGCGGACGAGGAGTTGAAATCGCTGTTGAAAGCCGCCACCCGCTAACTCGCGAAAGGAAGTAAACCGGAAAAAGTGACTGGCACGTCTCGCTCCAGTCCGGCGCCAAGGCGTCCCGCAACGGCGCTTCTTTCGCCCGCCCCTAAAACCCGGAGCAAGAACAGCATTTGAGAATAAGATTGTCCGGTAGTCGGGGTGGTCCCGCAGCCGCCATGGAAGGCATCACCAAATTTTGGCATCTTCCCGCGATAATCTCTTGTTAACGGCGGCATATTTTGCAACAGACCCGTACCGTCGAATACCCGACCGAATCGTTTGCGTGCCCCAGTTTCGGAAAAGTGCCGCGGCGGACCGTCTCGCAGTTGGTTGTGATCCTTCCCATCCTTTTTGGGTTATCATCCTGCCTGCATCCTCTAAAATTCATTTGCGAATCCCATCCTCACCGTTTAATTCCGAATTTATGCAAACATTATTCCGACACCTTTGGATGTTGATCTTCAGCAGCGCCGCTTGTGGCCAGACTATCTCAATTGGGAACGGAGGTTTTGAGGTTCCCGTGCTTGCTCCAGGCACATTTGCTGTGAAGGACGCCGCATCTGGAGGTGGCTGGGTTTTCTCAAATTCCCCCACCTCGCCGGGTGCCGGCCTAACCCGACCGGCAAGTCCGTACACTGCGGTGCCCGCGCCGGAAGAAAGTCAGGTAGCCATGATCCAACGCTGTGGCAGGTTCCATAAAAACGTTGATTTCGGAGACGGCGGCATCTACCTCTTGTCATTCAAAGTTGGCTCTAGAACCAGCGCTACTTCAAGCGACGGAAAATTAGAATACGAGGTGCGGATCGACGATGTTCCGATCCATAATGAGACAACCACTTCCGCAATGCCTTACACTTACCGAGAGGTGCCGCTCTCCGTTACCGCGGGTAAACATACGTTGAGCTTTGTCGGATATTCCTCAACCGATCAGACCGCATTTTTCGATGATGTTGAAATATCCCGGATGCCAGGTTATCGCTGGATTACCGGACTTTTCAATACCGGTGTTCTGAGTAATAGCAAGAATGGTCTTCTCGCGGTGCTGGCGGATCCGGGCGATGCGGATGCGCATTACCGTCTGATTTCCCCCATGAGCTTGACGGCTGTTGGATTAGGGCAGATTCCACCTTGGAGGAGCAACGGCCCGAATTCCTCATGGATCGGATTCGCTGGATCCGAAACCTATGCGCCAAAAGGTCAATATATTTATGAGTTTTCATTTGTTCTACCTGCAAATGCCAAACCGAATACGGTGCGATTTTCGGGATTTCTGGCAGCCGACAACGGATTCGAACTCATTCTCAACGGAGTATCGACCGGGTTCGCAAATACCCATGAGGGCACCTTTCCCACGTTTCAATACATTTTCATGTCTCCGGGTTCGTTTCCTTTTGTCGTCGGGACGAACACGTTCCGCATTGTGGTGACAAATACGTATGGGCCCGGGACGACCAATCCCTCTGGATTACGCTTCGAGCAGTTACGTGGAATCTTTGAAATCGATCCCGAAATCGGTTCGCCTGTTACGGATCTTCAAATTAGTTCAGCGATGGAACTCAAGTGGACCGGTCTGCCGGGATTCAATTACCGAGTCCAATATTCGACCAATCTCGAATCGGATTGGGAGGACCTGACCGGCGACATGACCGGAACAGGCGACGCACTGAGAGTGTGTGACCCAGTGGGTGGGACCGCGAGACGCTTTTACCGAGTGATAGCATTTCCGTAGCGAATGAAGCGTCCTTCGCTATTTCCGCAAACTTCCGCCCGTGTCCGAATCATCCGTCTTGCTCCCCTCTTCGCGGCCCGCTACTTCGCCCGGATGAAATTCGAAGCGCTGTCGGACTGGGCGGATGAGGAGTTGAAATCGCTGCTGAAAGCGCTGCCCAAGGACATCCGGGACGCGGCGGCAACCGTGGCGATTTCCTTGGAGGAAAAGCCTGGCCAAGGCGAATTCGATAAAGAATTGGAGGGCGATGAGCTCGGCCTCTTCGAAGGCCCGGGCGCCGCCGACGAACCCGGCGCTGGCGAAATGCCGCGCATCCGGCTCTTCCTAACAAGCATTTGGGAATGGGTCGAGGAGGACGAGCAGGACTACCGCGACGAGGTCGGCACCACCTTCCTCCACGAACTCGGCCACTACCTCGGCTGGGATGAGGACGAGGTGGCGCAGCGCGGGCTGGAGTGACCGATCTCAAATCCCGCTTCCCTCATTTCGAAAAACCGCCAAACTCGCTTCCAACCATGAGCATTCTCGGATTCATCAAAGGCGAACTTCTCGAAATCATCGAATTCACGGACGACTCGCGCGACACGCTGGCGTGGAGGTTTCCCGATGAGGACAAGGCGATCAAGAACGGCGCGCAGCTCATCGTCCGCGAGAGCCAGCAGGCGCAGTTCGTCTATCTGGGCCAATACGGCGATTGCTTCGGCCCCGGCAAGCACACGCTGGTCACGGAAAACATCCCGATCCTGACCAAGCTGAAAGGCTGGAAATATGGCTTCGAATCGCCCTTCAAGGCGGATGTTTATTTCGTCACCACCCGGCTTTTCACCGGCAACAAATGGGGCACGGCGAACCCGATCATGATGCGGGACAAGGATTTCGGCATCGTCCGCCTGCGCTCGTTCGGCACCTTCGATTTCCGCATAACCGACGTGCCGACTTTTCTGAAAGAGGTCGCGGGCACGGACCAGCATTTCCGGCTGGACGAATTTTCCGATACGATGCGGTCGCGGATCGTCAGCGTATTCAGCGACGCGCTGGCGTCCTGCGGCGTACCCGCGCTCGATGTCGCGGCGCGCTACACCGAACTCGGCGACGCGCTGCTGCCGCTGATCAACCCGCAGGTCGTCACGAAATATGGCATCGAGATCACGAGCTTCATCGTCGAAAACGTCTCGGTGCCGCCGGAAGTCGAGGCGGCGATCGACAAGCGTTCGAGCATGGGCGCGATCGGCAACCTGAACGATTACGTGAAATTCCAAATGGCGGAATCCATGACCCAGGGCGGCGGCAGTTCCGCCACCGCGCTCCCCGCGCAGATGGCGATGGGCTTCGGCATCGCGCAGGAAATGATGAAATCGATGCAAAACCAGCCGCTCCCGCCGCCACTGCCGGCGGTGGGAAATGAGCCGGGCATCGCGGGAATACCCGAGCTGCTGACGCCCGCGCAGGTCGCCGAGGCGCTCGGCGTGACGGAGGCGGACGTGGTTTCCTCGCTGGATAACGGCGACATCAAGGGCAAGAAAATCGGCACGTCCTACCGGGTCACGCGCGCCGCGCTGGACGCATTTCTTGCGGAATAACTGTCATGGCCGAGGTCAGCGCGCTGCGCAAACATCCCTGCCCGGAATGCGGCGGGGACGCTGAATGGGATGCGTCCAAAAAGGCGCTCGCCTGCCCCTATTGTGGCACGATTTTGCCGTGGACGGATGGTGAGGATGCGTTGGGCGCGCGCATCGTGGAGCACGATTTGGAGCAGGCGCTCGCCACGGTTCCCCCGGCCGGGCGCGGGCTGAAGGAGGAGAAGAAATCCGTGAAATGCGAGAGCTGCCATGCGATCAGCATTTTCGACACGGACCGCGCCGCCCAACGCTGCGATTTCTGCGGCTCGCCCGCGATCGTGCCGGTGGACGCGATGCAGGATGCAATAACCCCGGAAAGCCTGCTGCCGGCTGTCGTTGCCAGCACCAAAGTCCGCGACGATTTGCGGAAATGGTATGGCAGCCGCTGGTTCGCGCCCAACAAGCTCAAGCGCTCCGCGCTCACCGATACATTGCGCGGCATCTATCTGCCCTATTGGACGTTCGACGCGCATGTGTCCGCCGCCTGGACCGCCGATTCCGGTTACTATTACTACGAAACGGAAAGTTATCGGGATTCCAACGGCCGGAATCAAACCCGGCAGGTCCGCAAAACCCGTTGGAAACATAGTTCGGGAAATCTCACACATTTCTTCGATGACGACGCGGTTCCGGGCACCGTCGGCGTCCACACCGCGCTGTTGCGTAAAGTGGAACCCTTTCCCACCACCACCGATCTCAAACCGTACGAACCCGCCTTCGTCCGCGGATGGACGGTTGAGCGCTATCAGGTGGATCTGCGCCAGGCCTCGCAAACCAGCAAGCAGCAGATGGACGCCGTGATCCACAATTTGTGCGCCAACGACGTGCCGGGAGATACCCATAGGAATTTGCAGGTCAACGCAGCGTACCAAGGCCGCACCTTCAAACACATCCTGGTCCCCGTCTGGCTGGTGAGTTATACGTATGGGCGGAAATCCTACCAAGTGGTGGTGAATGGCTATACCGGTACCATGGCCGGCGAGCATCCGCTGAGCTGGGTGAAAATCACGTTGGCGATCGTCGGCGTGATTCTGATCATCCTGATTTTACTAACGATCTATCAGCGGTAAACGCCGGGGTCGGCCGCGGGAGATGGGGGAAACCACGACCTAACGAATTTTCGTAGTCGTTAGGGCTATCGTTCCATGGAGTGCATTCGTATATCTCACCCCAGCGCTCTGAAATCGGGATTTCCCCTTCCCTAGCCGCGGAATGCAAGCCTAACCCGGCGGCGGCCGCTTAGGCCGGAACCACTACTACTATGAAAACCAAATCCAGACTGATCGTTACCGCGATCTCGCTTGCGGCGGCCGCACCGCTCGCGCTTTCCCAAGCCGGCGCCGCCACCTCGTCCACCAACGGCGAGATGAGCTCTTCCACGGGAGCCATCGGGGAAGCCGGCCAAGGCCTTACGCACCTGCCCAGCCGTCTGGGACAAATCCGCAACAGCGAATTGCCAATCCTCGCGCTCGGCGTCCAGGAACTCGGCCTTTCCGGCAGCTTTGACTGGTCCAACGACACGGTCTATCGGACCGACCTCACCTACGGCTGGTTCGTCAGCGATTGCTGGCTCTTCGGCATCAAGACGGGCCTTTCCGGCGTCAACAGCGACGTGAGCGTGCTGGCCGGCCTCTTCGTGGAATACAACTATCTTACCGGCACCAAGTGGGTGCCCTTCGCCGGCGGTTCCGCCAGCTACAAGCGCGTCGATAACGGCGATAGCAATGACGGTCTCGATACCACCCTTGAATTCGGCGTGAAGTATTTCCTCCGCTCGAACATGGCCATCAGCACCTCCATCGCAGGTGGCTGGTTCACCGCGGGTGACAATGGCGACGACGGCTTCAGCAGCCGCGTGAACTTCGGCCTTCGCTACTACTTCTGAAGCGCCGCCGGTTTTCGGGAAGCTGCTTCCCATAAAATCATAAAACGCAGGACCGGGGCAGTAGCCGGTCCTGCGTTTTTCATTTGAATCATCTATCGCAAGTTCATTTCCGCCCACCGAGCGGACGCACCCACATGTTGCGGTATTCCATGGGATCGCCGTGGAACTGGAGTTTGATCGGCGCGGTTTCCGGGTGCTTGGCCGGATAGCTGGCGAGCACCTTGTGCTGTGTGGGGCCGATGTAGGATTCGCCGTTCTGGACGCAGACACCGTTATGGAAAATGGTGACCTTGGCGGGTCTCTCGACATTCCCGTCTTTATATACCGGCGGCTCGAAGGCGACATCGTAGCTGTTCCACTCGCCCTGCGGCGAGGTTGCGTTCACGAGCGGCGGGAGCTGGCCATAAAGCGCGCCGGCCTGGCCGTCCGGATAGGTCGGGTTATTATTACTTTGGAGGACTTGGATTTCGTAAAGCCCCATCATGAAGACGCCGCTATTTCCACCGCCCTGGCCATCCACCTTGCGGCCGGCCGGGCAGCGCCATTCGAAGTGCATCTGGATCGCGCCGAACGATTGTTTCGTCTGGATGTCATGATTTGCCGCGACCAGCGAGCCGTCCTCGATTTTCCAGCCGTCCTGAAACGCGTCCAGGGATTTGCCGTCGAAAAGCACGATCGCGTCGGACGGCGGCTTCACCACCACCGCGCCCGCCGTCTCCACCACCGGCGGCTGCGGCCGGGCGGGGTCGTGGACCGAGTAGGGCACGCCGGGGAGCTTCGGTCCGTCGGAATAGCCATGGATTTCCGCCTGGGTCATGCCGCAGGAGAGAGAAAATGCGGCGAGGATGAATCGGTTCGGTTTCATGTCCCGGAAGAACGCGATTTCGCCGGGTGTCTTTCAAGATCTTCCCATATCCGGGTTGCGGGCAGGGCGGGACTGTGCCTGCTTGTCGCACTTCGACCACCATGGCTGCCGCACCTCCCACGACCATCAGTTCCGAGCTATTTCCCTTTGAACTCGTGCGCCCGGAGTTGGAGCGCGTCGAGGTCTCCATCCGCGAGCAGGTCCGGCAGTTCGACCCCGCCGTCGAGCCCTACGTCTCCTATATCTGCAACACCTCCGGCAAGCGGATCCGCCCGGCGCTGGCGATTCTGGTGGGCGGCGCGAGCGGCGGCGTGACGGAAAATCACCTGAAAATCGGTGTGATTCTCGAGCTCATCCACATGGCCACGCTCGTCCACGACGACATCATGGACGGCGCGAACACCCGTCGGATGGTCCCCACCGCCAACGCGAAATGGGGCAACGCGCTCTCCGTCCTGCTGGGCGACGTGCTCTTCTCCCACGCGCTGACGCTGGCCACCGATTTCGACAGCATCGACATCTGCCGAAAGGTCGGGAACGCCGCTCGCGAGGTCTGCCAAGGGGAAATCATCCAGACGCAGCGCCGCTTCGACCTCACCTTCACCAAGGCCGAGTATTTCCGCATCATCGAGATGAAAACCGGCGCGCTCTTCGCCGCCGCCACCGGTCTGGCGGCGAATCTCTCCGGCCTGGACGCCGCCGCCGAGGCGAGCCTTTCCAGCTACGGCATGAAGCTCGGCACCGCCTATCAGATTTACGACGACTGCTTGGATCTGGTCGGATCCGAGGAAATCGTCGGCAAAACGCTGCGGACCGACCTCGTGAAAGGCAAGCTGACCCTGCCGATTCTCAACCTCCTGGAAACCGCCTCCGAGGCCCAGCGGATGAAGCTCAACAAGCGCATCTTGGCCCAGCAGCCGCTCGATTTGCCCGTCCTGCTCGGCATCGCCGAATACGAGGGCGCCATCGAAAGCGCCGTCGATACCGCGCTCGGCCTGCTGAAGGAAAGCCGCGAGGACCTCGCCCCGCTCGGCGATTCCGTCCATGCTGAGGCGCTCGTCCAGATCACCCGGTTCCTCGCCGGCCTCCTCGAAAAATGCCGCAGATAAAAGAGTTGGAAGGTCCGAAAGTCGAAAGGTCTTAGGTCGAAGACGCGGACGGCATCTCTTCCGCTCCAACTTTCCGACCTTAAAACCTTCCGACTCTTCTCTCCCGACTCTTCCCTCTTATGCCTCCCGTTCGCAAAGTTCTCATCATCGGCGGCGGCTTCGCCGGACTCGAATGCGCCAACCGTCTCGCTAATGACGAGCGCTTCGAAATCACGCTGGTGGACCGCCAGAATCACCACCTTTTCCAACCGCTGCTCTACCAAGTCGCGACCGCTTCGCTGGCCGCGACGGACATCGCCCGCTCGATCCGCCAGATTCTCGCCGAGGCGAAAAACGTGACCGTCCTGATGGACGAAATCTCGTCCATCGACCCCGGCGCGCGCGTAGCGATGGGGAAATCCGGCAGCTCCTACGCCTACGATTCGCTGCTGCTCGCCGCCGGCGCGCACACCGGCTATTTCGGCCACGACGAATGGGCCAAGCACTCGCTCGGCCTGAAATCGCTGGCCGATGCCCAGGCAATCCGCCGCACCGTCCTCGCCAATTTGGAACGCGCGGAAATCACTCAGGACCCCGCCGAGCGGCGGCGGCTGATGACGATCGCAATCGTTGGTGGCGGGCCGACCGGCGTGGAACTTGCCGGGGCATTCGCCGATCTGGTCCACCGTTCGCTGAAATCGAACTTCCGCCGGATCGATACCGGCGAACTCCGCATCGTTCTCATCGAGGGATCCGAACTCGTCCTCGATGCCTATGATCGCGACCAGTGCGAATACGCCCGCAAGCGCCTGGAAAAGATCGGCGTGGAAGTGATGGCGAACACCCGCGTAACCGAGGTCCGGAAGGGGGCGCTCGATTTTAAAGATGGCACCAGCCTCGAAGCCGCGGCCATCATCTGGGCTGCCGGAGTAGCCGCCAGCCCGCTGACCGCCAATCTCGGCGCGCCCATGGACAAAGGCGGACGGATCACCCCGGAGCCGGATCTCAGCCTTCCCGGACACCCGGAAATCTTCCTCGCCGGCGACGTCGTCCGCATGAAGGACGTGGACGGCGAGGTCGTTCCCGGCGTCGCCCCGGCGGCTACCCAGATGGGCGCGCACGTCGCGAAGATCCTCAAAAGCGAGGCGGGTGGCAGCCACAAGCGGCCGGCCTTCGACTATTTCGACAAGGGCATGATGGCCATCATCGGCAAGAACTACGCCATCGTGAAGACCCACAAATTCCGGCTGCGTGGCTTCGTCGCGTGGCTGGCGTGGCTGTTTGTCCACATCGCTTTCCTGATCGGCTTCCGGAACAAGATCTCGGTCCTGATCGGCTGGGCCTACTCCTACATCGTCAACAACCCGGAGGCGCGGATCATTGTGAATCCGCAGGCGCTGCCGTCCGACGAGCCCGCGGCGTAGCAATTAGGGCGCGGCCGGCGCGTGGCCGAGCAAGCGGTCGATCGCGCCGAATGCCTCGCCGAACCGCGCGCGCTGGGCGGCGTCCGGTGTGACCTTTTCGGAAATACCCATCTCCTGGTCGCTGAAGCGCTCGGCCCCGGCGATTACCAAAACGCGGCGGCCGCCATCGTCGAGCAGGGCCTCGCCGGCGGGCCAGGCGGCGGCGATTTTGGCGAGAATTTCCGGGTCGTGAATGAGGCCTGCCTTGCCGATTTCCGCAACGGCGGTTTCCGGCGGGATGGAATTCGAGAACAGCAGCAACAGCGGGTCATTGGCGCGGGCCGGGATTTCCGCGAGCTGGCGGAGTTGCGGGAGATCGGCCGGGGTACGGACGATGAGGGCGCGGGCGGTGGTGGCGGTGTCGGATTTCCGCAGCTCATCATAGAGGCCGTTCGCATCCGGCGAGCCGAGGATGTGGAAGCCGGAAAATGCGCCGGTGCGGAGGACCCACTGGATGAAAACCTCGTAGCGCTGGTCGTACGGCCCTTCGCCGATGAAATCCCGCAGGTGGTGGGCCTGGTCGTTCGGATCGGCGGCGAATACCACCCATTCGCTCGGCTGGATCGGCTTGGGAAATTCCGCGCGGCGGCGCTCGAACCAGCCACAGGCATGGCGGATCGCCGTAAGTCCAACCGCCGCGACGAGCAGCGTAAATAGCCAGACGCGCGGCTCCCGGCGCAGCAAAAGGAACCCGATCAGCCCCGCGACCAAGGCCAGCGGGGCCAATCGCCGGCCCATTTCCGCCAGCAGGCCGTCCTTGTGGTTGAGCCATTGGGTGGTGTTCAGGAGGAATTCGTATTTGCCGGGGTAGAAAATCTCGAAGTTCGAAAAAACCGTGCTGTCCGCCCACGCCGCGACGCGCCCGCTGCCGTAGCGCGAGGCGGCGGCCACGCAGTAATCGCCGGAGCGCATTTTCGGATCGTCGTGCGGCGGCGGGTAGAAATTGTTCACCGAGTAGATCGCCCGGACCGATTTCGAATGGCCGACATCGTAGGTGGAGCGCGTCCAGAAAGAGGTCGGTCGGATCGAGGTGGGACCGCGCAGTTTGAAGAAGGAAATGCCGTGCCAAAAGGAGGTGGCGGCGGCTGGCGCGTCGAGGATTTGGTGGAAATCCGCGTCCAGATCGAAGAGCACGTCGTCACGGAACTGGAAGCCGAATGGCCCGCACAACTCGTTGATGTGGGAGGTGGAGCCGAAGACATTGGTGTGATCGCCAATGACCAGCAACCCGCCGCCGCCGCGGACGAAATCCCGGATCCGCCCGATTTCCTCGCCGCTGAACCGACGGTCCGGATCGTACACGACGAGCATGCTCGCGCCTTCCAAATCCGCCGCGCCGATGGGGCCGGTGGCGTCCGAAACCTGATAGAATTTCTCGAACAGGCGCTTCATCGCCGCGTAGTTGTAGCCGGAGTCCGCGCCATACCAATCGCGGTCGTAGGGCCGGTCGCTGCGGGACCATTGCGAGTGGTAGCCGGCGATGACGAGCCGGCCGGATTTCGCGGTGCCCATCGGCTGCCAGAAGCTGGCGAATCCCAGCAAAATCAAGACCGCCAGCCCGCCCCAGAGCGCCAGCGGCGTGAGGCCGGCGCGCGATTTCTCCGCCACCACCGGCGGCGGGAGCTGGCGCCCGAGCAACACACAGGCGGCGAGAAGAAACGGCAGGTAGGCCCAGACATTGGCGGCCTCGTCCATAAACGGACGCCACGGCATTTCCTCACTTTCGTAGCCCACGAAATCGAACAAGCCATTGGCCAGCAAGACAATGCACGCCATCCGCAGCAGCGCCACGACGATCAGGATGGCGGCGGCGATGCCGAGCTTGCGCGTGATTTCCCGCAGCGGGATTTCCGCCCACAGCAGCCAGACGGCGGCGAGGCCGAGGAAAATCAGCGGCACTTTGAGCGCCATGGCGTCCAGCGTGGTGGCAAAATCCAGCGGGCCGGCCATCGTCGTCAGGTAGATGTGGCCGCTCTGGCTGCCGACGGATTGGCCGGTGAGCCGGAGAATCCAGTCGAGTAGCGTCGCGAAAACCGGGATGCCGTCCTTCCAGCGCATGGCGGCGTAATCCGCCATTTCCGCAACCACCCAGCCAAGCGCGAGGCACGCGGCGTGGAGCAGAATCAGGCTTTTCCAGCTTGCCGTGGATTTCCTGACAATCCGCACGTCCGCCGCCGCGCCCGCCAGCCACAAGGCCCCGGCCAGCCACGGATGTAACTGAAAAAGAGCGAGCGCCAGGGTCTTGGCGAGCAGCGAGAGCGGGATCATCGGAGGGTGGAATCCAAGAGGTTTTTGATGAACGCGGTGTTCGCCGGATCGTGGTTGCTGTGGCCTTCCAAGTTCCGGTTGTGGAGGAATTCCGAGTCGGCGATGAGCACCAATTCGCCTTGGCCGTGCGGCAGGGCGACGATCAGCGGCCAATCGGGCGAGCCGCAGAGGATTTTCGCATCCGGCGGCACTTTGGAAATCCCCCAGGCGCTCATGAAGGAAACCGGCTGGCCGAACGCCTGGAGATTGAAGAACCGGCCGAGCGGCGTGTCGCCGATTTCACAGCCCATTCGCTCCAGCAGCTCGCGGCAGCCGCCCGCATCGAGGTAGCCGCAGGTGAGGACGACGGTGCCGCCGCGCTTCATGAAATCCATGAGATCGCCGCGCTCGCCGCCGCCGAGCGGTTGCCGCGGGGCGATGAGGAAGAGGTATTTCGCGTCATCCAGCAGCGCGGCGTCCCAGACATTCGCGGTGATGGGCAGCATGTCGTGGCGCATCAGATTGATGGACACGCCGTGCAAGCCGTTCTCCATGGCGGAGTGCTTGGAGGCGTTCGGCTGGTGGGAGAAATCGATGACGGCGAGGCGCTCACGGGCGAAGGTTTTGTCGTATTCCGGCAGTCCGCCATTTCCGTGGGTGACGAAGGAAATCGTCGCCACGGCAAGAAGCACAGCCACACCGAGCGTCCGCGCGCGCCAGACGAAAGCCAGCCCCACAAAACCCGCCGCCAGCGCCGCCGCGGCGATCCGCCCGGCCAGCGTGGTGTAAAACGACCACCAATTCGGCTGCCCCAGCCACGCGACACAGCAGCGCAGCAGCTCGAACGAACGGGTCAGGTTGTTGTTGAAGAAGCTGGACGTGTCGCCGAACACGAGCACCCGGCCGCGGCCGTGACGCTCGCCCGCGACGAGCACCAAATCGCCCAAACGCTCGGCGGGTTGGTATTTGAAATCGCCGAGGTAGCCGCGGTCGCCCTCTTCCTTGTCCAGCCCGAGGTCCGCGTAGGCGAACCGGCCCATCACCAGCGGCTCGGCCGGCGTGCGGATTTCCAACGACGCGCCAACGAGGATGCCCGGCCGATTTTCCGCATCGTCGCCGAGGCCGGAAAACGGCGTGCCCTGAGGGAATCGGTAAGAGTGGAACCAGCCTTGGGGGAAGAATTGCGCGGAGTCGTTGTTGAAGGAAATGTGGGTCGGCTGGAGGATTTCATTGAGGTGATTCCGGCCGTTCTTGATGAATGTGTGATCGCCGAGCAGCCACAGCCCGCCGCCCTTTTCCACGAAATCCCAGACGCGCCGCAGCGTTTCCGCGCCGAGGTCCTGGTCGAGATTCGTAAGCACCAGCGTTTTCGACGGGTCGAGGATTTCCGGGATGTCCTTCACCACCACCGCCTTGCAGCCGAAGAGCCGGACGTATTCAGGCAGCATCCCGAACATGCCGCCGGCGGATTCGCCGTAGCGCGTGTAGTCCGGCCTCGTGAAACTCACCACGCCCCGGTCCACGAAAATCATGTCGGATTTCGCCGGTCGCCGCCACGCCGTCGGCGGCATCGCGGCCAACACGAACACCGCCGCCAGCACCGCCGCCACGATGGCCGGTGCGCCGAAACGGATTTCCTCACGCAGCGGCGGCGGCGCGACCGTCGCCTCCGATTTAATCGCGCGGCCGAAATGCAGCGTCATGTAGGCCGCTAGCTGCGCCAAGAACAGGAATCCGGGAAACACGATGACGCCCAATCCCTTGAGAAGTTTCCAGAGTTCGGAAAATCCGAGCGCATCGCGGAACTTCAGATTCCACGCGAAGCTCGCCGCGAAATCCGCCTTCTCGATCAGCACCACCGCGCCCAGCGCCTCGATCAACAACGCGACCGCCAGAAATCCGACCGATCGCAGCCAACCGGCGCGCGTACCGTCC
>JBBSUD010000014.1:0-54126 GCA_038235225.1 Verrucomicrobiales bacterium
AGTCCGCCGGATGCTCGAATCCCGGATCGCCAAACGACTCAAAGACCAAGTCCGAAGACGCCGGAAAACCCGCGAAACCCGGCCACCCCTCTGGCCCGACGAGGATCTGACCCAAATAACAGAGTAGAGTTAACGGCATTGACCTGAAGGCCGGACTCCGGCGCGCCCGGAGTTCAAGCTTCAGCTTGCTCTTCCGGGGTGTGCTAGCGGCGGAAGAGCAGCCTGAAGGCTGGACTCCGGCGCCCGGAGTTCAAGCTTCAGCTTGCTCTTCCGGGTTGTGCTAGCGTCGGAAGAGCAGCCGGAAGGCTGGACTCCGGGCGATTCTGGCAATGCGCCGCGCTCACGGCAGCTTGCCCCAGATCTCTTCCATCAGAGCGAAGATCTCCGGTTCGTCGCGCTTCAGCTCGCCGGCGACGAAGGGGTAGAAGTCGTTGGAACCGAAGTAGGTTTCGGTCATTTCCGCGAAGAATTCCTTCTGGTCGGTGATGCCGTAGTGCTCGCGCTGGCCGCCGCTGCGGGTGAGGACGGAGTTGTATTTCCCGCCGTCCCGGAACTTTTTCCACGCCGCCATGATCCGGGGTTCCTCGAATCCGAGGACTTGGTCGTGGTAGCCGTGGGCGAGTTCGTGGAGGACGACCCACGGCATCCGCTCGTTCTCGGAGGGCGAGAGGAAATCGGCGGCGACGGGCAAATGCACGCATTTCGCGAGGCGGGCCGGGTAGTCATTTTTGGTCAGCCAATCCTCGCTGGGATGGTATTGAAGGATTTTCAAGCCGCCGCAATCCAAGTCCGCCTCGATGACGATCGCGCGCAATTTCCCCAGCGCCGGCTCGGGCACAACGGTGGAAATCGCCACCAGCCGCGCCGTCAGCAGGGCGATCACTTTGTCCCCGATTTTCTGGTTGGCGGGTTCCAGGAGGAGGTCGTCCATGCGGATTTGCCAGCCATCGATGGTGCGCGTGGTGTGCTTCGACGGAATGGGCGCGGGCTCCGCGGCATTGAGAATCGAGAAGGTTAGGGCGAGCGGAAGGAGGAATCGTTTGATCATGAGCTGCGGATTACCGGCGGGGCGGGGGAGTTCTTGCCCGGCTGGCGGTCCGGCCGTAGTTCCGCGGCCCAAGCCCCATGCCGGAAATCCCCGATTCCACCTACCGCGCGCCCCGCTGGCTGCCGGGCGGACATTTGCAGACGATTTTCCCGGCGGTTTTCCGGCGGGTGCCGTTGGTCACAAAAATCCGGGAGCGGCTGGAGCTGGCGGATGGGGATTTCTTGGATTTGGAATGGTCCGGCCAATCCGCGCCGCGCCTGCTGATCCTTTGCCACGGGCTGGAAGCCAGCACGCGCACCGGCTACATCCAAGGCATGGCGCGCGCCTTCGTCTGCCGCGGTTGGGACGCTCTGGCTTGGAATTTCCGCGGCTGCGGGCCGGAGACGAACCGCCTGCCGCGCATGTATCACAGCGGCGCGACCGAGGATTTGCGGGCGGTGATCGGCCGCGCCATGGCGGTGCATCCGGCGGAACGCATCGCGCTGGCGGGCTTCAGCCTCGGCGGAAATCTGGTCCTGAAATACCTCGGCGAGGATCCCGCGGCGGTGCCGGCCCGGATCTGCGGCGCGGCCGCGTTCTCGGTGCCGTGCGATCTCGCCTGCTCGTCCCGGCAGCTCGCGCTGGGGTCGAACCGGATTTACATGGACCGATTTCTACGGGAAATGCGCGCCAAGCTCCGCGCCAAAAAGCGCGTTTTCCCCGAGCGCTTCGACCTCGCCGGTCTTGGCCGCATCCGCACGTTCCAGCAGTTCGACGATCGTTACACCGCGCCGATCCACGGCTTCCGCGACGCGGCGGACTATTGGGCGCGCAACAGTTGCCGGCAGTTTCTCCCGCAAATCGCGCTGCCCACGCTGCTCGTCAACGCCGCCAACGACCCCTTCCTCGGACCCGGCTGCTACCCGCGGGACGAGGCGGCTGGCAGCCGGGATTTCCACTTGGAAATCCCCGCAACCGGCGGGCACGTCGGATTTCCGACCTCCGGCACCTGCCGCGAACTCTGGTCCGAAACCCGCGCCGCGGACTTCCTCGGCGCTACGGCAGGGTCTCGATTTTGAACCGCAGGAAGACCGATCCGCCGGGTCCGGCCGGCGCGGTGGCTTGGTAAATCCGCTGGCTGGCGGTGGTCGAGATGACGCTGGGAGCGGGTCCGGCGGACCAATTCGTCAGATCGGCGGAGATTTCCGTGGCCAATCCCACGCCGACCGCAGTCCGGCTGGCGGCGAGGGTGGCGACGATTCCTGCCTGGCCGGCGGTGACGGATTGCCCGCCGATTTCCGCCGGGCCGATTGGCGCAATCCCGCGGAAATAGGCTTCGAGATTTGAAATCCCGTCGGCATTCGGATCGTCGCCTGGCTGGTTCTGGCCAGCGCCGAGGGCGAAGCGGGCGGCCCATTGCGCGAAGGTTTCCGGGACGATGAGGGACTGGAACCCGGTGACGACAATACGACTCGGCTGCAACGCCGTGGGACCGTATTCGACGATGAACGAGCCGGCGCCGTCCGCCGTCGCGAGCCGCGAGCCGGGTGCCACATTGGCAAATGCGCCGCCGATCGGGAAGTCGCTCTGCAGCAGCGTGATGCGGTCGCCGGGGAGCAATCCGTCGCCGGAGCCACCAAGAATCGAGAGTCGGAGATTGCCGCCGAGCGTCGTCCCGGTCGCGCCGCCGGACTGGGTGACGAGGTCGGAGCCGGCCGCGGCCGTCGCGCCGATTTCAAGCGCCAACAAGGACCCGGAGCCCAGCGAGAGATTTCCCAACACACCGATCTGCCCGGCGGAATTTCCCGGTGAAAGCGTGCCGGAGGAAATCATGACGTTGCCGGTGAGCGTGCCATTGCCGACGATTTCAGCTCCGCCGCTGTAGTTCTGCGAAGCGGCCGCAATCGCAAGGCCGCCACCCAGGCTAATCACGCCGCCGGTCCGGCCGAGCGGGCCGATGACATTGATGGAATTTCCCGTGCCCTCGCTGTGGATCGCGCCATTGCCACTCAGGACGCCCGCCACCGTCACAACGCTGTTCCCCAGCAGTTCCAGCTCGCCGTCGTTCTGGAAATTCCCGGCAATCTGGAGCTGGGGCGTGCGGTCGGAGGCGGTGAGCGCCAGCGTGATGCTGCCGGCCGCGGTATTGGCGAAATCCCCCGGCGTTGCCAGGATGAAGCCGTCGTCCAGAGTGAGAAATCCGCCATTTTCCCGCAGGTGCCGGAAGGCGTCCTGGCCGAGGAGGTCCGTGACCCGCACGCCGACGCCGAAGAGATTGAAGCCCGCGCGATTCACCTCAATGTCCGCGCCGAGGAATTCCAAGGTTGCCGGCATATCGCCCGGTCCGTCGGAAACGAGCAGACCCGAGCCGCTGCCTGCGAGCGTCTTCGTGACCGGATTGTAGCTGGTGAAATTCCCGAGCGAGAGCGTCCCGGACGTCACGCTGAGGAAGCCAGTATTTTCAGTTCCGCCCGTTACCGTCAGGTCCGTGCCGAAGACATCCAGCGTTACGAAATCGTCCACCGCGAGGTTCGCCACCGTTGCCGGGACCACCTCCACAATGCGGACCTCCACCGGATTTCCCAGAGCGTTCGTCTGGGTCGGCATGTCCACGTCCGAGGCGGAATTCGGAATGCCGGCGTCCCAGATCGTGGGGTCGGCCCAGTCGTACTGGTTGAAGGAGTTGAAGCTGGTGATGTCCAGCGTGGTCGGGGCGCCGTGGCAGACGCAGGTGCCGGCGGCGAGGGCGAACGAGGTAAGTAGTTTCATTTCAATCCGACGGGCGGGGGTTTCCGGTCGTGTGCGGCGGTGTTTCCACCACTTCGGGTGGCTTATGTCCGCCCGCCCGGCGTAGGGTCAATGCGTTTTTTCCCTAGCGGAAATCGGGGGCGCTCCGTCATTTGCGGGGGAAATCGATCTTGAATCCGGCCGGTCGCAGCGGAAGAGTCCCGCGCCCATGGCCACCGCATTTTCCTCCTCCGCCATCGTCCCCGATTCCACCGGCCACTTCGGCCAATTCGGCGGAATGTTCGTCCCGGAAACCCTGATGGCGCCGCTTCAGGAACTCGCCGTCGCTTACGAAGCCGCGAAAGCCGATCCCGCTTTCAAAGCGGAACTCGACGATTTGCTCACCAACTACGCCGGCCGCCCGACCCCGCTTTATTTCGCCGAGCGCTGGACCGAAATCCTCGGCGGCGCGAAAATCTACCTGAAGCGCGAGGATCTCCTCCACACTGGCGCCCACAAGATCAACAATGCAATCGGCCAGATTCTGCTGGCCCGGCGGCTCGGCAAAAAGCGCATCATTGCCGAGACCGGCGCCGGCCAGCACGGCGTCGCCACCGCCACCGTTTGCGCCCGCTTTGGCATGGAATGCGTGGTCTATATGGGCAAGGTGGATATGGAGCGCCAGGCGCTGAACGTCGCCCGCATGCGGTTGATGGGGGCCGAAGTCCGCGCTGTCACCGCCGGTCAGGCCACCCTCAAGGAAGCCGTGAACGAGGCCATGCGCGACTGGGTCGCTAGCGTGGATACGACGCATTACATCCTCGGCTCCGCGCTTGGCTCGCATCCGTTTCCCATGATTGTCCGGGATTTCCACCGCGTCATCGGCGTGGAAAGCCGCCGGCAAATCCTCGAGAAGGAAGGCCGTCTGCCCGATTTGCTCGTGGCCTGCGTCGGCGGCGGATCGAATGCCATCGGCCTTTTCCACCCGTTCCTCGGGGATGACGACGTCCGCATGGTCGGCGTGGAAGCCGGGGGCGAGGGCATCATTCCCGAACGCCACGCCGCCCGTTTCCAAGGTGGCAAACTCGGCGTCCTCCAAGGGACGAAAACCTGGTTGCTGGCGAACGACGACGGGCAAATCGAGCTGACGCACTCCGTTTCCGCCGGCCTGGACTACGCCGCCGTCGGCCCGGAGCACGCGTATCTCCAGAACATGGGCCGCGTGGAATATTGCTACGCCACCGATTCGGAAGCGCTCGCCGCGTTTAAGGAACTGGCTCACTGCGAGGGCATCATCCCGGCCTTGGAAAGCGCCCACGCGATGGCTTACGTGTCGAAAATCGCCGGCAGCCTGCCGAAATCCGACATCATCATCGCCAACCTTTCCGGCCGTGGTGACAAGGACGTGGAGCAGGCCGCCCGCTATTTGCTCGGAGATTCCGCTGGCGTCTAATCGCAATCCGGCGGATTGACCGGTCCGGATCCGCCCGGCAGCATCTCGCATCCCGCCCTCCATGCATTTTCGCGCATTCCTGTTCGCCTCTGCCGCAGCCGTCATCCCCGCCACTGCGGCGAGCTCCGTCAACCCGCTGATTTCGGTAGTTTTCGACGGAAATCCCAGCGCCATCCAGCGCCAGACCTTCCTCGACGCGGCGGATTACTGGAACTCCGTCGTCACCGGCTACGACCTCATTTACGATGCCGCCGGCGCGGAAACGCCCCACGCCTTGGTCATCACCGCATCCGTCGTCGCCATCGATGGCGCGGGCACGCCCCAGAGTGGCAACGTCCTCGGCAGCGCCAATTGGACCCAAGCCAGTTACTACGATAACGACCCGCTTACGCCCAATCCCACCCTCGCCCTCTACTATGCCACCGAGGGCTACATGCAGTTCGACGAATACGACGTCGGCCAGCTCGTCGGCGACGGCAGTTTTTACGGCGTCGTCCTGCACGAAATGGCCCACGTCATGGGAATCGGCACTCTCTGGACCCTCAATTCCAACGTCAACGGCACCACTTACCCGCTTTATACCACCGGCTCCGGCGAATACACCGGGCCGAACGCCCTGCGCGAATGGCGACGGGAATTCCTCCAGCCCGGCGACAGCTTCGTCCCCGTGGAGCTCGGCGGAAATGCCGGCAACGCCGATGGTCACTGGAATGAAATCGACGGTGGCCTCGGCCTAACCGGCTTCATAAGCACCGATACCGGGCTCGATTTCGCCTACGAACTCATGACCGGCTGGGCGTCGAATCCGTTCTTCGTGAGCGCCGTCACCTTGGGCAGCCTCGACGATCTCGGCTACGATATCGACTACTCCAAAACCGGTCTCGTCACCCACGTCGTGGTCGTGCCCGAGCCCGCCGTCCTCACCCTCACCGCACTGACGGCGCTGATTTTCCTCCGCCGCCGCAGGGATTCGCCCCTCTGAGGAACCGCGCGATTCACTCCGCGGGCGGACCGGCGTTCGCGATGCGCCTTGCCGGACCGGCGGGATGCCGTTAGGAGATTCGGGATGAAATTCCAATTCCTGCCATTCTGGCTCGTTCTCGCGCTTTCCTCCTTCCAATCGAACGCCGCTCCCGCCGATGCGAAGCAGGTTGTCCCCGATGGATCCTATGTTCTCGCTTCGGAAAATCCGGACATCGTGCCGGGCCGGACGATGGAAAACACGGGCGTCATGACCATGGAGGGCGGCAAATTCAGCATGGAAACGCCGCAGGGGAAAATTGAGGGCACGGTCGAAATGACCACCACCACGGAGACCCGCACGAAGGCCCTAACGCCCGAAAAAGTCTCCGTCCTCACGAAGAAAAACGAAACCATCCGAAAAATGACGATGAACGACCAAGTCCTTCCCGGCGCCCCGGAGGTAAAACCGCTGGTCGACGTGCCGGTCGTCGTGACGCTTTCCAAGGGCAAGTGGACCGCCGCCCGCGAGGACGGCGCGGAAGCCACCACCGAAGAGGCGGCCGATTTGAAACACATCGCGAGAAACGTTTCCCACGTCACGGATCGGGCCATGTATGGCACCCAGCCGCGCAAGCCCGGCGACCAGTGGAAAGTCGATGCCAAGGACTCCCTCTTCTCAGGCGATGACGGAATCAAAGATCCGGCCGGCACCGTCGAGCTGACCTTCGACAAGGTCGGCGACTATGAGGGGATGAAATGTGCGTATCTCAGCGGAACTGTCGAAATCTCCGGGAAAATGGCGAAAGAAGAAAAAGGTTCCCAAGGCAAGGTCAGCATGACGGGAACGGTTGCCATCATCCGCTCGCTGGAGCTCGGTGAGGATCTCCTCGCCGAGATGAAAGGGAAGATAGAGATGAAAATGGAGATGCCGGCCGGAACCATGAACATGAGCGGCCCCATGACCATGAAGTATGGAACCACGATCGTGAAGTGACCCGGACCGGGGCGCTTCCGGTCCCAGCTACCGACCTGAGAAATTCTGATTGAGCTGGCTTGGCGGATGCAATCCACCGCCACGGGTTGCCGCCGTTTTATTACTTCCCGCTTCGCGGCGACCGGTGATCGCCGCTACCCGGGCTTCCCCTGTCCCACTCCCGCGGATTTTCCGGCCACGGATGCCGCGGGTATCTCCCCGCCACCTCCTTCTTCATTTGCGCGTAGCCACCCGCCCAGAAGCCCTTCAAATCCTTTGTCATCTGCCACGGTTTCTGCCCCGGCGTTAGGATGTGGACCACCAGCGGCACCCTCCCGCCGGCGATCGCAGGGGTTTCCCACATGCCGAACAGATGCGAAACCCTCGCGGAAATGAACGGGTCCATCCCCGCCGCATACGTCACCTTCGCCGTTTGCCCGTTCGGCAGCGGGACTCGCTCCGGGCAGTAGGCGTCCAGCGCCTCCCGCTGCCCCGCGCTCAGCCACTCCCGCAGCACCCGCCAGACGTTCGCCTCCTTGATTTCCTTATAGCTCACCGCCCCGTGGACGATCTGCGCAATCGCATCCGCACGGTCCGCCTCGCTCCAGCCCGGCATTTCCAGCTCGGGCATCCAGCGGCCCAGCGATTCCAGCCTCGCCGTCCACTGCTCCACCGTGTGGTCCCAGTTCTTCAGCGCCAGTTCGCCCGTCAGCACCCGTGCTGCGAGGATTTCCGCCGCCTTGTCCAGATTCGCGCCTTGGTCGGATTCCTTCGTCTCCAGCACCAGATCGCGAAATCTCGTCTCCTTCCGCGCCACCACCCGCCGCCGCGTTTCGTCCCACGCCGCCCCGTCCGTCACCACCAAATCCTGCGGGAAAATCTCCGCCAGCCAGGCCAAATCGATGCCCGTGGCGCGCCGCAAATGCACCACGATCTCCCGCGCCTCCACCTCCGTGATTTCCGCCGCCACAAAGGCCGGTGCCTCCCGGGCGCACGAATTCTCGTCGAGCTTCCCCTTCCGGCTCCCCACCAGCCGGCATGCCAGCGTCCCCTGGCTCAGCCGGATTGCGAGCCGATCGCTGAAAGCCGCCAACATCGCCTTGCCCACCGCCTCCCGCCGCTGCGGGAAATCCACCCCATCGCACCGCCACCCGAACCGCCGCGCCATCCCGCGCAACCGGTCGAACCCCTGCGCCGTCTCCCGCGCGCCTCGGGCGGAAATCCCCATCGCGTCGCATCGCCGGACATCGAAGCCCATCGCTTCCGCGCTTTCGAAGGCCCGCCATTCCCCCGCGAAATCCGTGCCGTCTCCATCGAACAGGAAATCCCGCCGGCCCGTCGCTCCCGGCTTGTTCGTGAAAATCCCTTCTCCCTGCACCGTCGCCGCGATGAACGCCATTTCCTCCGCGCAACCCAGCTCGTGCCCCGCCAGCATCAACCGGGAAAATCGAGGCTCCAGCGGCAGCGCCGCCATCTTGCCGCCCTCCTCCGTTAGAAATCCTTCCCCATCCAGCGCTCCCAAGTCGTGCAACAGCCGCTCCGCCCGCGCCAGCGCCTCTTCCCGCGGCGCATCCAGCCAGCGGAAATCCCGGATTTCCCGCACCCCCGCCGCCTTCAGCATCAGCACCGACTCCGCCAAATCCACCCGATGCACCTCCGGCGTTTCGAATTCCTCCAAACGCCCGTGATCCTTCCCGCTCCAGAGCCGGAACGCCCGCCCCGGCGCGGTCCGTCCCGCCCGTCCGGCCCGCTGCTCCGCCGCCGCCCGGGAAATCTTCTTGATCAGCAAGGTGTCGATTCTCCGCCTCGGCTCGAACGCCGCCACCCGCGCCAACCCGGAATCGATCACCGTCATTACTCCCGGAATCGTCAGCGACGTTTCCGCCACGTTCGTCGCCACAATGATTTTCGGCCGCCCACCCGGAGAAATCGCCGCCTCCTGCGCCGCCGGCGGCAGCGCCGAATACAGCGGGAAAACATCCCAGCCGCGCGACGCGCCGGATTCCTCCAATAGCCCGATCGTCCGGCGGATCTCGTGAGTCCCCGGCAGGAACATCAGCACATTGCCCGCGTCCGGCAGCGCCATCGCCTCCCGGCAGACATTCACCATCCGGTCCCAGATTGCCGGCGCGTTCCTGCCCGCATTCCGCTCCACCGGCTTCTCCCCGCGGTAAATCACCTCCACCGGAAACGTTCTCCCGCCCGCCTCCAGCGACACCGCCGGCGCCAGAAAATCCGCCAGCCCGCCCGTTTCCAGCGTCGCCGACATCACCACCACCCGCAGATCCGGCCGGGTCGATTCCTGCAAATCCAGGCAACGCCCCAGCGCAACATCCACGTTCAGCCGCCGCTCGTGGAACTCGTCGAAAACCACCGCCCCAAGTCCCGCCAGCTCCGGATCGTCCTGAATCCACCGTTGGAACACCCCGTCCGTCACATAGACGATCCGTGTGTCCCGCCCGTATTTCGTATCGAACCGCACCGCATAACCCACCTCATGGCCGACCGTCCCGCCCCGCTGCCGCGCGACCCACCCCGCCAGCAGCCGCGCCGCCATCCGCCGCGGCTCGATCACCAGAATCCTCCCGGAAATCCCCGCATCCACCAACATCCCCGGCACCTCCGTCGATTTCCCCGAACCCGTCGGCGCTTTCAGCAAAACCCGCCCCCGATCCCCCCGCACCGCCTCCCGCAGTTCCTCTTCGATTTCAAATACCGGCAACTTCACACCCCATCCTCACCCGCCTCCCCACCCCCCATCAAGCCCCGCCCCGTGGCGGCGGATTGCATCCGCCAAGCCCCGCGCGCATGCGAAAGCATTCTTCCGCGCCAAACCACACTTCAAATTCAACCAGTTAAGATTTTCCGCAGATGTGTCGGAGCGGAATCATTCATAGCCCGGACCAGCAAATCGACTTCGGTGGATGGGTCGGCGGGCGCTGGCATATTGGCGGCGTCGTTATTTTTCCGGACTAGACCGGCGTTGCCGACCGCGACTGGCCATTTTGGCAACAAGAATAGGAATGCCTGCTTGGTGATTTCCCTATTGGTGGAATAGTCGCTGCCAAACTCTTTGCGGAAAGCCCGTTTCGCGGCATCGCCATCAACCAAATCTCCGCGGGTGGTCATCCGGAGGTGAAGCAGCAGCCAGTATTCGAAGCAAGGGGTTGAATGCGCCAATTTCACATTCAGATCACGAGCCTTCTGGCTGACATCGTGCCAGAACCCTTTCCGGGTGGCGACATCGGTATCGATCACCGCCCAGACATGATCGAACTTCTCAAGTTCAGTTTCCGCGATTTTATTCCGCTTCACCCTTCGGGCCAGAGCTTTCACTTCATCGGCCGCGGATTGTATGACGTGTCTCGGGTCCGATGCTTTTCCCGGTGTAATCTTCACCGTCACCGTCGAAAGTTGAAACGATTTCCGGAGCAGTTCGAAATAAATGGGTTCCGACACGGTTCCCTCGGTCACGATGAGAAAAGAATCGCCGGGATTCGCATTAGCGTGGTCAAGAACGATGGCCTTCCGCTGGAGGCTGAGTTCTTTAGCTTTCCACCACGGGAGGGCTTCAGCCATCAGTGGCCTCCTTATTTGGTGTGATTTCTTCCGCCGGTGAAAATGTTCCTAACAATCCTCGGGGAACGAACGGAACCGCACCGTAGCGACCGGCCATATAGCCGCGGACCAGTGACTCGCCATTTCGTGGCTGATATTCGCTCAACGGATAAAGGTGGGCCGCTCCTTCGTCGTCTTTGTTCATGAACCATACCTGATCGCGGCGCAGAAGTGTTCCGTCCAATAACAGGGGATTGTGAGTTGTGAAGATAACTTGTGCGCCATCGGAGTTCTCATCACTGCTGAAAAACAGCTTGAGCAACTCCCTCACCATGATCGGGTGCATGCTGGTTTCGATTTCATCAATGCAGATGGTGTGGCCGTTTGTTAGGATATCCAACCATGGCCCGATCAAGGCGAAGAGACGTTGGGTTCCGGCAGATTCTCGTGACCACTTTAAGGGAACCGCTGCTTTGTCTGGACCTTGATGGAAAAGCTGCGGCTCCTTCGACGGAAGCTGGAATCCGTTAGGAGCTTGGGAGCGTAATGTCATTTCTGGCGGAAGTGCCTGGAGAATCGCTAACACATTTTTGTCCAAATTCTTTTCGACAGACAATGCATTTACGACTCCCAAATCGGCATGATTTAGAATTTTCAGGATCTTGTCCTTCAGCGCATCGTCGTTGCCATCAATTTTGCTGAGAGTGATGTCTCCGCTCAGGCCGATGCGCTTGCTTAAATCCAGAAATTTCAGTTTGCTGACTAGCCAGCGGAACGCGGGTTCCACTTCCTTGCGATTCTCCGCCACCGCCTTGGAGAGGTAGAGCATGTTGCGCAGCGTGCGCTGCTCAATGTCCCGGTTCCTCGAAAGTCCGGCTGGATTTTCCGGGGTGAAATCGTGGGTCTCGGTTTTCGGGTTCCAATCCCGCTCGAACCAGACCTGCTCCTTACCCACCGGCCACGCTCGCAAGGATTCGTGGATCACGAGCTTTTCCGTAGCGGCGACGCGGTATTCAAAACGCACCTCCTCCGCTACGAAAACGATCGCAAAAGCGGTCGGCTCCTCCGCAGCCTTCGGATCGAGCGCGAAGGGGTCGATAAAAGAAGTGCTTTCCTCGGGATCGGTTGTTTTCGCCGACTGGGCAACCCATTTCGAGAGCGCTTCCATGGCCTCGATCACGGTGGTCTTGCCGCTGGCGTTCGCCCCGTAAAGCGCCGCTCCCTTGAGCCATCGCTTGCCCTTCAGTCCGGGCAGGTTCGGACTCAGCGTGTTCTCAGGGAGCGTTTTATCGTAATTGCTGGCGGCGAGATTCAAAGTCTGGGGTTCCCTAAGCGCGCGGAAGTTTGAGACGGAAAATTGCAGAAGCATGTCCAGAGAAGCGGATATAAACGGCCTGATGTCAAAGTTTATGCGAAATTTCCGTTCTAAAACCGTTATTGCGTTCGCATACCTTCATGCGGGGCAGCGCACGTCCATACGTCTGACGGCCCAACTCAAAAAATGGATTTCCCGGTTCAGATGTTTGTGGAAGCGCGGTCTGTTTTCAGAGAAAAAGCCGGACCCGGCGGTTGGTTGGAGCGGAACCCGCCGAATCCGAGTTTCCACGATCCTCACCCCCCTCAGAACAATCTCAGCTCCGCCGGTTTTTCCGCCTTTTCCTCGGCCACGCGGTCTTTGGCGGTGGCGAGGTAGTGCTCGTCCAGCTCGATGCCGGTGAAATCCGCCAGTTTCTGCCTGGCGGCGGCGACGGCGGACGTGCCGATTCCCAAGAACGGGTCCAGCAAATTTGTCGCCGCGCCTTTGCCGTGGAGGCGGACGCATTGCTCGACGAGAGCCACGGGAAAGGTGGCGGGGTGGGGGCGTTCCTTGTCCCGGGAGGTGATCGTTTCGTAGGGAATGAACCAGTTGTTCCCGCGGCAGCGCAAATCCGCGCCGCCGGTGTGGCCCCAGCGGGCGATGTTCGATTTGTCCTGATACGGTACGCCCGCCGCCCGCCGGTCGAGCGGGACGGTGCCGGATTTCGTGAGGTGGAAGACGTATTCGTGGCAATCGTTGACGTAGCGCTGCGAGTTGATCGGCTTGAAATGCCCGGCGCTGATCGTCTCCCCGGCGCGCGTTTCCACGGAGATGGATTTCACCCAGTGGAACGTGTTCTGCAGGACGAAAAGCGGCTCCGGACCGTCGGTGAGCGCCAGAATGAGCTGGTGCGGCATGAGCGGATTGGCGGGCGCGGCGCCGACATTGAGGAAGAACGAGCCATCGTCCTTCATGGTGCGCTTCACTTCGGCAGCCCATTCCTGGCACCATTTGAGGAACACCTCGCGCGGCGCGGTGTCCTTGAAACTCTTATAGGCGATGCCCAAATTGTAGGGCGGCGAAGTGACTACGAGGTCGAACGAGGCGTCCGCAAGGGTGGGGAGGATTTTGAGGCAGTCGCCGTGGAGGAGTTTCATGCGTGGTGCAGCAGGATGGATTTCGAGCCAAAATGGTCGGAGAGAATGTCGGAGACGATGACCAGCGGCGTGCCGGTGCGGACGAGATCCTCCTTCCGCAGGAGTTCGGTCACGCGCTTGATGGTTTCCTCGATATTCGAGGCGAATCCGATGCGGAACGGCCGCACGCCGCGGGTCAGCGCGAGTTGGCGGCAGACGCGCTCGGTCGGGGTAAAGGCATAAAATCCAGTCGTCCGCGGGCGCAGCATCGCGACGTGATTGGCAAGGACGCCGCGCCGGGTGAGGACGACGAGGCGGGCGTCCGGCAGGGAATCGGCCAGGGTGACGGCGGCGCGCGCGGTTTTCTGCCGCTCGTCGCGCAGCAGCACGGATTGCCCGAAGCCGAGCCCGCCGGACCGCTCGATGCGGGTGGAAATCCGCACCAGCGCATCGACGCAGCGCTCCGGGTAGCGGCCGATCGAGGTTTCGCCGGAGAGCATCAGGCAATCGGCCTCCTCGTATGCGGCATTCATCACGTCGGTGACCTCGGCGCGGGTCGGCGTGGGGTTGAGAATCATGCTTTCCAAGAGCTGCGTGGCGACGATGACGCGTTTGCTCAGCTCGTGGCAGCGCTTCACAATGCGGCGCTGGAGAATCGGCAATTCCTCGAATTCCACCTCTGTCCCCAAGTCGCCGCGGGCGATCATGATGACGTCGGCGGCGTGAATGATTGCGTCAATATTGCGGATCGCCTCCTGGTCCTCGATTTTCGCAATGATCTGCGCCTCGCCCTCCAGCGCCTCCATCGCCTGCCGCAGCTCGTGGACGTGCGCGGCATCCCGGACGAACGAGCCGGCGATGTAATCCGCGCCGCATTCCACGGCCAGTGCGAGGTCCTTGTGGTCCTTTTCCGTGAGCGCGGGCAGGTTGAGACGCACGCCGGGCAGATTGATGTGGCGACGCGAGCCCAGCATTCCGGGCGTTTTCACCGAGCAGAGGATGCGGTCCGGCTCGACCAGATCGATGCGCATCAGCATGGCGCCGTTGTCCACCACCAGCGTGTTGCCGACGTTCACGTCGTTCATCAGGCCGTCGTAATTCACCGTGGTGGAGGTATCCACGGAGGCGTCCGCGCCGGATTTCCGGAACTCCACCACGTCGCCCTCCAGCAGGGTGAAGGGTTTTTCCAGATCCCCGGTGCGGATCGACGGGCCGGTCAGGTCGAAGAGGACGGCGATGTGCGCGCCCTGTTTCGCGGCCTCGGCGCGCACGCGGGTGGTCATTTCCGCGGCCCACTCGTGCTTCGCGTGGCTCATGTTCAGCCGGAAAACGTTGGTGCCGCCGGCGATCAGCTTGGCGATCATTTCCGCGGCCTCGGTCGCCGGTCCCAGCGTGATGATGATCTTCGATTTGCGTGTCATGGCGGTGGGAAATGAAGGAAATCCCCGGCAATTCCGGGCGCCCGGGAGGAAAGACGCGCGCCGCCCCGCGGGCAAGCTGCGATCCGGCGTCCGATGGCGGCGCGGTTTTTATCCTTTGATCCGCACGAATCCTCCCTTCATTCTCGCCACCTCCAACCTGCAAAAAACCATGCCACGACCCGTCACTCTCTTCACCGGCCAGTGGGCCGATCTGCCGCTCTCGGAACTCGCGCCGCTCGCCTATGAAATGGGCTATGACGGCCTCGAACTCGCCTGCTGGGGCGACCATTTCGACGTCGATGCCGCGCTCTCCAAGAAGAGTTATGTGAAGGAAAAATGGGAGCTGCTCGCCGACCACGGCCTGACTTCTTTCGCCATATCCAACCACCTCGTCGGCCAGGCGGTTTGCGATCGAATCGACTCCCGCCACAAGGCGATCCTCTCCGCCGAAGTATGGGGCGATGGCGACCCGGAAGGCGTCCGCAAGCGCGCCGCCAAGCAGATGATCGCCACCGCCAAGGCCGCGCGGAAGTTCTTCGATGCCAGACCCGGGCGCGATGGGAAGGACGATTTCCCGGCGGTCGTGAACGGCTTCACCGGCTCGTCCGTCTGGCACGGTCTCTATGCCTTTCCGCCGACATCGCAGGAGTTTTACGATGCCGGATTCGCCGATTTCGCAAAGCGCTGGCTGCCGATTCTCGACGCCTTCGACAAGGTGGATGTGAACTTCGCGCTGGAAGTGCATCCTACGGAAATCGCCTTTGATATCGCCACCGCCAAGCGCGCGCTGGAGGCGGTGAAGCGGCACAAGCGTTTCGGATTCAACTATGATCCCTCGCACCTCGGTTATCAGGGCGTGGACTACGTGAAGTTCATCCGCGAGCTGGGGGAACATATCTTCCACGTCCACATGAAGGACGTTTGGTGGAATCATGGCGATGGCAGCGTTGGCGTTTTCGGCGGGCATACCGACTTCGGCGATTCCCGCCGGTTCTGGGATTTCCGCTCGCTCGGCCACGGCGATATCGAGTTCGAAGACATCATCGTCGCCCTCAACGATGCTAACTACGCCGGCCCGCTCTCGGTCGAGTGGGAGGACATCCGCATGGACCGCGTCCACGGCGGCGAGGAAGCCGCGGCCTTCGTTAGAAATGTGGATTTTCCGACCAGCAAGATCGCGTTCGACGCTGCGTTTGATAAATCCAATCAGTAACACTGCGTTTGATCATCAAGCGCCGGGGCCGGAAGGTTCCGGCGCTTTTCGTTTGTAAACTGAAGCATTTCCCCCGGGTGGCACAGCGGAAGCGGGTCCCGGTAATACCGCGCCGTCTCTAACGGGCCGGCGGCGGGTCATGCAATTTGCAGGGCTGCTGATGCGCGGTGTTGCACATCGTCCCGGCGGACCACCACCAGTCGCCGGGAAATCCGCTGCCTGCTGCCATTTCTGTCTTCTGGAACGCCACCTGCAAGGACGGCCCTTCAAATCGAACCATCAAACCTTATGCCTCCCATCGACCCAGCCACTCCCGCCAGCCAGGATCCCAAATCACCCATGGCATCGCCATTCCTCGAAAAGAACATCGACGTGCGCGAGGTGCAAATGGGCCTCAATGCCGCGGAAAACGAAAAACGTGACGCCGTCGAGAGCGCTTACGAGAAGGAAGCGCTCGCAAGCGATGATCCCGAGGAGGCGCTTGACGCCATCGATCACGATACCGACCCAGCGAATTCCCGCGCGCCCGAGCTGGATGCCATGCATGGCATCGGCCGGCCGGAAAACCGTTAGCCTTCGACTTCCACCGCCATGGCCCGCTCGATTTGGAAAGGCGCGATCGCCTTCGGGTTGGTGAACATACCGGTTTCACTAACCAGCGCGGAAATCCGTCCTGATATCCAACTCCACATGGTGGACAGCAAAAATCACGCGCGCATCCGCTACGAGCGCGTCAACGCCGATACTGGTGAGGAGGTGCCATGGGACCGCATGGTAAAAGGCTACGAGCACGAGGATGGTCAGTTTGTTTTGCTAACTCCCGAAGAATTGGAGTCGGTTCAGCCGAAGCTGACCAGAACCATCGAGATCGACGAATTCGTTTCATTGGCGGACATCGATCCGCTGTTGTTCGATAAACCCTACTACCTGGAGCCGGACAAGCGCGGTAGGAAAGCGTATGCCTTGCTCCGTGAGGCGATGCGGAAATCCGGGAAGGCCGGGATTTCCCGCGTCGTGATCCGCACCCGGGAATATCTTTCCGCCATGTTCGTCCGCGACGATGTGCTGGTGCTGATGCTCTTGAGATTTCCTCAGGAAGTGCGCGCCTCGGAGAAACTGGAACTGCCAGCGGCCAAAGATAAGGAATGGCAGCCGGTGAAGAAGGAGCTCGATCTCGCCACGCGTCTCATCGATGACATGAGCGGCGATTGGAAGCCGGGCGATTTCCATGACGAATACCGCGAGGCGCTGATGGATTACATTGAAAAGAAAGTCGCGAAAGGTGACACGGCGGAGGATGTGAAGAACCCGAAATCGGAAGACGATGACGGCGGTGGCAAGGTGCTCGACCTCGCGGAATACTTGGAACGGAGCATCAAGAAACCTGCGAAAAAAGCCGCAGCGAAAAAGAAGGGAACCGCGAAACATGCCGCGAAAAAGTCCGCCGCCCGCAAAGCCAAGTCCGCTTGAGAAATACCGGGCAAAGCGGGATTTTCAAAAATCGCCGGAGCCGCCTGCCGCGCTGGCGAAAGCAGGCGGTCGCTCGTTTGTGATACAGGAGCATCACGCGCGTTCCCATCACTTCGATTTCCGGCTGGAGATGGACGGAGTGTTGGTAAGCTGGGCGGTGCCGAAGGAAATTCCGGACGATCCCGCGGCCAAGCGCCTTGCCGTGCATGTGGAGGATCATCCACTGGACTATGGCAAATTCGAAGGCGAAATACCCAAAGGAAGTTACGGCGCGGGTAAGGTCGAGCTCTGGGATCGCGGAGTATGGGAACCGTTGGGCAAATCATGGGAAAAAGAGTACCAAAAGGGAAAGCTGAAGTTCGCGCTCCACGGCGGCAAACTGAACGGTGTCTGGTTGCTGGCCCGAATGAAAGAGGAGCCGAACTGGCTGATGCGGAAGCTCGATACGGACCTCCCGGGAGTTGTGAAAAAGGAAACCGCCAGCTTCGTGGAACCGCAACTCGCGCGCGTCGTTCCCTCGGTGCCGGACGGGGCGGATTGGACGCATGAACTGAAGTTCGACGGCTATCGCCTCATCGCGGTAAAGCATGGCGGGGAAACGAAATTGTTCACCCGCAACGGCCACGATTGGACCGACCGTTTCGCGAAACTCGCTGGACAGGTCGATGACGTTTCTGATAAAGATTTCATCCTCGATGGCGAGGCGGTTGTCTTCGATGGCAAAGGCCGCTCAAGCTTCGGCGCCTTGCAGGAAGCGCTGAAGCACGATGGCGGGGAAATCGTTTTCATGGCGTTCGATTTGTTGCATTCCGACGGAGAGAATTTGCGGGAGCTGCCCCTGAACGAGCGCCAGCGGCGCTTGGCGGCCCTGCTTGGCGACAAATCCGGCGGCGTCCGAATTTCAAAGATCTGGCCGGCGGATCAAGGCGCGGATCTCTTCAGGCAAGCTTGCAAGAATGGTTTGGAAGGAATTGTCAGCAAGAACTCCAAAGGACGGTATCTCGCCGGCCAGCGGCGGGACTGGGTGAAATCCAAATGCCGCGCGCGGCAGGAATTCGTGATTTGCGGCTACACCGCGCCGAAAGGATCATTGCAAGGATTTGGTGCGCTGGTGCTGGCTTCTTATGAGAACAGCAAACTGATACCTCGTGGAAAAGTCGGCACGGGATTCACTGATCGCAAGCGAACGGAGTTATTGGAAACATTCTCGAAATTGAAGGCGAAGAAGCCCGCGTTTGATTCCACCGAGCCGGATGTCACCTGGCTCGAACCGGGTCTGGTGGCGGAGATCGAATTCGCGGAAATCACCCGCGACGGCTCAATCCGCCAAGGCAGTTTCATCGGACTGCGCGAGGACAAGCCCGCGGCGGATGTGCATCTCGACGGCATTCGCGAATCCACGGCGGGAAAGGATAAGGACAAGGTCGCCGGCATTGCGATCAGCCACCCCGACCGATTGGTCTATCCGAAAGGTGGCATCACCAAGATGGAAGTGGCGCGCTATTTCGAACGGGTGGGGGAGCTGATGCTGCCCTATCTGGCGGACCGTCCGCTCGCGCTGCTGCGGGCGCCTTCCGGCATCACCGGCGAGACGTTTTTTCAGAAATCGTTTCCCAATCACATACCTGACGAAGTTCATCAAACCGAACTGAAAGATGGGACCACGATTTTCCAAATCCATAGCGTTGCGGGTATCGTTTCCCTGGCGCAGTTCGGCGCGATCGAGTTCCACCCGTGGGGAGCGAAGATCGACCGGCCGGAGCGGCCGGATACCCTTACGTGGGATCTGGATCCGGATACATCCGTGCCTTGGCGGGAGGTTCTGGGAGCGGCTGCGCTGTTGCGGGATTTCCTGCGCGACCATGGTTTGGAGCCGATGGTGAAAACTTCCGGTGGCAAAGGCCTGCACATCGTTTTGCCAATCCGTCGTTCCCATAATTGGGATACGATGCGGGATTTTACCAAAGCGGTTTCGGCGGAAATCGCGAAAATGAATCCAAAGCGTTTCACGATCGTTTCCAGCAAGGCGAAGCGTGTGGGGAAAATCTATATCGACTGGATGCGCAACGGCCGCGGCGCGACCTGCATCGCGCCATGGTGCCTGCGCGCCAGGCCCGGCGCGGCGGTTTCCATGCCATTCGACTGGGACGATCTGGCTGAAATTCCAGCGAACGGATTCGTGATGAGCGAACCACCCGAAACGCCGCGTGACTGGCTCCATCCGGCTTCGCAGAACGTGCCGGTGGCGCTGCTGCGGGAACTGGGAGTCATCGCTTAGGTCGAAACGAGTTTATAGACCCGCCGTTCGACCGCATGCAAACCGGCGCTGCCATCGGACTTGCGGAGTTTCGGCGGCTTGGCGTTCATGATTTCATGCAATGATCCGTCCTTGTAGGCGGCGACGATGGCCGGGTGGATGTAGTATTTCCGGCAGGTCGCGGGGGTATGATTCAATAACTCCGCGGTGGCTTCGATCGCGGTTTTGATTACCCGCAGTTGTTGGGTTTTGATGTCCGGCGGCGGTTCCAGCGCCAAGGCGCGGGCGCACAGAACGGTGGCTTTCCAAGTACGGAATTGCTTGGCCGAGAATTCGCCGCAGCCGGCTTCCTTGATCCAATCATTCACCTCGCCCGTGCCGACATCGTGCAACTGCCCGGCGTCGTCCTCATAGCGGAACAAATGCTGGCCGGGGAGTTCGTGAAGTTCGGAAACGAGGGTGGCGAGCCGGTCGTTGGCGATTTCCGCATAGTGTTCCTTGCCGGCTTTCCCGCGGAAATGGAGGGTGAGATTGCCGCCCTCTTCCGTGAGGTGCCGGTCGAGCAGGGAAGATATGCCGAAGCTCCGGTTTTCCTTTTCGTAGCGGGCATTGCCGATGCGGTAGCCGGTGATATCGATGAGTTTCACAATTCCTGCGACCACCCGGTCATGATGAAGATCCGGCGCGTCGAGCGCCTTGCGGATGGCCCGGCGGATTTTCGGAAGGGCGCGGGCGAATTCGGGGAGTTTGCCAAACTTGGTTTCGGCCGATTTCTCATGCCAGATGGGATGGTAGCGGTATTGCTTGCGCCCGCGGGCATCAATTCCGGTGGCTTGGAGGTGGCCGTTGTCCATCATGCAAATCCATACATCGTCATAAGCCGGCGGGACGGCGAGCGAGAGGATGCGTTTGCGTTCGGTGCGGTCGGCGAGTTTGTTTCCATCCGGCAGCAGAAAGGAAAACCCTTTCCCGCGGCGGACGCGGGTGTAGCCGGGCATGCTGTCGCTGGTATAGACGAGGCGCACGGTCCGGCCGTCGATGGTATTTACACGTATGCTTCGCTGGCGGCTCATGGCTAGGTCGCGGCGGCTTTGCAGTTCCGGTGCCGGGACGGGAAATCGCCGTGGCTGCGGGATTTGGCGAAATCGGCGGCACGGAGGATGCGCTTCATCGCAATGGAGGCCCTTGCGTTTTGCAGTTTGTAGGATCGGAGGGAAGGCGAATTCCGCGTTCTGGACCGCGGCGAAAATCGGGTCATTTTTCCTCCTGGCGAAGGAAGCTATGATAGATCGGCTCGGACAACTGGAGGATGTCTTGGAAACAACCGAATCAGTCGCGCATCTTGGATCAACTTATTCCGCGCGGAGTTGGAGCGTGAGTTGTATTTGTAGATTCTATGATCGTGCGCTTCAACTGATTATAACAGTGCCTTCTCCCATTTTTCCGCGTAGAAACCAACGAGCGAAATTCCGCGGCCGGTGAGGAACGGACGTTTCACGAGATTACCATTTCCCGTGAGGAGGGCGAGGGCTTCGGCTTCGGGCAGTTGGGGCAGCCTGTCCTTGAGACCGAGCTCGCGGTAGTCGGTGCCGGCGGTGTTGAAGAGGGATTTCACGCTGCCGGTGGCGGCGAGGGCTTGGGTGAGTTCGGCCAAGGCGGGCGGGGTTTCGCGAATCGGGCGGACTTCGTGGGGAATGCCTAGTTCCGCGAGCCAGCGGAGCGCGCGGCGGCAGGTATCGCAGTTTTTGTAGGTATAGATGATGTGCATGGCGGCGGAACTTGCGCGGCCACGGCGGGCGTGCAAGCCTCGCCGCCTTGCGATGAAATCCGAAATTCTCGAACGAATCCGCGCCGAGCTGCGCGCCAATTTGGAGCGGCTGACGCGAGTGGCGCGCGACGCGCACGAAGCCGCCACGGACCCCGGCAGCAAGGCCGAGGGAAAATACGACACGCGCAGCTTGGAAGCGTCATACTTGGCGGCCGGGCAGGGGAGACAGGTCGCGGAACTCGGGGAGGCGCTGCGGATTTTCGAAGGGCTGGCACTACCGGATTTCGGCGCGGGAGACGAGATCGACGCGGGCGCGTTGGTCGAAGTGGAGATGGCAGCGGGACGGGAGGGCTTTCTCCTTGTGCCGGCGGCCGGCGGGATGTCCGTTGTCCTTGATGGTGTGGAAATCACGCTGCTGACGCCCGCCACTCCGCTATACCAGCGTTTGCTGGGCATGATGGCGGGCGACCGCCTCGACCAACCGCCACTTCGTATTTCCCGAATCTCATGAAAAAAGTCTTCGAAAAGCTCTCATCTCACGAAGTTGGATTCTTCAAATCGCATCTGGAAGCCCACGGCATTCCTACAGAGCTCCGCAACGGGTCGATGATCGGATCGATGTCCCTCGAGCTGCTTTTCGTAGAGCTGTGGGTGCTGGACGATGGAGATTACGACCGCGCCGTCGCTCTCCTGGAAGAGTACCGCAAGAACAGCCGGACGGAAGTGGAGGGGACCTGGCAGTGCGCAAGCTGCGGAGCCGAGGTGCCCGAAAATTTCGAGCAATGCTGGAAGTGCCAGACGGTCAGGCCGGAAGCGACTTTGTGAAAATTTTCACAAACCGCTTGAGAGGCCGGGAGGCGGCGGGCACAGTCCGTGCAGCAGCGATTTTGTCATGGCAACCACCGATTCCAGCACCATCAACACCGCCTACGATTCGAAAATCGAGGGCAACGTGATCGTCACCCGCGTCGATGCGGCGATCAACTGGATGCGCAAGAACTCGCTGTGGCCGATGCCGATGGGCCTCGCCTGTTGCGCCATCGAACTGATGGCGACGGCCTCGAGCCGGTTCGACATTTCCCGCTTTGGGATGGAAGTGATGCGCTTCTCGCCGCGCCAGAGTGACGTGCTGATCGTCTCCGGCACAGTGACTTACAAGATGGCGCTGGCGGTGAATCGGATCTGGGACCAGATGCCGGAGCCGAAATGGTGCGTGGCGATGGGCGCGTGCGCGTCGAGCTGCGGGATGTACCGCAGCTATGCGGTTTTGCAGGGGATCGACCGGCTGATCCCGGTGGACGTCTATATCTCCGGCTGTCCGCCGCGGCCCGAGGCGCTGATCGAGGGCTTGATGAAATTGCAATCCAAGATCGAGGGCGAGGACTCCACGATGGATCAGAAGCGCGCGATGGCCTGAGCGGATTTCTCCCATTTCCACCATGTCAGCAGCAGACGATGTCATCACGCTCCGCGAGTCGTTCGCGGAGAAAATCCTCGAATCCGTCCTGTTCCGGGAGGAGCACACGGTCTGGGTCGGCTTGGGCGATCTCCATGGCGTGCTGGCCAAGTGCCGGCAGGACCTCGGCTACGAGATGATTCTGGACATTTCCAGCGTCGATCAATTTGGCGAGGATCCGCGCTTCGAAATGGTTTATGAGATCGCCACACTGGATGATTCCAAGCATCTGAGGATCAAGGCGAAGGTGGACGAGGAGCAGACAGTGGCATCGGTGACTGACCTGTGGGCTGGCGCGGATTGGCACGAGCGCGAGGTGTGGGACATGATGGGAATCCCATTTACGGGCCATCCGAACATGAAGCGGATTCTGATGTGGGAGGGCTATCCGTATTTCCCGCTACGCAAGGATTTCCCGCTCGCGGGGCGGCCGACGGACATGCCGGATGTGGCATTTACCGGCGTGGCGCCGCTGGAAGGCGGGCCGTTCGTGACGGTGCCTAGCAATGCGGACGTGCGGGATCGCGAGCCGCGGGCGCGGGTGGTCGAGTGAGCCGGCGGTATTTTTTCTGACGAAATTTCGGGCGGTATGAAATCCAAGCGCATGCCGTTTTCCACTGCCGCGCACAATCTGCGGCAAATCGGGAAATCGCCGGCGACACTGCTGTGGGTCTGCCTGATTCTGGCAATCCACATCGCGGTAACGCTGGCTGGTGGAACCGACGGCCTGCCGGCGATGCGATGGTTCGAGGAGCTGGGGCTGAACCGGCAGGGGTTTTTCGCCGGCGGCTTGTGGCGGGTGGCAACTTACGGATTTCTCCATGGCAGTTGGATCCACCTCGCGCTGAACGGTTTGAGCGTGCTGCTCATCGGCTCCCGAATCGAGACGATGCTCGGAGCGACCGCGATGATGCGGACGACTCTTTGCGGGATCATCGGCGGCGGATTCATGCATTTGCTGCTCTCGCCCTCCGGGCCCGACGCGCCACTGTTGGTCGGGCTGTCCGGCGGATGTGTGGCGCTCCTCCTGCTGCTGACCACACTTTCGCCGGAATCCCGGATGATGCCGCTGCCCGTTTCCGCGCGGAGCTTGGGGCTGGGAATCATGCTGGCGGAGCTGATCCTCGCGCTGCTGGACCCGGCGCTGCAGGTGCCGGGATTTTCCGGGCTCGGCCGCGATCTAACGGCCCGGGGCTACGGGGAATGGTTCAAAATGGGTCACGCCTGCCACGTGGGGGGCGGGCTGGCCGGGTGGCTGATTGGCCGGCGGATGCTGCGTCCGCGGATCACGCTGGATCGCCTCCGCCGCGAGCGCGAGCGGCGGGAGGAGAGAATTTCGCAGCCTTAGCGGTTTCAATGGCGGCCGCGCTTGTGCCCGCCGTCGTCCGAATCGGAATTCGAGTGCCGGCTCTCGCCGCGGCCGCCTCCGCCGCCACGATTTTCACGGGCGGCGGGCCGGGCCTCCTGACGGCGGGATTGCTGGCGCTGCGGCGCTGCGGAACTCCGGCCCGGCTGCTCGCGCATGGAAACGGGGGTGTTGAAGCGGGAATTAGCATGCGAGTTGCCCTCGCGGCGGCTGTCCGGGCGCGTCTGGATGCTCCTCGAAGGCTGCCTCGACGACTCCCCCCGGGATTGGCGGGGCTCGTAGCGATTGGAGGAACGATCCTGGGACTGGTGGGTGCCGATTACACGAGGTTCGGAAGGACGCTGCCGCACCTGCTTGGCCCAGTCGTAGTTGGTATTCCTGTAAGCGCCGGCGCGGTCGCGGTAGTCGGAAAGCCGGTGGTCGCTGTAGTGCGAGGGCGGGCGGATGTGCCCATGGCCGCTGCTCCAGCCATAAGGGTGGGGAACGCCATACACCGCGGTCGGCCGGTAGCCCACGGGGTAGTAACCGTGGAGGTAGGGGTCGTAGTAGCTCCGTCTGCTGTAATCATAATAGCTGTAGCTATAAGGATCGTAGCCCCACCGCGGGTCGCCGGTGCTGACGAAGAGCGAGGTGGAAACGGAGCCGCCGCCGTAGTTGCCGTAGCCGCCGCCGTAGTTGTCGTAGCCGCCGCCGTAGCCGGAGCTGTAGGAGCCGCCCACGGTGGTGGTCGCGTAGGGGTCGTAAGCGCAGGAGGAAAACCCGATTGCCATCGCCGCTCCTGCCGCGAGGCCGGTCAATCGTCTGAGAGTTGAGGTCATGGCGCTATGACAGCACGGGCCGCGACGCTATTCGAACGGAATCTCGCGTCGCGATGCGCGGAAATCGGTCGTGCGGATTGACATGGTGCGGGACCTTTCCGTTCTCTGGCCGCCGCGCGATGACGGACACTGATCATTTCTCAATTCTGGTCACCGGCGGCGCCGGCTACATTGGTTCCCACACCGTCCGGCTGCTCGCCGCGCAGGGCCGGCGGATCGTGGTCTTGGACAATCTCGTGTTCGGCCACGAAGCCGCGATTGTGGACGCCGGCGTGGAACTCGTCGTCGGCAACGTGGGGGACAGCCAACTGGTCGAGGCGCTGTTCGCGAAACACAAATTCGGAGCGGTTGTCCATTTCGCGGCGTTCGCCTACGTCGGCGAGTCGGTGGCGGATCCGCTCAAATACTACCGGAACAACACCGCCGAACCGCTCGTGCTGCTCCAGGCGATGCAGGCGCACGCTTGCCAAGTTTTCGTGTTTTCCTCCACCTGCGCCACCTACGGGATTCCGGACGAGTTGCCCATCACCGAGCGCGCCGCCCAGCGGCCGATCAATCCCTACGGCCGCAGCAAACTGATGCTGGAAGGCGTTCTCGCCGATTGCGAAATCGCCTGGGGCCTCCGCAGCGCCTGCCTCCGCTACTTCAATGCCAGCGGCAGCTCGGAGGATGGGAAAATCGGCGAGGATCACGATCCGGAGACCCACCTCATCCCGCGCGCCATGATGGCCGCATCGGGAGAAATCGAATTTTTGGAGGTTTTCGGGACCGACTACGACACGCCGGACGGCACCTGCATCCGCGACTACATCCACGTCGAGGATCTGGCGGACGCGCACGCTCGCGCGCTCGATCACCTCGCCGCGGGCGGCGACTCCGTCCGCTGCAATCTCGGCACCGGGACCGGTGTCTCCGTGAAGGAAATCGTAACCGCGGTGGAAGAAATATCCGGCCGCACGGTGCCGGTGAAGTACGGACCGCGCCGCGCGGGCGACCCGCCCACGCTTGTAGCCGATCCCTCACGCGCCAAGGAGCTGCTCGGCTGGGAAGCGAAACGGCTCTCCATCAAAGAGATGGTGCGGCCGGCGTGGCGCTGGATGGACAGCCCGGGCCACGGCCGATATCCCGCCAACGGGAAATCGAGGTAAATGCCTTGTATTGACATTTTCTCTTGCGACCACTCCCGATTCAGCCAAGTTTCCCGGAAACAAACCCAACCAAAACCATGCGTTCCCATCATTTTCCTACCCCACGCGGCTTGGCCCGAAGCGCCTTCACCTTGGTCGAGATGCTGGTCGTCATCGCCATCATTTCCATCCTCATGACAGCCGGCGCCATCGGCCTTGGCAGTATGGGCGGCAAGGGAGTGACGAGCGCCGTTGCCTCCGCGGAGTCGATTTTCGACGAAGCCCGCGGAATCGCTGTGGGCCAGCGCACGAAGACCCGCGTTCTCGTCGCGAAGAACCTGACAGGCAGCCCGGATGAAAACCTGCGCCGGATTGTGGTTGTCTCGGAAAAGCTGAACCCCAATGGCACTCCGAACACCGGACAGTGGGAGCTCTCCAGCCGGGGAATCGTTCTGCCGGACCAAGTGTATTTCAGCCAAGACTACAGCTCCAAGAAAGCGGGCGGCGGCGGAGGGCAGATCGACACGTGGAACCCCCCGCTCACCAAGAATTCCTATAAGGGGGAGTACTATTTTTACGAGTTCAATGCGGAAGGCATCTGCTCTACCGGTGTTTCGGGCGGCAGCTACAGCGCCCCTACCTTCGTGGTCGGAGCGGGCAGCAGGGCTACCAAACCGGCTAATGCCAAACCCCGCGTGACCGCAGCCGGGAAAAGCGATTTCGGCGGCTTCGTCATCTGGCGGAACGGCCGCACATCGATCTTCCGCACCCCCGCCCAGATTGATACCCAGCTCAGTTCCATGAGGGCCGGCAACGAATTCTAATTATATGAAATCCAGCTCCAAACCCACACGCGGCGGTTTCACGCTGCTTGAAACCGTCATCGCCATCGGCGTGCTCGCCGTGCTGCTCACGGGATTCATGATCGTTTTCACTCCGGCGGCTGAGGGCATCCGGAAATCCATCAACGTGCAGCAGGCCGACCGCCTTGCCTCCACGCTTGAGCAGGAATTGGTGAATCCCCGAGGCGCCTACAAGACCGGTTTCGAGAAGGCCTACGAATGGATCAAGGATTCGGACAAACCCGGAACCGCTCTCTTCGTCTATCAATACCGTGGCGACGGGTCCTCGTTACGGGGGGACGGCACCCCGACACCGGTCAAGGCGATTTCGGACAAGCTTCCCGGCCAGGATTATACGGTCGTCCCGATGGTCCGCAGGAATGGTGATGCAGAGTTCCTCAAGGATCTGCCAGCCGTGGAGGGCAGCGTTTATCTCGTGAAAGCCACCCAACTCATATTCGATAAGGATGGTCTTAAGGCGGGAAAACCCGGTGCGATCGTCGATCCGAAGAGTAGTTCCGGCGGCGGCGGTGGCGGCGGGGGAGTGGATAACTACCCGGAAGCCGTCATTGCGTTTTCCGCGGATTTTCACCTGTTGCCATCGAGAAGCCCGGATTTCTTCAACGGCGGAGCCTTCGATAACAAATTCAAGAACTCGAAAAATCCTGTATTCACCCGCAACCTCGGCGTTCGCCGTTGATTCGCTCCAACGAAAAATCATTTATGAAAACCCAACGGATTTCCCAGAGCGCAAAGCGCGGCTTCACCCTGATGGAACTTATGGTGGCCATGGCCATCACCACGATCATCGTAACGGTGCTCGTTTCCATCACTTCCATCGCGCTGGATACTTGGAACCGCAGTCGGAACGAGCTGCGCGCCTCGCGCCAGGCCAAGTCCATGATCGATACCATGTCTCGGGATTTCGAGTCTCTCGTCTCCCGCCGGGGTAATGAAAACGAATGGCTGGCGGCGGAAGCTCCCACCGGAGACATCGGCGGAAACTTGAAAAGCACCAACGCCGCGGATCTCATCTTCTACACGGCGGTGACGGATCGCTACGATGGTCAGATTGGCGGAACTTCCGACAAAGGTGGTGACGTTTCGTGCGTCGCCTACGAACTCGGCTACCGCGATCCGATCTCCGGCGGGGCTTCGGATTTCGAAACCTTCGTGCTTAACCGCAAACTCGTGAATCCGGATCAAACCTTTGCCGAGTTGCTCGGCAAAAAGGACCTGAAATCGGCATTCTCCGCCTTCAAAGCCCAGGTTTCCGATCCGGAGAACTTCATCTGCGAGAATGTGTTCCAGTTCTCTCTAACGTTTCATGTGCAGGTGACCGAGACAACAGGCAGCACCACCACGGTGAAGGACGTGCCGATCACTGTTGGCAAGAGCAGCTCTGGAAACAACGCCAGCAAGTTCATCGTCAAAGGCACCGGAATCGTTACGGATGGAACCGCAAACGGTTCTACAGCAGATCAAATCGCCGCCGGACGACTTACGGCTCTGGAGATATCGGTCACGGTGATTTCCGACTTCGGCATTGACCAGCTTCGCCGGCGAAACTTTACCGATACTCAGAAAGCTGAGTTTCTCGCGAAGAATTCCTACCAGTATTCCAAGCTCGTCCAGCTTCCCGGCATGTGAGTTATGGGAGCGTTCGGATCTAGAGCGCTCCAAAACGGCGGTGTCGGCGTTTGTATTCGTCCACTGCCTCGGCCAGATCAGCTTGGCGGAATTCCGGCCAGCACTTCTTCACGATCACGATTTCCGCGTAGCTGATTTGCCAGAGCAGGAAATTGGAAATCCTCATCTCGCCTGATGTGCGGATGAGCAGATCGGGATCGGGAATGCCCACCGTCTGGAGCCGCGCGGCGAATTGGGCGGCATCGATTTCCTGCGGCGAAATCCGGCCGGACACGGCATCCGCCGCCAGCGAGCGGGCGGCGGAAACGATTTCCTCGCGACCGCCATAGCTCAGTGCCAGCACCAAGGTTAGTGCCGTGTGTTGAGCGGTTCGGGCGCTGATTTTCTCCACCAGCCCACGGGTTTTTTCGGGCAACCGGTCGAGCTGGCCGATGGCATGGAGCTTGACGTTTTTGCGGTCGAGATCCTTGACTTTTTCCTTCAGAAACCGGTCAAGCAGGCTCATCAGCGCCTTCACCTCGGCTTCCGGGCGCCTCCAATTTTCCGAGGAGAACGCATACAGCGTCAGATATTCCACGCCCAGGGTGATGCACGCCTCCATGACCTCGCGCACGGATTCCGCGCCGGCCCGGTGGCCTTCGAGGCGGGGCAGGCCGCGGGCTTTTGCCCAGCGACCGTTGCCATCCATGATGATGGCAATGTGGCGGGGGACATCCGGGTAGTGTTCCATGGAAATTGATCAGGCAACCAGCGTTTGCGCGCGATCCGGACCCACGCCGACGAACGCGATTGGCGCGCCGCAAAGTTCCGCAAGACGGGCGAGGTAGGCTTTCGCGGCATCGGGCAAATCGGCGAAGGACTCGCATCCCGTGGTATCGGTCTGCCAGCCGGGCAGGGATTCGTAAATCGGTTTGGCCACGTCCCACGCCTTGCGGTTGGCGGGCGGCAGGGTGTGGATTGTGCCGTCCACATCGTAGCCTGTGCAGATTTGCAGGGTCTCGTAGTGGTCGAGGCCATCAACGTTGGTGACAGCCAGGCCGGTTACGCCGTTCACCATGCAGGCGAAGCGAAGCAGCACCGTGTCCAGCCACCCGCAGCCGCGGGGACGCCCGGAAACCACGCCGAATTCACGGCCGAGGCCGTGCAAATATTCCGAAAGTCCTTCATCCACCGTGGGAAATGGTCCGGCGCCGACGCGAGTGGTGTAAGCCTTGCAGACGCCGATGACGCGGTCGATCGCGTTCGGCGGCAGTCCGGAGCCGGTGCAGGCTCCGCCGGAGGTGGTGTTCGAGGACGTCACGAACGGATAGGTGCCGTAGTCGATATCCAGCAAAGTGCCCTGCGCGCCTTCGAAGAGAATGGTTTTTCCGGATTTCCACGCGTCGTGGAGGACCGGGATGGTGTTCGTGACGTGGGGCCGGAGCCGGGCGAAAGCGGTCATGACTTCCGCCATCACCTGATCCGCCTCGAACTGCGGCAGACCGTGCTTGGCGAGGATTTCATTCACATCTCCAAGCCGCCGGGTGAGCTGATCGCGGGTAAAATCCTCATCCAACAAATCGGCGATGCGGATGCCGCAGCGGTTCACTTTGTCCGAATACGCCGGGCCGATGCCGCGGCGGGTAGTGCCGATTTTCTGGTCGCCGAGCGAAAGCTCCCGAGCGCCATCGAGTTCCCGGTGAAACGGGAAAACGACGTGGGCGCGGTCCGAAATGAGCAGACGATCCGGAGTGATTTTCACGCCCAGCGCCTCGTTCCGCTCGATTTCCGCAACGAGTCCCACCGGGTCCACCACCACGCCGTTGCCGATAACGTTGACCTTCCCGTCCCAAACGATGCCAGAGGGAAGCAGGTTGAGGATGTAGCGGACGCCCTTTGCGATGACGGTGTGGCCGGCGTTGTTCCCGCCCTGACCGCGGACCACGAAATCCGCGCCCTCCGTCAGATAATCGACGATCTTGCCTTTGCCTTCGTCCCCCCATTGGAGACCGGTAATGATGGTATTCATGAAATGGACAGCGGATGAACGCGAAGTGGGTAGAGTTAAGAAACCGCGAATGGACGCGAATGAACGCGAATCGAAATGAAGGGGTGATGGAATTGGGATGAAGTTTTCATCTTGTCAGGACAATTCGTTCCCATTCGAGTTTCGGATTTTTGAAATTGATGATGAGGCCGACGGTGAGATGGGTGACCCGGAGATAATTGAGCATCTGGCCGCGTTCGTGATCCGTGATGCGCTCGATGGTTTTGGCATCAATGACTATCTTTTCATACGCAATCATGTCTGGGACGAATTCGCCTACCCAGACCTCGCGCCAATGAACCGGGAAAATCTGCTGCTGTCTGAAGGGAATGTCCCGATGGCGGAACTCCACGGCCAAGCTGTTTTCATAGAGCTTTTCCTTCAGGCCATGCCCGATGCCATTGATGATTGCCAATGAGCAGGAAATGATGGCATATACCTCATCTTTGAAAATTAGTTGGGAATCATCGGGAGCCATTTCAAATTGTTAATCACTAAATCATGAGTCCATCCATCCATCTCCGCATTTCGATTCGCGCCCATTCGTGTAAATTCGCGGTTTCATAAATCGCTACCCCAGTCTCGATCCATCAGCGTTCCTTTTTGGTCCCGTCGATCATCGTGGCGAATTCCTCGAAGAAATAGCTGGCGTCATTGGGGCCGGGGGCGGCTTCGGGGTGGTATTGGATGCTGAAGACGGGGTGGTCGCGATGCCGCATGCCCTCGACGGTGCCGTCGTTGAGGTTGATGTGGGTGACCTCGATTTCCGGCGGCAGGGAATCGCCATCGACGGCGAATCCGTGGTTTTGGGAAGTGATGGAAATTTTCCCGGTGCGGAGGTCCTTCACCGGCTGGTTGCCGCCGCGGTGGCCGAATTTCAACTTGAAGGTCGTGCCGCCGAAGGCATGGGCGAGGATTTGGTTGCCGAGGCAAATGCCGAAGATCGGCAGGCGTCCGACGAGCGCGCGCATTTCCTCGTGGACGTAGCCGAGCGCGGCCGGGTCGCCTGGGCCGTTCGAGAGAAAGACGCCGTCGGGGTTTTTCTCCAGGATTTCCGCGGCGGTGGTGCGGGAGTTCACGACCTCGACCTCGAAGCCAGCTTGGCGGAGACGGCGCAGGATGTTGTATTTCAGGCCGAAATCGTAGGCCACGATGCGGTGGCGGACGGGCGTCAGCTCGCGGTAATTCCCGATTTCTCCGATGGAGGAGTTCGGCAGGGACCACTCGCGGGATTCGTCGGTCCAGAAATAGGATTCCGGCGTGGAAACCTCCTTCACGTAGTCCATTCCCTCCATCGACGGCGAATTTTTGGCGGCGGCGATGGCGGCCTCGCAGTCGAGTTCCGTGGTGACGCAGGCGCGCATCGCACCAAGCGAGCGCAGGTGCTTGGTCAGCGCACGGGTGTCGATGCCTTCAATGCCGAGCACGCCATTTTCCGCGAGATAGGGAGAGAGCGCCTGGCTGGAGCGCCAGTTCGACGGCACCTCGCACAGCTCGCCGATGACCATGGCGCGGATGTGCGGGCCGCTCGATTCGTCGTCCTCGGGATTGATCCCGTAGTTGCCGATCTGCGGGTAGGTCATGGCGACGATTTGGCCGCGGTAGGAGGGGTCCGTGATGACCTCCTGGTAGCCGGTCATCGACGTGTTGAAACAGATTTCTCCGGTGGTGGTTCCCGTCGCTCCAAAGGCGGTTCCTTCGAAACAACGTCCGTCTTCTAGGGCTAAAATGGCGTCGGTGGGCACGGCGGCGGGAAGCTAGGGAGGCGTTTCCGGCGATGCAAGAGAATGCTCATTCCCGGTTCCGGCTGTCGATCGTGATGGTTACCGGGCCGTCGTTCACGAGGGAAATCCGCATGTCCGCGCCGAAGATTCCGCGGCCGACCGGGGTGCCAGTTTCCGCCTCCAAGGCGCGGCAGAAATCCTGATAGAGCGGTTCGGAAATCGCGGGCGGGGCGGCGCGCAGGAAGGACGGGCGGTTGCCCTTTTTGGTGGAGGCGTGGAGGGTGAATTGGCTGACGACGACGATTTCTCCGCCGGCCTCGGTGACGGAGCGGTTCATTTTGCCGTCGGCATCGGCGAAAATCCGCATTTTCGCGACCTTGCCGCAGAGCCAGGCGGTGTCTTCCGGGCCGTCGCCGTCCTCCACGCCGAGCAGCACGAGTAGGCCGATGCCGATTTCCGAAATCGTCACCCCGTCCACCGCCACCGCGGCTTCGAGCACCCTTTGAATCACCGCGCGCATGGCGGCGAGAGTGGCGGGATCCGGGCGGCCCGCAAGGCGCGGGAAATAACCGCCGGAGCCGTGCGGCGCCGCTGCCGGAACGACTTCCGGCCGCCTGCTAGATTCCTGCCGATTTCCGCTTTGATTTAGCGGAGGCGGTGCGCAATGGTCGCCGCCCCATGGCGAAACAGGCACTCGGAAAAGGACTCGGCGCGCTCATCAAGAAGAGCGCGGCCCCGCCATCGGCGGAAAATGGGGCGTCGCAGGACGAGTCCCAGCGTGTCCGGGAAGTGCCGCTGGATCACATCGTTGCCAGCCCGCTGCAGCCGCGGAACCAGTTCGTCGAAGCGCCGCTGGACGACCTCATGGAGTCCATCCGCCAGCACGGGATCATCCAGCCGCTCATCGTCCGGGCGGTGAATGGGAAGCTGGAACTGATTGCGGGCGAGCGCCGCTGGCGCGCGTCCCGGAAGCTCGGGCTGGCCACCGTGCCGGTCATCGAGCGTGAGGCGTCCGATCGCGACGTGCTGGAAATGGCGCTCATCGAGAACCTCCAGCGCGAGGACCTGAACCCGATGGAAGAGGCCGCCGGCTACGTGCGGCTGGCCGAGGAATTCTCCATGAAGCAGGAGGAAATCGCCGGCCGCGTCGGGAAATCCCGGGCCAGCGTCGCCAACGCCATGCGCCTGCTCGGCCTGCACGCGGACATCCAGATGCTCGTCGCCCAGTCCCGCCTGACCGTGGGGCATGCCAAGGCCGTGCTCGCCATCAAGGACAAGGACAACCAGCTCCTCGCCGCCGACCAGATCATCCGCCGCCAGCTCACCGTCCGCGCCACCGAGAAGCTCGCCCAATCCTTCCTCAGCGACGACCCCGCCGCCCCCGGCGAGCCGCGGAAATCCCCGCCGGCGCGCGAGGTGGACATCCACGTCCGCGCCCTCACGAACCGGCTCCGAGAGCTGCTCGCGACCCACGTCGCCATCCAGCATTCCTCGAAAAAGGGCCGCATCGAGATCGAATACTACGGCGATGACGACCTCCAGCGCATTGTCGAGCTGCTTGGCCTGCAAGCCAGCGATTGACCGGGCACTCGCGCTTGCCCCCCGCCTTCGGGCGGGTTAGGCACGGCCATCAAACGTCGCTCCTTCAGCTTCCTTCTCGCCCGGCGCTACCTCAATCCGCGCCGCTCCATGCTGTCCTCGTTCAGCATGATTTCCCTGCTCGGCGTCGTGCTCGGCGTGCTCGTTCTCGTCGTCGTCATGGCGATTTACTCCGGCCTCGAGCGGAATGTGAAAAGCCGCCTGCTCGGCTTCACCCCGCACGTCCTGCTCACCATGCCGGACGATTTCACCGTCAACGGAGCCATGACCGATTGGCAGGCCGAGGCGGAAAAAGCCGCGAAAATGCCGCATGTGGAATCAGCCACCGCCTACGTCTCGGACAACGTCATCGTCGATAAGGAAAAGTGGCAGCGGCCCGTGATGTTCCAAGGCATCGACACCACCGATGCCGGCCAGGTCAAAAGCATCTCCGGCATGCTCGACCGGAAAAATTATCCCGCATCCACCGCCGATCTCGGCCTTGAGGACAAGACTGTCATTTCCTCCATCCTCGCCAAGCAGCTCGCCGTCGGGGTGGGGGACACGCTCCGGCTCTACTCGACCCGGAATTTCGACCAGGTCATCCAGGCCTACAAAGCTACCGAGGATCCGCCACTTCGCGAAAAGTATGCCGATGGCTGGAAACCCGCCGCCGAGGTTCTGGGAAATGGTTTCAAAGAGGACGGCAAGGAATTCCTCCTGCCCGCAGCCGGCTACCGCGCTGCCTATGCCGCCTTGTTGGAAATCTACGATCAGCCCGTCCGCGTGCCGGAGCACGAGCGCATCGAGCGGATCCTCAAGGCCATGGACAACTCGGAGGTCGATGACGCGGCCGACTCCTTCCGGTTTCAAGCGTCGGATCGGGAGGAAATCCGCAAGGCCGTCGCCGAAATCGCCGATTTCGACCAAGAGAAGCTCGATGCCGAGGTTTTCAAAGGCCTGAAAAACATCGTCCTGCCCAAGGAAGCGGAAATCGCCGGGGTCTATCAAGCCTCGCAAATGGCCGTCACGCCGGACCTTTTCGTCCCGCTCCCGCTCGCCCAGACGCTCTCCGGGCTGGACAGCAGCGTGCTCGGGATTTCCCTGCGCCTGGACGATCCCTATCAGGCCGAGGTCTTCGCCGCCGCCGCGCGGAAATCGCTCGGACCCGGCTACTCGCTCGTCACCTGGGGCGATCAAAACCAAGCGTTTTTCGCCCTCATCGAGCAGCAGCGCGGCATGATGTATTTCCTGCTTTCCTTCATCATTCTCGTCTCCGCGTTCTCGATGATGGCAGTCATGTTCACCGTCACGATCCAGAAGCGGCGGGAAATCGGCGTGATGAAAGCGCTCGGAGCCACCTCCGGACAAATCGTCCGCGTGTTCCTTTATCAAGGCATGATCCTCGGCATTCTCGGCGCGATTCTCGGAGTTGGCCTAGGCCGCGTCGTCATTCATTTCCGCGGCAGCATCCAGGCGCTCTTCCGCACCGTCGGCTTCGACCCCTTCACCTCCCAATTCACCGGATTCGACACCTTACCCGCTCATAACAATCTTGGCGAGCAAGCCATTTTCGCGCTCATGGCCTTCGTGCTTTGTTCGATCGCCGCATTTGTCCCCGCGTTTTTCGCCGCCCGCAGCGATGCCGCCAAATCCCTGCGCAACCTCTGAGCCATGGACATCTGGATCATCCGCGATGGCGAGAAAGCCGGTCCGATTCCCGATTACGAAATCCGGGGGAAAATCGAGGCCGGCGATCTGCCCGCGTCCACCCCCGCCTGGCATGACGGCATGAGCGGATGGCGTCCGCTTGAGGAAATCGAGCTGTTCCGCAAGGAATTCGTAAATGCCCCGCCGCCGCCGCCGACCGAACCGGCCGGGGTCGATCCTTACACCACACCCGCCGCCGATCCCGCTCCGCCGCCGCTGCCGGCGGCGACCCATTTCGGCCGCCGTTTCTGGGCGCGCTGGTTCGACATGTATTTGTACACCGCCCTCTGGTGGTTCGCCATGTGGGCGTCCCGGCAGAACATCGAGGCCGCCATGCTCAACCCGTGGATTATGTTTTTCCACTACGTCCCCTGGTTCATTTTCGAGGCGATGCTGCTCCATTATTCCGCCACCACGCCCGGCAAATGGCTGCTCGGCCTGCGCGTGGTAAACAAGGACGATTCCAAGCTCACCCTGCACGAATCCACCCGTCGTTCGACCCGCGTCCTGCTGACCGGCGTCGGCTTTGGCTGGGGGATTCTCGCCCTGTTCTGCCAAGCGCTCAGTCTGTTCATCGCCCGCAAGCTGGGCGCGGCATTATGGGATCACGCCGGCGGCCACCGGGTCGAAACCGCCCCGCTGCACCCCGCCCGCCTGGTGGGATTCATCATCATCGGATTCGCCGCGCTGACGTTGCAGTTCCTCGTGGTTTCCCCCTACCTCTGGAAATACGCCGCCCAGGAAAACCCCGAAGCCGCGAAGTTCTTCGAGAGCTACACGCCTTGGCATTTGCCGGATCGGGAATGAGGTCTCGCGAACCGGTGACTGCCGTTACGTGTGGACCATGACGCTGTCTTCCTCGCGGCAGAGCTCCAAAGCGCAGTTGATGAGGGCGAGATGGCTGTAGGCCTGCGGGAAATTTCCGAGATGGCGGCGGGTTTGGAAATCGAGGTCCTCGCCGTAGAGGCCGTGGCAGTTGGCGGCTTGGATCAGGCTGCTCAGAAGCTCGCGGGCCTCGTCGCGGCGGCCGATGGAGTGCAGCGCTTTCACCAGCCAGAACGAACAAACCGTGAAGGCGCTTTTTGGCTGGCCGAAATCGTCCTCGTTCCGGTAGCGGAACATCAGGCCGTCGTGGGAGAGTTCTTCTTGGGTGCGCTCGACCGTGGAGATGAAGCGTGGGTCCTTGGGGTCGAGAAATCCGTATTCTGCGATGAGCAGGTTGGAGGCATCGAGGTGGGGTTCGCCGTAGGATTGGGTGAAGGAGCCGATTTCCGCATTCCAGCCGCGGGTGCTGATGTCCTCGTGGATTTCCTGCAAAATGCCGTCCCGGGCGACGGCCCAGTCGTGCTTTCCCAACAGGCGGGCAATTTTCACAGCGCGGTCGATCGCGACCCAGCAGAGCACCTTGGAGAGCACGAAATGCCGCTTTTCGCCGCGGATTTCCCAGATGCCGCGGTCGGGCTCGCGCCATTTTTTCTCCACCGTCCGGACGATCGAGCGGACGCTGGTCCAGACGCGATCGAGCGTTTCCGGGGTGCGCTGGCGGAGGTTGAGATCTTGGTGGAGCACGTCCATGACCACGCCATAAATGTCGTGCTGCTCTTGGGTATAAGCGGCATTCCCCACTCGCACGGGCTTGGAGCCATGGTAGCCGGACAGGTGGGGCAGGGTTTGCTCCGTGAGGATTTTCCCGCCGCGCAGGCCGTACATGATTTGCAGGGAATCGTCCTTGGTGGGGACGGTGCGGAGCATCCAGTCGATGAAGCCGGTGGCCATCGCCGGATGGCCGATACGGTGGAGCACGGCGACGGTCATCGAGGCATCGCGCAGCCAGCAGAACCGGTAGTCCCAATTCCGCTGCTCGCCGATTGTCTCGGGCAGCGAGGTGGTGGCGGCGGCGAGGATGGCACCGGTGGGGGCGAATTGTAACATTTTCAGCACCAGCGCGCTGCGGAGCACTTCCTCGCGGAATTCATTAGGCAGATGAGTGCTCGCCGCCCAAAGCATCCAGTAGGAGCGGGTGCGCTGGAGCATGAGATCGACCAGATCGAGATCGGGCACCTGGACCTTGTCGTGGTAGCTGAGGAAGAGGAAATGGTCGCCTTGGAGGGAGATTTCCCCGCCGGTCATGACGGCGTGGTGATCGAGATCCGACCACAGATACATGGATTCGTAACCGCGGCCGCCGTTTTCCGGGAACCTGGTGGTGACCTTGATGCGGCCGCCGTTGCGGATGACCTTGGTTTTCCCGATTGCGTACTCCATTTGCGGGTTGAAATGGACGCGGATGGACGGCGTGCCGCGCAGCAGCGAAATCTTCCGCACGATGTCCGGTCCCGCCTCGTTGACCGTGCCGGTGTGGGCGATGGAGGTGTAGCGGGGCATGAAATCGGTGATTTCAAACGATCCGCTTTCGCCTTCGAAGGTGGTGACGAGGAGGTTGGTATGTCTCTGGTAGGATTGGCCGATGACGCGGCCTCCGGCCATTTCCACGTGGAAGGAACCGCCGCGCTCCTCGTCCAGAATCGAGGCGAAAACGGTGCCGGAATCGAAATCCGGCAGGCAGCAGAACACGATTTTCCCGAGCGCATCGACCAAGGCGCAGGTGCGGCCGTTGCCGATCATGCCGAGGTGGTAGTCGTCCGCGAGTTGGGCAGGGTCGATTTTCAGCATGATTTTGGCGGGGTCATTTCCGGAGTTCGTCGCGCAGCTCGTCGAGGAAGACGCGCATACCCACGATGTCGGTGCGGTAGCGGGCTCGGGTCGAGCCTTTGCCTACCTTGACGGCATGGAACTCAATGCCTTCCGGCTCCAGCGCGATCATCGTCTCGTCGGTCTGATCGTCGCCGGCCACCACGGCGATGTCGCATTCCCAGGATTTCATGAGGAAATCCACGGCAGCGCCCTTGCTGACCTGAAGGCTGGAGATTTCGACGATTTTCTGACCATGGTGGACGGTCACGGGAAGGTTCGCGGCCATGCCGGTCAGCTCGTCGAGCAGGCCCTTCGCCCGCCACGCGCCAAACTCGGGATCGGCCTTGCGGTAGTGCCAGACGAGCGCGGACTGCTTTTCCTCCACGTGACTGCCGGGCGTGAGCAGGGCGACGCGGTCGAGGTGCTCGCGGACTGCGCTTTTCCACTCGGTGGTGACGTGCGGGTTGAAGAGCGCCCATTCGCCCTCGCCGTGATCGAGCCAGCGGTAGCCGTGCTCGACGACCAGCGTGGCGCCCAGTTTGCCGAGGTGTTTCTCCAGGAAATCCGGCGGGCGCCCGCTGACAATGGCAACCGAGACATTGGGAAACGCCGCAAAATCCTTGATAAGCCCGGGCAAATCTTTGTCCGGCACCGCCTGGTCCGGCACGTCCACGAAGCCGCGCAGCGTGCCGTCGTAGTCGAGGAATAGTCCCAGCTTCTTCCCCGCGCGGACCTTCGCGGCCAGCTCGGCGGCAAGCGGCTTGAGCTCCACGATGGCGGCCCGCTCGTCTCGGAGCGGCACTTTGTCGAGATCGCGCAGGAAGCGCTTCGCCCACGCCACGCTGTCCTGATTCCGCAGCCGGCCCTGCATCATTTCGATGCGCTCCCAGCGTTCGACATCGCCCATTTCCAGCGCCCGGTTGAGCGCGGCGGCGACGTCGTCCACGTCGTATGGATTGACCTGAATGGAGTGGGAAAGCTCCTGCGCCGCGCCGGCGAACTCGCTGAGGATCAGCACGCCCGGCCGCTTGCCGAATTCCTTCCGCTGGCAATCGAGAAACTCCTTCGCCACCAAGTTCATGCCGTCGCGCAACGGCGTCACCAGGCAGATTTCCGCCAGCGCGTAAAACGCGGCCAAATCGACCATCGGGAAGCCGCGGTGGAGAAACTGCACCGGCGAATGCCCGACCTTGCCGAACTCGCCATTGATCGCGCCGACCTCGCGCTGCACTTCCTCGGTGAGCATGTCGTATTCCTGCACGCCCTGCCGCGAAGGCACCGCGATGAGCACGAAAAGCACGTCGTCCCGCTTCTCCGGGTGCATTTCGAGAAAGCGCCGCATCGCCGCCAGCTTGGCCGGCAGGCCTTTCGTGTAATCCAGCCGCTCGACGCTGAGGATGAGCCGCTTGTCCGCGATGTCCGCGCTATGCTTGGCGAGCACGTCCGGGAAATCCGCCTTGCCGATTTCCCGCTCGAAGCCGACGTGGTTATGGCCGATCGGATAGACGCCCATGTGGACCTCGCGACCGTTGTGCCACATGCCTTCCGTCTCGGATTCCCAGCCGAGCACCCGCAGCAGCGAGGAGCGGAAATGGCGCAAATAGTTGTAGGTGTGGAAGCCGATTACATCCGCGCCCAGCACGCCCTTGAGCAGCTCCGCGCGATCCGGCAGGACGCGGAAAATCTCGCTGGTGCAGAACGGCGTGTGCAGGAAGAACCCAACGCGCAGCCCCATTTTGCTGCCCCGCAGCATCGAGGGAACGAGGAAAAGGTGGTAGTCGTGAATCCAGACTTGGTCGCCCTCGTCGGCGATTTCCATGACCGCGTCGGCGAATTTCTGGTTCACGCGGCGGTAGGATTCCCACCAATCGTTGGAGAATTTCGCCCGCTCGACCATGTAGTGCAGCAGCGGCCAGAGCGTGGAATTCGCGTAGCCCTCATAGAATCCATCGAGTTCGTCCTGACTCAGGAAGACCGGCACCACACCGGTTTTGCGCAGCTCGCCGCGGACTTTTTCCAGATCTTCGAAATCCTCCTCCGCCCCGCCCGGCCAGCCGACCCAGACCTGCTCCACGTCCATTTCCACGCCGTCCAGCGCGGAGGCGAGACCGCCCGTCGTTCTGCTGGCCGTGCCGTCCGCGTCGATTTTGACCGGAAGGCGATTCGATACCATGATGAGTTTGCCCATGGCCAAGTCCCGCATGGCAGTCCCGGTCTGTCGAGGGACTTTCCCTCACCGGTCCTTCACCCGCTCGACCTCCGCGCCGAGCGTGAGCAGCTTCTCGTCGATGTGCTCGTAGCCGCGGTCGATGTGATAAAGCCGGGAAATTTCCGTGGATCCGCTCGCCGTGAGCGCCGCGAGAACCAGCGCCGCGGAGGCCCGCAAATCCGAGGCCATGACCGGTGCCGCGGACAACTTCGCCACGCCGCGGACGACGGCGGTGCCGCTGTCCACCGTGATGTCCGCGCCCATCCGCTTGAGCTCGGCGCAATGCATGAAGCGCTGCGGGAAAATCGTGTCCTTAATGACGCTGATGCCCGGCGTGGTCGCCAGCAGCGCGGTCATTTGTGCTTGCATGTCAGTGGGGTACGCAGGGTAGGGGGCCGTCACCAGCTCGACGCCGCAGATTTCCCCACCGCGGTGAATGGTGCAGGCATCGCCCGCTTCATTGAAATCGACGCGGTGGCCGGACGCACGGATCGCCGCGGTAATCGCCTTCAAATGCTCCTGGCAAATCCGCCGCAGCGTCACGCCGTCGCCGGCCAGCGCCGCCGCGGCCATGAACGTGCCCGCCTCGATCCGGTCCGGGATGACCGTGTGCTCCACGCCGTGCAACGATTTCACTCCCTCGATGACAATCCGCCGGGTGCCCGCGCCGGTGATTTTCGCGCCCATCGAGTTGAGGAAATTCGCTAGGTCCAGCACCTCCGGCTCGGCGGCGGCGGACTCGATCACGGTTTCGCCATCGGCCAGGGTCGCGGCCATCATCACGTTGTCCGTGCCCAGAACGGTCGGCCCGTGCGTGCCGCAGAGGTCGATTTCCGCCCCGCGGAGTCCGTCCGGCGCGGTGAGGGTGATATTTCCTCCGGCGAATTCCACCTTCGCGCCCAGCGCTTCCAGCCCGCGCAAATGCAGGTCCACCGGTCGGTCGCCAATGACGCATCCGCCCGGCAGCGAGACCACGCAGCGGCCTTTCCGCGCCAGCAGCGGACCCATCACGCAGATGGAAGCGCGCATCCGGCGGACCAATTCGTAGGGCGCTTCGTCCACGATTTCCGCGCAGGAAATCCGCACCGTGCCCGAGGAGCGTTCCACATCCGCACCCAGCGCGCTGAGGATCTGGATCATGTAATTCGTGTCCGAGACATCCGGCACGCGGCGGATGATGCAGTCCTCGCCCGTCAAAATGGCGGCCGCGAGGATCGGCAGCGAGGCGTTCTTGGAGCCGGAGATGTTGACCGCGCCACGAAGTGTGGCACCGCCGTGAACGACGAGTTTGTCCATTTGATTGAGAAGTGAAAGAGAAGCCGGAGTCCAGAATCCAGAGAGAAATGGAATTGATCGGGAGAGGCGAAGCGGGCGGGGCGGGAGTGGAAGGGGAAGCGGCGGATCTTGGAAAGCGGAAATCGCAAATTTGAAATCCGCAATTTTCAGATTCACCCTCCCACCCTCCGCGCTCCTCTCCGCTATCTCCGCCCCTCCGCGTTTCGATTCATCTTCAAAAACCCCGAAATCCTCCTCCGCGCCCCTTCGCGCCCTCTGCGCCTCAGCGTTTCAAATCCCTCGAAGCCGCTCAAAGCACGTCCACTTGTTCTGGGCTCTGGTCTCTAAAATTACGATTTCCTCGCCATCGGAAACCGCTCCACCCCCGACATGTCTCTTACCACCTCCACCCCGATAAACCCGGATTTCTCCAACATCCCCGCCACCTCCGCCGCCTGCCCGTAGCCGATTTCCATCGCCACCCACCCCCCCGCCCGCACCCGCGCGAACGCATCCGCCACGAACCGCCGGATGACCTCCAGCCCGTCCGCGCCGCCGAAAAGCGCCAGCGCCGGGTCGTGCAGAACCTCCTTCGAAAGCGTTTCCCGCTCGCTCTCCGGCACGTACGGCAGATTCGCCGCGACTCCGTCAAAATCCCCGGAAATCCCACCAAACAAATCGCTGCGGACGAAATCCACATTCGCGATTTCCAGCAAAGCCGCGTTTTCCCGCGCCAGCTCCAGCGCCTCCTCGGAAACGTCCGCCAGCGTCACCCGCCAGCCCGGCCGCTGCGCCGCCAGCGTCAGCCCGAGCACGCCGGAGCCGCAGCCCATGTCGAGGACAGCCGAATTTTCCGGCAGCTCCCATTTCAGAATCAGTTCCGCCAGCTCCTCAGTCTCCGGCCGGGGAATCAGCGCGCGCGCGTCAGTTTTGAATTCGTATTTGTGGAAAATCACCGTGCCGACCAAGTGCTGGACCGGCACTCCCTCGCCGCGCTTTTTCAGCGTCTCGCGCAGCGGTGCCAGGACTTCTTCCGCGAGCGGCCGGTCGAATTGCAGGTAAAGATCCATCCGCGTGCAACCCAGTTGTCCCGCCACCAGCATTTGCATATTCCGCCGCGCGTCCTCGATCCCCCGTTTCTCCAGATAGCGCGTCCCGCCATCGATCGTTTCCAGCACCGTGCTCATCCGTAAGGCGCGGCACCTTGCCCGCCCCCGCTTATCCCCCGCAAGGAAAACCCGCACGCCTCGCTTCCCCGAAAGATGTGCTCGCCGCCCTCCAAGCCGGGATTTCGCGCGCATCGCGAATCGCCAAGGCCCCTCACCCGCACCCGGCAGGAAATCCGCGGATTTCCTTCGCGCTCACGCAGCCGTGGATGTTCCAAGTCCGCTGGCAAATGGTTGCAACCGATTGCCAGCTTCCGAGTTAGCCCTTCCAGCCATGCGGCCAGCCGTTAGCCTCTGGCAACGATCCGGCTTGGCCGGTTGCCTCCTTCTCCTTTTCCACCCATGGCCCTCAAGAAATCCGAACTCTACTCCTCCCTCTGGCAATCCTGCGACGAACTCCGGGGCGGCATGGATGCCAGCCAATACAAGGACTACGTGCTGGTCCTCCTGTTCGTGAAATACGTCAGCGACAAGTTCTCCGGCGATCCCCATCCCCAAGAGCGCGAGTTTTGAGAACTTGGTTCACGGTAGAATTTCGCTTTGAAGCCTCGCCCTCCGCCCCGTTTTATCTTCGCAAGGTTCCCGAGGGGTCTCCGCAGTAGCGGATTGCGAGCAAGATTGGAGCGGACTCTCCGCCTGTAGCGCACGCGCGAATCCGCTGCGGAAGTCTCGAAATTTCCCGAAACGAAACTCGCAAAAGATCCGGGTAAAACTTGCAATTCCCTCTAATCAAAATGCGCGGCCGATGTGTTCTCCAAACAAGCAAGCCGAGTCAAGATTCACTGACTTGCAATGAATCGCATGGAGCCGGCTGCCAGGGTCGAACTGGCGACCTACTGATTACAAATCAGTTGCTCTACCACTGAGCTAAGCCGGCCGGGGCTGTGACACCGGCAGCTTGGGCCGCCGGGCGCGGGAGAGAACCAGCGGGGGAGGATCGCGTCAAGAATTGTGTGTCGCGAATCATGCTTTGATCGCTTCGGCAAGGACGCGGAGGTAGGCGGGGCGGGAGAGTTCGTAGCCGCCGAACTGCCGGAGATGCGGCGTCATCCACTGAGTGTCCAGCAGTTTGGCACCCGATTTCCGCAGGTGGGCGACGAGCGCGACGAGGGCGATTTTCGAGGCGTCGGTCTTGCGGGAGAACATGCTTTCGCCAAAGAACGCGCCGTGCAGGGAAACGCCGTAAAGCCCGCCCTGAAGGCCCTCGTCATCCCAGCACTCGACGGAGTGGGCGTGGCCGAGTTTGTGAAGGTTGCAATAGCTTTCGACAATCAATGGATCGATCCATGTTTCGGCGCGGTGGGCGCAGCCGAGCATGACTTCGCGGAATGAGGTGTTTCGCCGGATTTCAAATGGCGATTTTCTAATGGTCTTGGCCAAGCCGTGAGGTATGTGAAAACGATCGTCCAAGGGAATGATGCCACGCTGCTGAGGCGAAAACCATAGTAGCTGGCCGGCCTCCGCCATCGGGAAAACGCCGCGGGCGTAGGCTTCCAGAAGCATTTCCGGCGGAATGATTCTCATTTCTTCAAGACGCAAGACTGGAAGACATGAGAGAAGAAAGATCAGAAAGTAGATGCATCGCGGGTGGTATCCTGGATGACGATGGTGGCGAAGGCGTTGTGATCGTGAATGCTCTCGTGATTGACGGCTTTCACAGTAAAGGAAAGAACACGTGGATCGGCGCGAAGAAGGGCGGCGGCGTTGCGGACGACATCCTCCACAAATACGGGATTGTCATAAGCTTGCATGGTTACAAAGCGCTCGTCGGTACGCTTGAGCAATGCATAGAGAGGAGCGGATCCGGATTTCTCCGCGATGGCGATCAAATCCTCAATGAGGATGAGTTCCCAACCCCCGCCGCGGCGCGGTTTGGGACGGACTTCCATGGTGACATAACCGCGTTGGTTGTGCGCGCCATACTCGCTGATTTCCTTGCTGCACGGGCACAGCGTGGTGACGGGGACGGTGACGCAGAGCAGCAGATCATCGCCGGAAGCGCTGGACGTGCCGGCAAATGTGACATCGCACGCCACCTTCGCGGCGGCGCCGGAGACGGGCGCGCGCTTCGTTACGAAGTAGGTGAACGCTGCTTCCATGTGCGCTTCCTCGGCATCAAGACGTTGCTTCAGCTCATGAAGAATGACAGGCAGAGTACGGGTGGTTACCTCGCCCTCGTGTTTGCTCAGCACTTCGAGGAAGCGGCTCATGTGAGTGCCTTTGAAATGATGCGGGAGATGCACTGACATTGAGATCTTCGCTACCGTGGGGAACGGATTTCCCTCGCGATCCAAGACATGGATCGGGTAGCGCAGATCCGATACGCCTACGCGGTCGATAGCGATTCCGCGGGTGTCCGGCGTGGCCTGGATGTCTGGCAATGATTTGGATTGGGGCATATCTAGCGATCGATGATTTCGTATTCCGCCCATGATGAGGAGGTTTCCCAAACCCGGACGCGCACGAGGCGCACGGACGGACGGAGGGCGTAGCGGGTATCGGAGCGTTCTCGATAGCGGGCGAAGGCGGCGGAAGTGTGGTCGAAAATGGTGCGCGCCATCAGCTCGGTGGTGGGGTCCTGATTGTCGAAGCCGATCACCCGCTCGCCATAGAGCCGTTTGAAATCCGGGTAAGCGGGGTCGGCGGTGTTCATGCAGAGCGAATGGTCGAGCGTGTCGAGCCATTCGCCGATGGCCTCTTTCACGATTTTGAAATCGCATACCATTTCGTTTTCGTCCAGCTCCCCGGCTTCGATCAGAAACTCCACCTTGCGGGAATGGCCATGGGGGAACTTGCACTTGTCGGGATGCTTGGAAAGCATGTGCCCGTTCTCGACCTCCAGGGATTTGCTGATTCGGTACATGGATAGAAGACTTAAGACTTCAAGACGTAAGACTCATGAGAAGAGGCTTTCCCGGACAAGGTTCCGACCATGCGACGCGTTACGAATTGAATAGTCTTCCTCTTCATCTTATGTCTTGCCGTCTTATGTCGTGAGTCTGGTAAATCGTCCTATCGGTAATCCCTGCAAGCTCGAACGCCTCACGCCGCTCGACGCACGTGCCGCAGGTGCCGCAATGGACTTCCCCGCCTTTGTAACAGGACCATGTTTCGGAGAAATCGATGCCAAGAGCGCCGCCGCGGCTGGCGATTTGCGCCTTGTCCATCGCAATGAATGGCCGCAGAAGTTGGATTTCCGCGTAGGTTCCGGCGGTCATCGCGGCGGCCATGGATGCCATGAACGACTCCCGGCAGTCCGGATAGATCGTATGGTCGCCGGAGTGCGCGGCGATGATGAGGCCGTCCGCTCCGGCGCTTTCAGCAAAGCCGGTGGCGATGGCGAGCATGATGCCATTCCGAAACGGAACGACCGTGCTCTTCATGGAATCCTCGGCATAGTGGCCATCGGGAATTTCTCCGCCGGATTTCAACAAGTCCGAGGTGAAATGATTTGCGATGAAATCCAGCGGAACGACGTGATGGGCGATTCCATTCCGCTCGGCATGGAGGCGGGCGAACGGTATTTCGCGAAAGTTATGCTTTGCGCCGTAATCGAAGCTCAGGCAGGAGGAGACTTCATGCTTCTCGAGCGCATCGTAGAGCGCCACCACCGAGTCCATGCCGCCGCTTAGTAGCACACAGACTTTCATGTGGCGGAGTCCGGGTAGGTGGCTTCCGTGGTGAGCTGGATGCCGCCGCGGGGCGCGAATTCGCCGCGGACTACGAGTTCTTGGGGCTGCATGATTTCGACCAAATCGTCGAGGATGCGGTTGACGATTTCCTCGTTGAATGCGGGCTGGTTGCGGAAGGATGCGAGGTAAAATTTCAGGCTTTTCGTCTCGACGCACGACGCGCCTGGCACATAGCGGATGACGATTTTCGCGCTGTCCGGCTGCCCGGTCACGGGGCAGAGCGATGAGAATTCCGGGCAGTTCAGGGTGATCCAGTAGCGGCGGCCGGCGCGCTGGTTCGGGAAAATATCGAGCTTCGCCTCATCCGGGCTGGTGGGCAGGCGGTTCTCGGTTTTGCCAAGCAGGGTGAGGTTCTTCAGATCGTCGCGACCGGACATGCCGGATTCTGGAACTCCCCGGCGAAAGGTCGAACGATTTCCCGCCGCTGGCAGGATTTTCCCGCCTCAGCCGACCTTCAGGGTGCCGCTGGTGAGGATTCTGGCGCGGAGTCCGCCGCGAAATCCGGCCTTCATGAAATCCAAGGTCCCAGGCTCCACCACGCGGTCCATCCATTGGCACGGCTTGCATTCCTGCGCTCCTTCGAAGTCGATTCCCTGCAATCGGAAGCGGCGGCCGAGCCACGACCGGAGGTCCGCGCCCTCCACGATGAGGTTCCGCCGGAAGACGGATGCGGGCAGTTTGGGGACGTTGAATTTGGCCCGGATTTCCGCGACCACGGCGGCATCGAAGAAGGTCACCTGGCCTTTGAAATCGGCGCGGTAGTCGAAATAGCGATCGCCGCGGAGGCCCCGGCCGGCCACGCATTCCACCTCGTCCAGTTGCTGAATCCCATGCTGCATGCGGCCCGCGCCTTGGCGCCCCCAGTAGTCATGGCCATGGGAAATGTATATCTCCCGCAGCGTGCAGCCGGCGGCTGGGATTTCGTTGTTCGGGGTGTCTTCGTCCATGGCGGCTGGCGCGAGGGCAACGTGGAAAGGCCCGCCCGTCAAAGCGGGATTTCGCGAAGCCCGCGAATGGCAAAGGCCAGGTAGGAGAAAACCCTAATCGAATCCTCGATCTTCGGGAAGTTTTCAGCGGTCCGCTTGATTTCCATCCGGCGCCCGCGATGGGTGGCGGGAAAACCGCATGAAAACCTGCAACTCCTCGAACCGCCGCCAGCTCGCAATCGTTGGAAGCGGCGCGTCCGCCACCTATCTGCTCAAACGGATCGCCGATTCCGCGGATCGATTCCGGGAGCTTTTCGAGAAAATCGTGATCTTCGAGAAAGGCCCGATCGGCGGCACCGGGATGCCCTACAGCCCGCTGACGACCGACCTATATCATTTGTCCAACATCTCGTCCGACGAGCTGCCCGAATTGGATGAAACGTTTGCCGATTGGCTCCGCGACCAGTCCGCGGATGTGCTGGTGGAGCTGGGTGTGCCAAATGAGGAAATATCGGAAGATGCGGTTTATAGCAGGATCGCGTTAGGGAGTTATCTTCACGCGCAGTTCCGGGCCATGGTCCGGCTGCTTGGCGAGAGTGGAATCGATACAAGCGTCCGCACGGAATGCGAGGTGGTCGATATTGTCGATCGGCCGGACGATGCGGAGGCGGTCCTTGTGACAGCCGGAGGCGAAAGGATGACCTTCGGGAGGGTGGCGATCGCTACCGGCCACTATTGGCTGGAGGAGGACAGGCGGGAAAATGGTTACTATGCCTCGCCCTGGCCGATCAAGAAGCTGGTCCCGGAAACGGGCGAGATCTATAACTTTCCGGTCGGCACGATCGGCGCGTCGCTGAGTGCGTTCGACGTGGTGACTTCGCTATCTCGCAGGCATGGTGATTTCGAGGAAGAGGATGGTTGGTTTGTTTACCGGCCATTCGAGGGCACCGGGGATTTCAAGCTCATCCTTCACGCGGGCAACGGACTCCTGCCTCATTTGCAATACGATCAGGAAGAGCCGTTCCGTGAAATCTACCGGCAGGTGGATCGCGATGGATTGCTGGCGCTGGTAGGGGAGGATGGCTGGCTAAGGCTCAAGACGTACTACAATGAAGTGTGCCGGCCGGCGCTGGCCAAAGCTTTCGACAAAGACGGCATGGCGGATATGTCGGCCTGTCTGCGGGATCCGGATTACAGCATGCATGATTTCATCGCGGAAATGACCGGCCGGCACGACTATCGAAACGCCTTCAAGGGAATGCGCGTCGAAATGAAGGAAGCGCGCGAATCCGTCATCCGCCACCGGCCGATCCACTGGAAAGAAACCCTGGACGATTTGATCTACACCTTGAACTATCACTCCAGCCTGTTTCCGGCGGAGGATCACATTGTTCTGCAATCCGATGTGATGCCATTCCTCATGAACATCATCGCCGCCATGCCGCTCGATTCCGCGCGGGTGCTGCTGGCATTGCACGATGCGGGGAAATTGGAACTGGTGAGCGGGAAGGTGACGGTTCCTGACAGGCAGAAAGCTGACGGAATCACAACGATCGAGATCGATAATGATGGCGAAGAATCGTGCGAGTCCTATCGGATTTTCGTGAACTGCAGCGGCCAGAAGCCGTTGGAGGCGGAGGAGTTTCCTTTCCCCAGCCTGGTGCGGGACGGCGCGATCCGGGCGGCCCGCGCCCGCTTTGCCGATAGGGGGGAAATCGCCCTGCTGGAAGAGCGGAAACGGGCGCGGACCTTCGAAGAGAATGGCGAGACGTTCTATCGGACCGGCGGCGTGGACATCGACGCGGCGTTCCGCCTGATCGGGCTGGATGGCGGGGCGAATCCGCGCATTCACGACATCGCATTTCCTCACACTACCGGCGTTCGGCCGTATTCGTATGGCTTGCAGGCTTGCGCGGAAACCGCGGGAATCCTCGCGGCGGCGTGGCTGGAGGAACTCGATGGCAATGGCCAGCCGGACGGCGGTTTGGAGGAAATGACGAGGATCTATGAGGAAGTCTGAAGGTGGGACCGCTGGGGGAATTTTGGTTTTCCGAATGAAACCCGGTGTGGTAACGCTTGCCTCGTGAAGACAATTTTCCGCATTCAATCTCTCATCCTGATCGCTCTCGTCTCGGTCCAGTGCCACCAGCTCGGTCCGCCGGGCGGGGGCAGGGACCCGTATTCCAGCCGGTCCAGCCGCCCGATGTCTCAATCGTCCCGCGGCACCTCCGCTTCCGCGATGATGAGGCAGGTGAATCTGAAAGTGGATATGGTGAAAGCCGGCACCTACGGCCGGAAAGTGGTGCGGCCGATGTCGCCGAAATATATCACCATCCACAGCACCCAGAACTATACCGCGGACGCGGCGCGGCACTCGCTGGCGCTGAAGCGGGGCGCGCTCCGCTCGGCGAAAACGCGGTATGGAAACCGCATCGGTTTCTTAATCTGGCACTATACCGTGGACGATCATGTGGCGATTCAGCACATGCCGTGTTCCGAGCAGGGCGAACACGCGGATTTCCACGGGCCGGGAAATTGCACTTCGATCGGCATTGAGATGTGCGAGAACCGCGGCAGCAGCCGCGCCGCCACGCTCGACCGCACCGCACGGCTGGCGGCGGTGCTGATGAAGAGATATAACATCCCGATATCCCATGTGGTGCCGCACTATCACTGGCCGCGGCGGGGGAAACACCCGGAACATAAGAATTGCCCGCATTTCCTGATGGACGGGGGCCAGCCGGGGCCGAAGTGGAGGGCGTTCCAAGGCAAGGTGAATTCTTATTACCGGCAGCTCGATGGCTGAGGATTTCGGCAGCCCGGGAAATCGCGCGACAGTGCTGGAACTAGGCGTGCGCTACGTCTGCCAGCGCTGCACCGCATGTTGCAAATGGCCGGGCGACGTGCGGATTCAGAATGATGAAATCGGCAGGATTGCGGATTTCCTGGAGATGTCCGAAAGCGCGTTTCTTGACGAATTCACCCGGCTGCGGACGAACCGGCAGGGACTTTCACTGATTGAGAAGGCGAATCACGAATGCATCATGTTGGAGGGAAATGCCTGTCGCATCCACCCGGTGAAGCCGGAGCAGTGCGCGGGATTTCCCAATAAGTGGAATTTCCCGGGCTGGCGGCAGGTGTGCGAGGCCGTGCCGGTGCGAATTGTGAACGACGAGGCGAACCACTGAGCCTGGATTGGAAGATGGAAGCCACTGATTACGCTGAATTCATTGATTTTGAAGAGGTGATTGTGATGAATCGGTAAATCCTTCAGGCCGGTGTGGGAACTCCGGTCAATAGATCGCATCTTCCGTGGCGGCGGATTTTATCCGCCACGCCTCGCCACCCGGTCCCGCAAACTCCGAATCCTACCTTGGCACCATAAATTACATTCGCCGGGGCGAGGATTTACCGTTCCGGAGCCGGTCCGTGCAAAATCACCGGGCATCGTGCCATTTACTACGCTGGAACTGAAATGCCGGGTGACTCTTCAGATTCCAGGTTTTCTAAAATTCGCCTGGAGATCGCAATTCGGCGGCGGGTATTCTGGAAAACGCACTTTGGAATGCGATCTGCGAAGGTGGCGGTATGGAGCAAAATAAAATCATCGAGTGCCTGAACGACCTTCTTACGGATGCTTACGACGCGGAGGAGGGATTCAAGCAGGCCGCTAACAGCGCGGAGGGACATCCTACGCTGGTGGCATTTTTCCGTCGTCAAAGCGAGATGCGTCTCTCCTTCGGCCATGAGATCAAGCAAGCGATTGCCCAACACGGCGGTGTGCCGGATAAAGGCAGCAGCGTCGCGGCGAAAGCCCATCAGGTTTGGATTTCCGTAAAAGAAGCGCTCACGCCTGAGGATGACGGTGAGGCGATTTTGAATGAGTGTATCCGGGGTGAGGAGTCCGCTCTTGCAGATTACGACAAAAAGCTAGGTTGTGACGACCTTCCGGCGGATGTGCGGACGTTGATGAGCAAACAGCGTGCATCCATTGCCCAATCCCTAGCTGCTACCAAACAAAAGGAAGCTGCAGCGGGTTGATGGACCTAGCAGGCTGCCGGGCGCTCGATAATCGCCCGGCGGCGCTGAAGCCGGCGACCCGGGATGCACACCTAAGCTTGTTTGCATCAGACATCTAACCCTTGACTCTCGTTGGAAGTATTCGTGGAACGCCCTTGGATTTCATTTGGCGCGGCGATTGCCATTGAGCCGTGGGCCGTGCCAGTGATTGGCCATACGCTGTAGTTGAAATATCAACACGTAACACATCCGCTGCGCTGTAGCAAATTTTTGGGGGTTAGGCGTTAGTTCGCTCCGTGATATTGTCGAGACCCTCCGTGGTCTGGGCAAAAAGTGAGTCTCACTTGGGTCGGCCTAGCTAATCCAGGAATTTGCCGGGGTTGAGGATATTTTGCGGATCGAGGGCATGCTTGATGGCGCGGTGGGTGGCGAAGGAGACCTCGCCGAGGGCCTGGCGAATCCAAGGTTTTTTGGCGAGACCGACGCCGTGCTCGCCGGTAATGGCACCGCCATTTCCCAAGATCCACGTAAAGAGGCGGTCGAGAGCGGCGTCGGCTTTTGCACGGATTTCCGGGTCGGCGTAGTCGCGGACCATGAGGTTGGTGTGGATGTTGCCATCGCCGGCGTGGCCGAAGCAGGCGATGGGGATACCGGTTTCCTCTTGGAGGGCGCTGGCGAAATCGACGAGCTCCACCAGCTTGGAACGCGGGACGACGATGTCCTCATTGAGCTTGGTGAGGCCGGTGTCGCGGAGGGAAAACGAGAATTCGCGCCGGAGCTCCCAGATTCGCTCGCAGGATTCCTCGTCCGGGGCGCGGTCGATGTGGCTGGCGCCGAGTTCTTCCAAGAAGACGTGAAGTTCCTCCAGCTCGGACGCGGTGGCGACGGGGCGTCCGTCGATTTCCACGATCAGATAGGCATCGCCGGGAGGGAAAACGTCCGAGCCGAGGCGGCGGCGGGCGGCATCGAGCGTGAAAGTATCGGTGATTTCCAGGGCAGACGGCAAGTGGCCGGCGCCGAGAATGGCCTGCACGGCGGCGGCGGCCATGGAGAATTTCGGGAAAACAGCGGCCAACATGGCACGGCTGGCGGGCTTCGGGATGAGCCGAAGAGTGCCCTCGGTGACGACGCCAAGCATGCCCTCGGAGCCGGTGAAAATGCCGATGAGATCGAATCCGGTCTTGTTTTTATGGAGCCGGCCGCCGGTCCGCAGGATTTCCCCGGAGGCGAGGACGACTTCCAATCCGAGGACGTAGCTACGTGTGACGCCGTATTTCAGGCAGCGCGGGCCGCCGGCGTTGGTGGCGATGTTTCCGCCGAGTGAGCAAACCTTGAGCGATGCGGGATCCGGCGGATAGTCCCAGCCGATGGCGCGGGCGGCGTCCTGCAGGGATTTCGTGATGACACCGGGCTGGACGATGGCGACTCCGTCTTCCGGGAAAATACCGAGAATGCGGTTCATCCGCGCGGTCGAGAGAACGATGCCGCCGCGGATTGGCACGCAGCCGCCGACGTAGCCGAAGCCTGCGCCGCGGGTGGTGACCGGGATTTTCCGCTCGCTGGCGAACTTGAGCACGGCGGAAACGTCGGCCGTGGATTCGGCAAAGACGACGACGTCCGGATCGTGGTGGGCGGACCATTTGTCGCCGGACGCGGCTTCCAGCGCGGCGGGGGTGGCGGTGACTCTTTCCCTGCCAAGGAGACTGGCCAAGGCGGCGGACCAATTGTAGGGATCGATGTTCATGGAAACTGCCCCCGACGGTCTTCCCGCCACCGCCCACCGTCAATCATTGGTCCGGGAAATGTCATTTCCCCGCATTTCGTTCCGCCCGTCGGCGGAGCGCAGGCAGTTCGCGGAGCACGGTGACAAAAGCGGCATTGATTACCGCCCAGTCTACCGAGCCAATTTGCGGGGCATAAACTTCGCCCTTCTCAAACCTGCGTTTTTTCAATCGTGACTCGCCGACAACTTCGGACCAAATTTCGGTCTCGCTTTTTTCACTACTATAAACATGTGCCTTCTCAGACCATCTGCCGAGGAGGAGTTCAAAATGCTCACTTCGCACAGCCCATAGCCCGGGAGAAGCAACCAGACGGTCGGGTGAATCCGAGTTGCAAGAACCCTCTGTCCGAAAAAAATCGATTGTTGGGGAATTATAGATGCTCTGATGACAGCTCAGAAATAGATGTTCCACCCCCCCTCAGAGCGACACCCGCTGCATCTGACACCAAAATATAGGAACCTGACCTCTCTGAAATCATACTCTTCGACACTTTTCCAAGGCTTTCTCTCTGGGCCCAATAGCCTCTGGCCGCGCAAATTTTTTTCTGTAAAAGTGGCTGATGATTTTTTCTGAGGGTGGTTAGTTTTGCGTTTTAGATGTTTGTTTTGTTAGTTGAGAGTGAGGTAGGTTTTGCCGGTTTCCCAGGTTTCGGAGATCTCGATTATACTGCCGCGCATTAGGATTTGTGATTTTGGAAGAATTGAAAGTTCAGCGCTAGCAGGCTTTTGAGTTCAGGTTTGCGCTTGTCTTCGAAGTCGTCCACACACCGGTCAATGGCGGCGCGAAAGCTGCTGAAATCC
>JBBSUD010000015.1:0-54043 GCA_038235225.1 Verrucomicrobiales bacterium
GCCCCTCCCGCCGCTCAACGAGCAGAAGCGGATTGTGGCGAAGATCGAGGAACTGTTCAGCGAGTTGGGAGCCGGGGAGGAGAGTTTCCGGCAGGCGCGGCGGCAACTCGGCGTCTATCGCCAGTCGCTGCTCAAACAAGCCTTCGAGGGCAAGCTCACCGCCGCCTGGCGCCAACAAAACCCTGATAAACTGGGGCAACCTTTACCGGCTTCGCCCAAGATGGATGCCGAACCCTGCCCGCTTCCACCTGGCTGGATTTGGCAGACCCTCAACGACGTCGCTGCAATTTCCGGCGGACTTACAAAGAATTCCAAGCGCGACAACTTGCCATTGCGGATTCCTTATCTGCGCGTCGCCAACGTTTATGCAAATGAATTGCGCCTTGGAGAAATCAAGGACATCGGCGTGACTGCTGCGGAGGCAGAAAAAGTCCGGCTAGCGCAGGGTGACCTTTTGATAGTGGAAGGCAACGGCAGCCTCGATCAAATTGGTCGGGTTGCCGCTTGGAATGGTTCGATTCCCGATTGTGGGCATCAAAACCACCTGATTCGCGCTCGGTGCATGCCGCAGTCCCATTACGCATTTGTTCTGATGTTTCTTCTTTCTCCCAATGGGCGCGACGCAATCGAGACACAAGCCGCGTCCACGTCGGGTTTGCATACGCTGAGTGTTTCGAAAGTGCAGCGCCTGCCCATGCCCCTCTGCTCCCTCCCCGAGCAATATGAAATCGTGCGCCTGCTCGACGAGCAGTTCACGGTGATCGAGCAGAACGAGCGAGAGATCGACGCTGCGCTCAAGCGCAGCGAAGCCCTCCGCCAGTCCATTCTGAAAAAGGCCTTCAGCGGCCAACTCGTCGCCCAAGACCCCACCGACGAACCGGCCAGCGAATTGCTGGAACGCATTCGCAAGGAAAGGGAAAAGGCGCAGGAGAAGCCCGTAAAATCAACGGGAAGTGGCAGAGCAGCCACAGGTGAACGGGCGTCGAAGTTGACGAAGACAGGCCCAAAGAGGTAGCTTCAACCATGGCAGCCATCGCCCCAGTCGCGCCCAATCCTACAGTCCTCGCATGGGCTAGGGCTGAGAGTGGCTATGACCCGGAGCGGGTTGGCAAGCGTCTCGGCGTGAAGGCCGAACGACTGGCCGAATGGGAGGAGGGTATCCGGGTGCCAACCCTGCGGCAGTTGGAGGGGCTTGCGAAAATGTATCACCGTCCCTTGGGCGTTTTTTTCCGCAGCAAAGCGCCGGTTCTGCCGCCATTGTCCACCGAATACCGCCGGTTGACCGGGGTGACACCGGGTGAGGAGTCGCCCGAGTTGAGGTTGGCCGTCAGGAAGATGCTGAATCGGCGGGAAACGATGGTGGAGCTGCTGGAAGAACTCGGAGATCGTGTTCCGGAATTAGGCCTTGTGGCACACCTGAACGAATCGCCCGCGACCGTTGCGGAACGTCTGCGGGCGGCCATTGGCTTGGCCGTGGAAGTCCAAATGAATTGGACTACCGAGTGGCAAGCGTGGGGCGCTTGGCGCACGGCAGTTGAGAGCATCGGCGTGCTGGTTTTCCAATTCCCGGGGGTTTCGCTGGAGGAAGCGCGGGGGGTATCCCTTCTGCATTGGCCCATGCCGGTGGCCGGAGTGAATTCCAAGGAGTCATCCTCCGAAGCGCGGAGCTTCACCCTGATCCATGAACTCGTGCATCTTATGCTGGCAGCGGGGCATGAAGAGCAGCCCGCAGCCACCGAGGCGCGTCGTGGTCCAGCTTGGCAGGCAGTCGAACGCTTTGCCGAGGAGACGGCCAGTCACGTCTTGGTTCCGGAAGATGCGTTGGCGAGGATGGCATCCTCCATCCAACCGTCCGGTGCGGAATGGGATCTTGCGCGGGTGCGGGGGCTGGCCCGCAGATTCCGTATCACGCCGCTTGCGATGGCCACCCGCCTGAGGTCTTCGGGGTATTTTGACTGGGCCTTTTATCGGAAATGGAAAGAAATGTGGCAGGCCCATGTGGAGACCCTCAACCCTCGCGGCGGTGGATTTGCCACCCCGGTCGGCAAGACCTTGGGACGGGCAGGCCAGCCATTCACCAAGGTTGTTCTGGAAGCGATGTCTGCCAACCGAATCACTGCGAACCAGGCCGCGCGCCACCTCGATCTGAAATTCGAGCATTTCGGGAAACTCAAGGACGCGCTCCGGGCTCGTCCGGGATCGGGAGGTTCCGATGAGTGACGGCCAGCGACTTGGTCGCCACTATTCGGTCGATACCAATATCTACATGGATTGGCAGGCCCGCTTCTATCCCACGGACGTGTTTGTATCCTTGGTCGGCTGTATCGACGGGCTTGTTGGGGAGGGTCGGTTCGTCTCTCCAGCTCTAGTTCGCGAGGAGTTGGAAGCGGTGGGAACCGGAGAACTGAGCGCTTGGGCTGCTGGACGCCAAGAGATTTGGGTGCCAAATGCAGAGATTCTTGGACGAGCACTCGCCATCCAATCCAGGTTTCCCGGATTGCTCGATCCCAAGGCCGAATATGAGGAGGCTGATGCCTACGTGATTGCCTTGGCGCAAGAGCGCGACGGCATCGTGGTGACCTCTGAAACGCCGGCAGCCGAGAAGCGAAGACCAAAGCGAGAGTTTTTTGTGCCGGATGTCTGCCGGGAACTCGGTGTCCCTTGCATCAACCTGCTGGGACTTATGAGGCGGGAGGGTTGGAAGCTATAATTCCTTTCGATATGGTCCTATCCATCGAAACGCTTGACGACCACGAGGCAGCTATAAGCCGCCTGGAGAACTTGATGACAAAAAATCCCGCTGCAGAATCATTCGACGAACAAGAGCTCCATAACCTCGCGGCAAGGATTGAGGAGTTCGAAAAACGCACTTTTCTCCTCGATCTCCAACGTCCCTGAACCGATTTCCATGACCACCGATTCCATCATCTCCAAAGTCTGGAGTTTCTGCACCACCCTCCGCGACGACGGCGTTGGCTACGGCGACTACCTGGAGCAGCTCACCTACCTGATTTTCCTCAAGATGGCCGATGAATACGGTCGTGAACCCTACAAGCGCGATGTCGGCGTGCCGAAGAAATACGCATGGGCATCGCTCAAGCCACTTAAGGGTGCGGAGTTGGAAGTCCACTACGTCGAGACGCTGCGTGAGCTCGGCAGCGGCAAAGGCATGCTCGGCCAGATCTTCACCAAGGCGCAGAACAAGATCACCGACCCCGCCAAGCTCGCACGGTTGATCGAGATGGTGGATGGCGTGCAATGGGTGATACTCGACTCCGACGTCAAAGGCGACATCTACGAAGGCATCCTCGAAAAGAACGCCGAGGATACCAAGTCCGGTGCTGGCCAGTATTTCACTCCGCGGGCGCTAATCGCCGCGATGGTCGAGTGTGCGGTCCCTGAGCCGAACCAAACCATTGGCGATCCCGCGTGCGGCACCGCCGGTTTCTTCCTCGCCGTCTATGACTACCTGGTCAAAAACTACAAACTCGACAAGAGCCAGAAGGCATTCCTGAAGAACGACACCTTTCACGGCAACGAGATCGTCGCCGGCACTCGTCGCTTGTGCCTGATGAATCTATTCCTCCACAACATCGGCGAGATCGATGGTGAGAGCTGTGTGTCCGCTGCCGACGCCCTGATTGCCCAACCATCGCAAACGCTCGATCTGGTCCTCGCCAATCCGCCCTTCGGCAAGAAGAGCAGCATGACTTTCACCAACGAAGAAGGCGAACAGGAGAAGGATGACCTCACCTACAATCGCCAGGATTTTTGGGCGACCACCTCCAACAAGCAGCTCAACTTCCTCCAGCACATCCGGGCGATGCTCAAGACCACCGGTCGTGCGGCGGTCGTGCTGCCTGACAACGTGCTCTTCGAAGGCGGGGCCGGGGAGATCGTTCGCAAGAAGCTGATGGAAACCACCGATCTCCACACCATCCTCCGTCTCCCCACCGGCATCTTCTACGCCCAAGGGGTGAAGGCGAACGTGCTCTTCTTCGATAACCGCGCCGCTGGAAAGACCACCGCCACCAAGGAAGTTTGGTATTACGACTACCGCACCAACATCCACCACACGCTCAAAAGAAAGCCGTTGCGCCTCGAAGACCTGCGCGAATTCATCGACTGCTACAACCCCAGCAATCGTCGGAAACGCAAGGAGACGTGGAGCGAGAAAAATCCCGAAGGCCGCTGGCGGAAATACAGCTTCGAAGAACTCGCCGCCCGCGACAAAACAAGTCTCGATCTCTTCTGGCTCAAGGACGACAGCCTTGCCGACTTGGACAATCTGCCCGAGCCGGCGGATCTGGCGGAGGAAATCATCGATAACATCGAGGCTGGGCTGGCGAACTTCCGTGCGGTGGCCGCAGCTCTCCAATTGACTGCGTGAACGTGATGTCTCCGGCATCATTCCCGCCAGAGCTTCACGCGGTCGCGCAGCCCGGCAGCACTTGCGAATGCGATTTCTTCGGCAGGCAGAGGATGGCTTCGGAGATTAGCAATAGCAGCATTGCTATCAGGAAGGCGCGCCAGACGTCGCGGGAAAGCGAGGGGTCGGTGGCTTGGCCGGCTTGGTCAAGCAGAGTGTAATTCGTGCCTTCAAGGGCTTGGTCGAGGGACTCTTTGGTCAGGATTTCCAAGGCGTCCTCGCGGGCGGGTCGGTTGACCGCGAGGAGGCGGTCGCCGAGGCGGAAGATGCCGGCTTCGTAAGCGGCGTTGGCGGGATCCGGCGAGCCGTAGTCGTCGATGCGGGTGCGGGTTTCGCCGGCGAGGAGTTGGGCGGAATCGCTGCCGACGGTGGTGAGGTAGGAGGCGTCGAAGCGTTCGGCGCCGGCGGCGACGATGCGCTGGACGGCGGGCAGGAGGACATCGGCGTCGCCGAGGTTGGACCAGGTATAGTCGGGCAGGGAGCCGATGAACCAGGCGGTGCCGTGATCGACGATGCGGCGGGTGATGAACGGCTCGCCATCTTCCCAGCGGGCGAGCGAAGTGGCGTCGCCTTGGGGGATTTGGCGGCGGATGGCTTTGAGGCGCTCGGCGGGAATCGGGGTGCCATCGATGCCGTCGCGGAGCGGGCCGTCGCTGTGGTTCCAGTCTTTGAGGATGAAGAATTTCCCGGCCGGAGCGTCGGCGGCATCGGTCCATTTCAGGTCGAGGAAGGTGTCGGTGGACGGGACGGCGGGCGGGAAGAAGATGACATTGCCGCCGGATTTCAGGAAACGTTCGAGGGCTTCGTAGGTCGGGCCGGTGGGCAGCGGGGCGGCCCAGAGGATGGTGGCGATGTCGCCGGTTTCCATGGTGGCGGCTTGGGCCGGGTCGACGCGAGCGACGCTTTGATTGCCACATCCGGGCGGGGCGGCGGCGAGAGCGAGGTAGTCGGCGGCCTCGCCGGCGGGGGCGACGACGAGGGATTTCACCGGGCGGGCCGGGCCGTAAGCGAAGAACGCGGCGTTGTCGCGCGGGTTGCCATCGGCCGGGATGGAGACCCAGCCGGAGCCGGTTTCGCTGGCGGCAGGAAGGGCGACGCGCTTTTGGAAGCGGAGTGACTGGCCGGGAATTTCGAGGGACTCGGTGGTGCGGGCGCCGCCGAGGTTGGTAGTGAGAGGGATGGTGGTGGAGCCGCGGGCGTCCTCGGAACGTAGGATTTCGAGGTCGAGCAGGAGTTCGTCGCCGGAGCGGCGGGAGCTCAGCAGGCGTACGGCGGTGTTCGGCGAGGCGGGGCCGGTGAGGGAAAGGACGCGGATGGCGGGCTTTTGCGGCAGCGCGGCAAGGCTGGCGCGGGCGGCGGTCCAGCGTTCGTCGTCGGCCTTCCAGTTGGTCGCCTGGAGGTCGGAGGCGAGCCAGATTTCGGCGCGGCCGGTGGAGTCGGCCAGGTATTCGGCGGCGCGGTTGAGGAGAGTGGGAAAATCCGCGGCAGTGTCGGTGGCGGCGGTCGAGGAAATCTCCGTGAGCGCGTCAGGTGAGGGGACTTCCTGGGGTTTCCCGCTGGCGCTGTCGATTAGGACAAGCCGCGCGCCGCCGAGGCTGGCCATGGCATCCCGCACTTTTTGAATGACGATTTCCCGCCGCGGGGCTAGGCCGTCGCCGGGTTTCGCTTCCATGGAAGCCGAGCGGTCGAGGACGAGGACGACGGTATCGATGGACCCGCCACCCCAGCCGATGAGGCCGGAAACGATCGGCCGCGCGGCAGCGAATGCGAGCGCTGCGAGGGCGAGCGCGCGGCAGGTGAGGATGAGGATATGGCGGAGCTTTTTCTTGCCGCGCGACTCGCGTGTGGCCTTCAGCAGGAACTGCATGGCCGCCCATTGGATGGTTTTGTGGCGGCGGCGATTTAGCAAATGGATGGCGATGGGAACGACCGCAGCGAGCAGACCCCAGAGGAGGAGAGGGTTTAGGAAAAGCATGGGAAAAGAAAATTAACCGCAAAGGCGCTGAGGTCGCAAAGGGGTGCGAAGGAAGAGGGGATGAAGTGATTAAATCGACACGCGAAGTTGCGGAGTTAGGGGAGAGGTGCGGGCAGGAAGAGGGTTTAGGTGAGATCTTGTTTCTTTATGAGATTGGAGGCTTCCTTGGATTTTCGACGATGGATCTCAATAGCTTCAGCGGCGATTTGCTCGATGGTCTGGTTGGAAATCTCCCCTCGATCAAGTTGATCGAAGCCCAACTTCACTTCGCGTTTGAGGTTTTCGTGTATGAATTTCATGAGTGAATCGTAGTCCTCAGACGTCGTTATTACACAGGTTGGACGACCTTCTTCCGTGATAACGACGGGAGCGGTGCTGGCAAATTCGAGGACTTGGTCGAATTGCTGATTCGCTGCGGCTACGGTGAACGTTTTCATGGGGTCTTGATGAGCAGTGCTGTCGTGATCTGGGATGGAATGAACCGCAAAAGCGCGAAGGTCGCAAAGGAAACGCGAAGGAAACGCGAAGGAAGATGGGATTGAGCGAATGAAACGAAACGCGGAGGCGCCGAGGTCGTGGAGAGGGACGCGGAGGGATATGTGGAACTACGCGGGGACGTAGCGGATTTTGTAGTCGGATTCGATGCAATCGAACGTTTCTCCGTTGAGTTGGTTTCGGATCGCTATTGCCTTTTTGTAGGCCTTGTTGCGCTGAGCGTCGCATTCCTTTTTACATTCTCCTTCGGAATCGACGTAGTCTTCTGGATTGAAGTATTCATCCCAAGATTCGGAGTTGATTTTAAAAGTCGGGAATATTTCGAGAGAGCGGTTTATGAAGTCCTTGAGTGATTCCATTTCTCTTAGAGATAACAGTATCTGTTGAAGTTCTGACGGTGACTGGACGATGCCGCGTTCTTCAAGAGATTCGCACGAATCAGCGATTTTTTGAAATGTTTGAAGTTTTTTGTATGCCGCACCGAACCAGTAGTTGTCATCACGAGTCGGCAGCTTGTCCCAATGTTTTGCCCAGCACTTGTAGTAAACAGCCTGTAGGACCCAATTGATGGAGCGGTTGAAATACCAATCTGGAACTTTCAAGTTCGCGAGCCGTTGGAGTCGTTCGACCACGGCTGTCGGCGGAGGTCCGTTAAGTTCATAGTATAATGAAGTCGGATGCCCGTTTCGAAATAGATAGGTGGTATCCGCCGAGTTGTTGCGCTTCTTTATGTTGAAGGTAGCAGATGCGCAGACTCCGTTGTCGAGTGAGTCGGATTTTCCGCCACGGGACATGGGCCGGATATGATCAACCCAGTCGGATTCCCAGCCGTGGCGCAACGGAGCGTCCAAAAGCCAAAGGTTTGCTCCTGAGAAACAGCAGGTGGCACGGTCCCGGACGAATATTTCGGCCTTCTGTTTGTCGGTGAACGGTTTGGTAGTGGTGGGCATGAGCTTAGTGCTTCGACTTCGGCAATCTGGCTGTGAGAAATTCCCGCAGGAGCGGTTCCAGTGGCGTGTCAGTGGTGACGAGTTGGTAGTCGGCGGCGGCGTCGTGGCATTTGGCGCGGACGGCGGTGAGGAAATCGCGGAGGGCGGTTTTGTATTCGTCGGCGATGAGGTTGGGTTCGACGACGAGGGCGGTGCCGTCTTCGAGATCGACAAAGCGGTGGGGGCGGTCGAACTCGAAGCCGATTTCCAACGGGTCCATCAGGTGGAAAACTGCGATGTCGTGCTTGCGGTAGCGGAGGTGCTGGAGCGCGTCGCCGAGGGCGGCGGGGTCGGTGAAGAGGTCGGATAGAATGACGACGAAGGCGCGCTGAGCGATTTTTTCCGCGATGGTGTGAAGGGCGGCGATGAGGCCGGTCTCACCTTTAGGCTCGAGTGCGCCGAGTGTGCTGAAAAAGCGCTCGAGGTGGGCGGCGCGGCGGCTGGGCGGGACTTCGAGGTGGAGTTTGTCGGTGCAGATCGAGAGGCCGGCGGCGTCGCCTTGATTAACTAACAAATAGGCGAGCGAGGCAGCGATGCGGCGGGCGTATTGGATTTTCGGTTCGCCACCGCCGGTGAAGTTCATTGAGCCGGAGGCATCGACTACGAAGTAGGCGCGGAGGTTGGTGTCGGCTTCGAATTCTTTGATATAGAATCGATCCGAGCGGGCGAAGGCTTTCCAATCGAGGCGGCGGGTGTCATCGCCGGGGACGTATTTGCGATACTCGGCAAACTCGACGGACGAGCCGCGGTGGGGCGAACGGTGTTTGCCCGCGACATTTCCCATCATCGGCTTGCGCGACTCGATGGGGAGGGAGCCGAGGCGGGAGAGGAGATTGTTGTCGATGAAGGAATGTCCGCTCATGAGGGTTGGAGGAGGGTGAGATCGGAGAACCAGGTTCTTAGGTATCCGCGGTCGATGGCCGCGAGCCGATCGGCTTGAACTTTGGCGTGCGCGGCGATTAGGAAATCCGGGATGAGTTGCTGACGCGGGCCACCGGCCCTCCGATAGCGTTTGAATTTTATTCCAGCGAGGTGCGCGGATTCCGGGCTGATCGTGTCGTATGTGATCGCGAATTGTTCCAAGCGGGCGGCAAGCTTGTCCGCGTTCTCTTCCGCTGGAGCGAGTTCGGAAAATGCGACTGAAGAAATGAGGAGGGTTCCTACGGATGCCGCGCTCGCCAAAGCATCCAACCAGCGCTCCCAGTCCTTCTTTCTATTGAAGATCGCCCAAATGACGGAGGAATCGAGGGCGGTGATCATGGTAACGGAATATTTTCCTCCACTTCTCCGCGCATGTCATCGAGCAACTCGGACGACGACATTTTCTGCCACGGATGTCCTTCGAGCGATTTCGTCACCGAATCCCCCCACTCCGCAAAAGCTCTTTTCCATTGCTCGCGGTCAATAACGCGCTTTGTCGTTAGGATTGGAGCTTTTGCTTCAAATTCAAGCTGGTCGCCGATTTTCAGGTTCAAACGGTTCCCGAGGACGAGCGGGATCGTGATCTGCCCTTTGCTGGAGAGGGTGGCTTTCATTTTTTTAACGTAAGCTGAAAAAGTTGGGATGGCGAGGTGGGACCTGCGGGCAGTAGTTTGGCCCTTTCAGGGCTTGGGACTATTGAGATGACGAGACCCAGGGCGTTGCCCTGGGCTTATGAATTGCGCCCCGTTGGGGCTCGAGACCGGAGTTGTGATTTTATAGTGCATTCTGGAATCCTTTCTAATTGTGGCGAATTCGCCGTAATTAACATCTAGGTCATTGGTAGTTGCAGTTTCCAACGTTTTCAATCCCGTCGAATCCGATGAGAATGGATCTGAAGACTCAATCTTCCCGCATCTCCTTAATCAGCCGCTCCACGATTTTTTTGGAAGTCATGCCTTGTGACTCGGCGGAGAAATTTGTGATGACGCGGTGGGTGAGGACGGCGGGGGCGACGGCTTCGAGGTCTTCGAGGGAGGCCATGTAGGAACCACGAAGTGCGGCGCGGGATTTGGCGCCGAGGATGAGATACTGGACAGCGCGCGGGCCGGCGCCCCAGCCGACGGTTTCCCGGATCCACTGCGGCGATTCGGGTTCGCCGGGGCGGGTCATGCGAACGATTTTCACCGCGTAGTCATACAAATGCTCGGGGACGGGGACGCGGCGGACGAGTTGTTGGAAGGCGATGACTTTATCGCCATCGAGCAGGTGGTTGAGCGTCTGGCGGGCGCTGCCGGTGGTGGCGCGGGCGATTTCCTTTTCCTCGGCAGTGGACGGGTAGCCGACTTCGATGAGGAACATGAAACGGTCGAGCTGCGCCTCAGGGAGCGGGTAGGTGCCTTCCTGCTCGATGGGGTTCTGGGTGGCTAGGACGAAGAACGGCGGCTCAAGCGTGTAGGTGGTGCCAAGGACGGTGACCTTGTTTTCCTGCATGGCCTCAAGCATGGCGGACTGCGTTTTCGCCGGGGCGCGGTTGATTTCATCGGCGAGGACGATGTGGGCGAAGACGGGGCCTTTGATGAACTCGAACTCGCGTTTCCCGCCGACGCCGGATTCCTGGATGATGTCGGTGCCGGTGATGTCGGCGGGCATCAGGTCGGGCGTGAATTGGATGCGGTTGAAGGACAAGTCGAAGGTCTGTGCGACGGAGGAAACGAGCAACGTTTTCGCCAGACCGGGGACGCCCATGAGCAGGGCGTGGCCGCGGGCGAAAAGGCAGATCGCGAGCTTCTCGATCACGTCCTCCTGTCCGACGATCGCCTTGGCGAGTTCCGCGCGGAGCGCTTGGTAGGTTTTTCCGAGTTCGTCGATGGCGGCGACGTCATCGGGCGGGAGTTGCTGGACGGCGGGGTCTTGTGGGGAATCCATGGGTGGTCTGCGAGTGCGGCGAAGCTAAAAGCCGGTCAAGCATTGTCCAGACGGGAAGTCCGCGGCGCGGGAGGGGGTGGAATCGGGCGATGGGGAAATCATTTTCGTTGTCCCGATTGGGAAATTACTTGTCACCGGCCGCGCTGCGCCTATGGAAGCCGCCGCGCGCCGGTTCCGGCGCTGCAGGATGCCGGTGTTCCGGTTCCGCCCTTTTCCGGTCTTCATCGATGAGAGATTGTTTGAGGTTCGCCAAACGCTCATCGACACAGCCCGCCGCCCTTTCCGGGACGAGGCAGGCATTTCAAGACACATGACCCCGACTACATTCGAGGCGCTGCCGCTGGCCGCGCCCCTCCAACGCGTTCTGCGCGAATTGAATTATATCACGCCCACGCCGATCCAGGTGCAGGCGATCCCACTGCTGCTGCAAGGCCGCGATTTGATCGGCTGCGCGCAGACCGGCACGGGAAAAACCGCGGGATTCGCCCTGCCGATTCTTCATGCAATCCATGAGCGCCCGCGCCAGAACCGGCCGAAAACCTGCCGCACGCTGGTCCTCGCGCCGACCCGCGAACTCGCCGGGCAGGTCGGGAAGAGCTTCACGACCTACGGCCGCGACGTGCGGTTCCGCCAGACGCTGATCTACGGCGGAGTAGGGCAAAATCCGCAGATTTCCGCGATGCGCGGCGGTGTGGACGTGCTGGTGGCGACGCCGGGCAGGCTGCTCGACTTGATCGACCAGCGCGCGGTGGACCTTTCCGCAGTGGAATTCTTCGTGCTCGATGAGGTGGACCGCATGCTGGACATGGGTTTCCTGCGCGACGTGAAGCGTATCGTGGCGCTGCTGCCGGCCAACCGGCAGTCGTTGTTCTTCTCGGCCACGCTGGCGCCGAACATCGTCGAACTCGCCAACACGATTTTGCGAAATCCGGCCAGGGTCAGCATCGCGCCGGAAACGACGACGGCCGAGCGCATCGAGCATCAGGTGGCGTTTCTGGATCGCGAGCACAAGCGGCCGCTGCTGGAGCGGCTGCTCTCGGAGCAAGCCAGGGCGAAGGAAGGCAAGCTCACGATCGTCTTTAGCCGGACGAAGCATGGCGCGAACAAGCTGGCCAAAAGCCTCTGCGACGCCGGATTTCCCGCCGATGCCATCCATGGCAACAAATCCCAAGCCCAGCGCGAAAAGGCGCTCGACCGATTCAAGAAAGGCCTCACGCCGGTCCTCGTCGCCACCGACGTGGCGGCGCGCGGCGTGGACGTGAAGGACGTGGGGCTGGTCGTCAATTTCGACCTGCCCAACGAGCCGGAAGCCTACGTGCATCGCATCGGCCGGACCGGTCGGGCGGGTGCCGATGGGCGCGCGGTTTCGTTCTGTGCGGAGGATGAGCGCGAATTTCTCCGGGAAATCGAAAAGGTCATCAAGGGGCCCGTCCCGCGCTGGGACGATCACGAATGGCACGATGCGGTCCTCGCCGAGCGTCACCTGCGGATGCGCACTGGCGGCGGCATGGTCCAGGGCGGTGGTAATCGCGGTGGCGGCGGCGGTGGGCGTCGCCAGGGCGGTGGCGGCGGTGGAAATGGCGGCGGTGGCAATGGCGGCGGTGGCAATGGCGGCGGCGAGCGGGATTACTCCAATGCATCGCGCCGCAACGGCAGCCGCCAGCGCGCTGGAAGGCGCTGAGAATCATCCATTCCGAATGGACGCCCACGGCTCCTCGCCGCTGGCGTCCACGAGGAAGGGGCCGGTTTGCGAACCGGGCGAGAGGATGGCGAGAATCACGGCGTCCGCGGCACTGTCATTGAAAGTGGCGTGGACCACGCCGGGCAACATGTGGGCCGCCTCGCCGGCTTTCAGCACGCGCTTTTCCTCGCCGACCCATTGCTCGACCTCGCCTTCTAGGACGTAAATGGCTTCTTCCAGTTCGGGATGCTGGTGGAAATTGTGGCATTCGCCAGCGGGAAGGACGGCGCGACAAATCTGCAAGTCCTTGGCGTTGGTGATTTCCGGACGGCACATCCAGTGATTCGAGCGGCCTTTGAAGTCTTCCTTCATGGCCTCGGCTTCGGTGATGAAAGGCGTTTTCATAAAATCAGGAAAAATCGCGACCCGCGGCCAGCTCCTCCAACAATCGCTCGGCGTCGGCAATCAACGTTTCCATCGGCAATCCGCTGTCCGCGAGAGCGTGTAAGGAATCGAAAATCCCGCTCTTGCGCGCCGCGTCGTCCGCGATTCCACAGTAGCCCGTAACCGGCTTGCCCAGCGATTTCGCCAACCGCGCCAGGGCGACCGGGCCTTTGCCGGACAAGCTCTGCGCATCGAGCGAACCCTCGCCCGTGACGACGTGATCGGCAGCGGAAATCCGTGATTTCAGGTCGAGCAAATCCGCCAGCAAATCGAAGCCCGACACCAGTCGCGCCCCGGCGAAATGCATTAGGCCGAACCCCAGCCCGCCCGCCGCGCCGGCCCCGGGGATCCGGGCGGACACGGCTGCGTCGTCGATTTTCACGAGCCGGCAGAGGGCGGCTTCGAGTTCGGGTTTCGCGGCTTCGGTAGCGCCTTTTTGGGCGGAGAAAATGGCGGTGGCACCGCGTTCGCCGAGCAGCGGATTGTCCACATCGCACGCGGCAATCACTGGCGGTAATGAGATGCGATGGCTGGCGTCGATCCGGCACAATGCCGCTAACTTGGCGGGAACCGGGTCGATTTCTTCGTCCGCGGCATTGAGGAAATCGATGCCCAAGGCCGCGGCCATGCCCGCGCCGCCGTCGTTGGTGGCGCTGCCGCCGAGGCCGAGCACGATGCGGCGCGCGCCCATTTCGCCGGCGGCATGGGCGATTTGCATGCCGGTGCCGCGGGTGGTGGCGCGAAGCGGATCGCGCTCCGCTGGTGCCAACCGCCACAGCCCGGTGGTCTCGGCCATTTCCAAAATAGCGGTCGGGCCGTCGGGCGACTCGGCGAGAAAATAGCGGCTCGCGATGGCACGCCCGAGCGCGTCCACGGCGGGGCAATCAATCCAGTTTCCGGTCATCGCGCCGGCCAGGGTTTCCACGAACCCCTCGCCACCGTCGGCGATCGGACAAACGTCGAATAGCGCGTCCGGCTCGCGGCGGCGGATGCCACGGACGATCGCCGCGGCGGCTTCGGAGGCGGTTAGCGAGCCTTTGAACTTGTCCGGAGCGATGAGATGGCGGCGGGGCACGGCGGGATGTTCCAAAGGCGGAACGGCTTTGGCAACGCGCGAAATTTCCGGCCGGAGGAGCCGGTATGGTGCGCCCACTTATGAAAATCCCGACTACCATCACCTTCCTCGCCCTCGTCACATTCGCCAGCGCCGGAGAGCGCGAGCTCTTTAATGGAAAGGATTTGACCGGCTGGAAAGGCCAGCCCGGATTCTGGAGCGTGAAGGATGGAGAACTCGTCGGCCAGACCACAAAGGAGAATCCGGTGAAGGAAAACACATTCCTGATCTGGGACGGCACGGTCGGGGATTTCGAGCTGCATTTCAAATACGCCATCGTGGATGCGAACGGCAAATCGGACGGATTTGGGAATTCCGGAGTGCAATACCGCAGCAAAGTGGTGAAGCCCGAGTATTCGGTGGTCGCCGGCTATCAGGCGGATTTCGAAACCGGCAAAACCTACAGCGGAATCCTGTATGAGGAAAAAGGCCGCGGCATTCTCGCCCAGCGCGGTCAAAAAGTGTCGATTCAGCAGGGCGAAGCGCCGAACAAGCCGAAAATCGAAGTGAACGGCTCGGTGGGCGAATCACAAGCGATTCAAGACGCGATCCATCCGGCGGATTGGAACGATTACACCATCATCGCGAAGGGAAATCACCTCCAGCATTTCATCAACGGCAAGGAAACCGTCGATGTGACCGACCAAACCAAAGAGGGCGCGAAGGAAGGCGTTCTGGCGCTCCAGCTCCACGCCGGCCAGCCGATGACGGTCCGATTCAAGGACATCGTGCTGACGTCGGAGGAATGAGTGGCAGGGCGGGGGACAAGGGGATGAAAGGGGAGACGGGCGGGCGGGCTTTTCCGCGGCCTAGCACACGAAAATCACCGTTAGATCGGCCCAAATCCTTGATTTTCCAAGCTTCGGTCCGAAACCGGAAATTCGTAAAATAGGGCTTGTCAGGTCGGAGCCGGCCCCTAGAGTCTCGCCCCCCACTCCGGGGGGCTGCTGACGCATTGAGTGAAGCAGTCCTCAACATAGGGAAACTTTATCGGGTGCAGCTCCGGAAAAAAGCTCTTGCGAGGTCAAACTCGTCGGCGCGCCGGTCTGTCCCAAAAACTCGGGAATCAACAGAACCACGCAGGAAATCATGCCGACAATCAATCAGCTCGTTCGCAAGGGACGCCACACTCCGACGGAGAAGTCGAAGTCCCCCGCACTTGTGAACTGCCCCCAGCGCCGCGGAGTATGCCTCCAAGTCATGACGCGGACGCCCAAGAAGCCGAACTCGGCTCTCCGCAAGGTGGCAAAGGTTCGCCTTACCAACGGATTCGAAGTCATCGCTTACATCGGCGGTGAAGGGCACAACCTCCAAGAGCACTCGATCGTCCTCGTTCGCGGCGGCCGGGTGAAGGACCTTCCAGGTGTCCGCTATCACATCGTCCGCGGATCGCTCGATACCCTCGGCGTGGACAAGCGCCGCCAGAGCCGTTCCAAATACGGAGCCAAGCGTCCGAAGCCCGGCGCAGCCGCGGCTCCCGCGAAGAAGAAATAATTACTTCAACCCAACCATCCCAACGCCATGCCACGCCGCAAGCGCATCTTCACAAAGCCCGATCGTCGCGACCCCCGCTACGACAGCGCCCTCGTTGGTCACCTTATTTCCAAGGTGATGGAATCCGGAAAACGTTCGCTCGCACAGCGCATCGTTTACGCCGCAATCGACCGCGCCAATGAAGGCGTCGATACCGTCGATCCTCTCGAAGTCGTCACCCGTGCTGTCGAAAACACCAAGCCACGCGTGGAAGTGAAATCCCGCCGCGTCGGTGGTGCCACTTATCAAGTGCCACTCGAAGTTGCAGCCGATCGCTCGGAATCGCTTTCGATGCGCTGGCTCGTCAACTACGCCCGCAATCGCAAAGGCACGCCGATGCATGTCGCGCTCGCCAATGAGATCAAGGACGCAGCCAACAACCAAGGCAGCGCCGTTCGCAAACGCGACGATGTGCACAAGATGGCCCAGGCCAACCGCGCCTTCGCCCACTTCCGCTTCTAACTACCCGATCCGCGCTCCAGCAGATTTTCCGCAGTGAATCCGAACAGTCCAGACCGCCAGTATGTGCTCGAGCGCACCCGAAATATCGGGATCGCCGCGCACATCGACGCGGGCAAGACGACGCTCACCGAGCGGATTCTCTTCTACACGGGAATGATCCATAAAATCGGCGAGGTCCACGATGGTGGCGCGACGACCGATTGGATGGAGCAGGAGCGGGAACGCGGCATCACCATCACCTCCGCCGCCGTCACTACCGAGTGGTGGCAGCACGAGGAGGAGGGGATGACCAAGCTTTTCGACGGGCACAAACACCGCATCAATATCATCGACACGCCTGGCCACGTCGATTTCACCGCCGAGGTGGAGCGTTCGTTGCGGGTGCTGGACGGTTGTATCGTTGTCTTCTGCGGTGTCGCCGGAGTGCAGCCTCAGTCCGAAACGGTTTGGCGACAGGCGACCAAATACAACGTTCCGCGAATCATCTTCGTGAACAAGATGGACCGCACCGGTGCGGACTTCGAAAACGTTTTCAACGAAGTTAAGGAAAAGCTCGGAGCCAACGCCGTACGGATTCTGATACCGATCGGCTGTGAGGATCACTTGGTCGGCCAGATCGACGTGGTGAACCAGAAGGCGATCCATTATTCGGACGACGACAAGTTCGGCTCGACCTACACGGTTCGCGAACTCGAAGGCGACCAGATCGAGACCTGCAAACTCGCCTATGAAGAGTTGCTAAACGCCGTCGCCGATGTGGACGACGCGGTGGGTGAAAAGTTTCTGGCAGAGGAAGCCATCTCCCGCGAGGAACTGAAACAAGGTCTCCGGCGCGCCACAATCGCGAACAAACTCATTCCCGTCACCGGCGGGTCCGCTTTCAAAAACAAGGGCGTCCAATATCTTCTGGACGCCGTTCTCGATTATCTCCCCAGCCCGCTGGACATCCCGCCGGCTCTCGGCATGGACCCCGACGATCACGAGAAACACATCGAAGTTATCACTTCGGATAAGGAAAAGTTCGTCTCTCTCGCTTTCAAACTCTGGGCCGACAAGTTCGTCGGGAAACTGGTATTCTTCCGGGTCTATTCCGGAATGATCAAAAAGGGTGATACGGTATACAATCCGCGCACCCGCCGGTCGGAGCGCGTTGGCCGCCTGATCCGCATCCAGTCGAACCAGCACACGGATATCGACGCCTGTTATTCCGGCGATATCGCCGCGATGGTCGGGATTAAAAACGTCACCACCGGCGACACGCTCGCCGCCGAAAACCACGATGTGGTTCTCGAGCCGCCCACTTTCCCGGATCCGGTCATTTCCATGGCCGTCGAGCCGCGGACCAAGGTGGATCAAGAGAAACTCGGCATGGCGCTCGGCCGCCTGTCCGAAGAAGATCCCACCTTTGTGGTGAAGACCGATGAGGAAACCGGGCAGACCATCATTTCCGGCATGGGCGAGCTCCATTTGGAAATCATCGTCGATCGGTTGCGCCGCGAGTTTAAGGTGGAGGCCAATACCGGCGCCCCGCAGATCGCTTATCGCGAGACGATCACTCAATCCGCCGGGGGCGAGGGCAAGCTGATCAAACAATCCGGCGGCCGCGGTCAATATGGCCACGTCATTCTATCGGTGAAGCCGAACGAAAAGGGCAAGGGACTGACCATCGATAACAAGGTTGTCGGCGGCACGATTCCTAAAGAATACATCAGCGCGGTTTATAAAGGCATCAACGAGTCGATGACCAATGGCATCATCGCCGGCTATCCAGTGATCGATGTTCATGTGGAAATCCTCGACGGTTCCTATCACGACGTCGATTCCAACGAAAATGCCTTCACGATGGCCGCGATTTTCGCAATGAAGGACGGCTTTAAAAAAGCGAAGTCCATTCTACTGGAACCCATCATGGCCGTTGAAGTCTCCACTCCGGACGACTATCAAGGCGACGTGATGGGCGACCTCAGCCGCCGCCGCGGGCAGATTCAGAATACTGAACTGAAAGGCAAACTTTCAATCGTGCACGCCAACGTGCCGCTCAAGGAAATGTTCGGCTACTCCACCGCCGTTCGCACTCTCTCCTCGGGCCGTGCTTCGTATGCGATGACTCCATCGCATTTCGAGCAGGTCCCGACCAACATCGTCGAAGAAATCGTCAGCGACCGTCTCGGTTAGTCGATAGCTCGCCCTGCAGACCCACTACGTAATCCGTCACACAACCTCTTCTCCACCATGGAAAACCAGAAAATCCGCATCCGTTTGCGCGCGTTCGACCACCGCGCGATCGACCGTTCCGCCCAAGAAATCGTGGAGACCGCGAAACGCACGGGAGCTCGTGTGGCCGGCCCGATCCCGCTCCCGACCCGTATTGAAAAGTTTTCCGTGAACCGCTCGGTCCACGTGAACAAGAAGTCGATGGAGCAATTCGAAATCCGCACTCACAAGCGCTTGCTCGACATCGTCGATCCGACCGCCCGCACCGTGGATGAGCTGAAGAAGCTCAACCTGCCAGCCGGTGTCGATATCACCATCCGCATCTGAGTCCCCAACCTGTCTCTGGATTCTCCAATCTCAACTCTCCTCTTATTATGTCACTTGGCCTTCTCGGCAAAAAAATCGGTATGACCCGCCTGTTCGATCACGCGGCGGGCATCATGATCCCCGTTACCGTCATCGACGTTTCGGGAAACACGATTCTCCAATCCAAAACTCCTGACAGCGACGGCTACACCGCCGTTCAGGTCGGCTACGGCGACCAGAAGGAGCAGCGCGTGAACGCCCCCGCCATGGGGATTTTCAAGAAGGCCGGCTCCACGCCGAAGCGCTTCATCCGCGAGTTCCGCTTGGAGAACGGCACGGAGGCTCCCTCCAGCCACCCCGGTATGGACACCTTCACGGAAGGCCAGTGGGTTGATGTCATCGGCGATTCCAAGGGCCGCGGTTTCCAAGGTGCGGTTAAGCGCCACGGTTTCGGTGGTTTGAAAATGACGCACGGCAGCATGATGCACCGCCGGACGGGAGCCATCGGCTGTCGCTCAACTCCGGGCCGGGTTTGGAAAAACCAGAAGATGCCCGGCCACATGGGCACGACCCGCAGCACCATCCAGAATCTCAAGGTCGTCGCCGTCCGCAAGGAGGATGGCGTGATCCTGATTTCCGGCGCGATTCCCGGTGCGATCGGGAACTATGTCACCGTCCGCCCCGCCAAGAAAAAGTCCGCCTGATCCGGCGGCTCCTGAAACTTTTCCCGATTCCCAGTCATGTCAGCCAAGACTTTCACCGCAGAAGACGCCCAAGCCGCCAACCTCGTGTTGGTCGGTGAGGAAAAAGGCCGCCAGGCCGTCCACGATCTCGTGGTCGCCTACCGCGCCAACCGCCGCACCGGCTCCGCTTGCACCAAGACCCGCGGCGAGGTCCGCGGTAACAACCGGAAGATTTACAAGCAGAAGGGCACCGGTAACGCCCGCCACGGCGACAAGCGCGCCCCGATCTTCGTCGGCGGCGGTGTGGTCTTCGGACCCCGCCCGCGGGATTACTCCAAGAAGGTCAACAAGAGCACCCGCAAGCTCGCGCTGCGCCGGACCTTGGGCGATCTCGTCCGTGCCGAGAAAATCCTGACTGTGGAATCCTTCGCGATCTCCGACGGCAAGACGAAGTCCTTCATCTCCGCGGTGGGGGAAATCACTTCCAATGACAAGGTTCTCATCGTCGGCAGCGATTTCGATGAAGCCACCCGCCGCGCCGCCCGCAACGTGGGGTGGACACATCTTGTTAGCCCGAGCGATTTGAACGTCGAAGAGCTACTCCTCGCCAAGACCATCGTCCTCGTGGGCGACGCTCTCCAAACCCTCGCGGCACGCACCGCCTGAACCCCGGAACCAACACCGAGACCATGAAAGATATTTACCAGGTCATTAAAAACGTCCGCATGAGTGAGAAGGCGACCCTTCTCCAGGAGACCAACAACGAGATCACTCTCGAAGTGGACCGCACCGCCAACAAGCTGGAAATCAAGCAGGCCGTGCAGCAGCTCTTCGGGAAAACTGTTCTCGGAGTGCGCACCGCCAACTGTGCCGGCAAACAGCGCCGCAAGCGCCGCGCTGACGCCGGCCGCACCGCCCATTGGAAAAAAGCCATCGTCCGCCTGAAGGAGGGCGAATCGCTCGACCTGGTCTGAAGCACTACTGCCTCCGCCCCAGCCGCAACCCCGAACCGTTCCGCGAGTCATGCCACTGAAAACTTTCAAGCCCATCACCCCATCCGCGCGCTATAAGAACCTGCCGTCGTTTGACGAGGTTACTAAAAGCAAGCCCGAGAAGAGCCTGCTTACCCCGCTCAAGCGCAGCGGTGGCCGGAACAACACCGGCCGCATCACCTGCCGCCACGTCGGCGGCGGACACAAGCGCCACTACCGCCTGATCGATTTCAAGCGCGGCAGGCACGACGCGCCGGCCACCGTGCTGGGCATCGAGTATGATCCGAACCGCACCTGCCGCATCGCCCTCATACAGTATGAGGACGGGCAGAAATCCTATATCCTCGCCCCGCTCGGCCTCGAAGTCGGTGGCAAGGTCGTAGCCGGTGCCGCGGTCGCTCCGAAGACCGGCAATGCGATGCCGCTCAGCGCGGTGCCGCTCGGCACGCCGATTCACAACATCGAACTCATTCCCGGCAACGGCGGCAAGGTCGCCCGCGCCGCCGGCCAGCTCGCGGTGCTTTCCAACCGCGATGGCGGCTGGGCGCTCGTGAAAATGCCCTCCGGCGAAATCCGTCGCTTCAACGACCGCTGCTTCTGCACGATCGGCCAGGTCGGCAATCGCGATCACATGAACGAAACTTCCGGCAAAGCGGGCCGCACCCGCTGGCAGGGCGTTCGTCCGACCGTCCGCGGCATGACGATGAACCCGGTTGACCACCCGAACGGTGGTGGCGAAGGCAAATCGAAATCCGGCGGCGGACGCCAGCACCTTCTCAGCCCTTGGGGCCACGCGAAGGGCCAGAAAACCCGGAACAAGAAGAAGGGCACCAGCGTGTTCATCGTCGAGTCCCGCCACAAAGCGAAGCGCAAGTAAGTGTCTCCGCTCTGAAATCTCAAATCTGAAATCTCAAATTTCCAATGCCACGTTCCCTCAAGAAAGGCCCGTTCGTCGATCAGAAGCTACTCGCGAAGATCGACGCCGTTGCCGAAGCCGGATCCGACCGCAAGCCCATCAAGACCTGGAGCCGCAAGTCGATGATCACGCCTGATTTCGTCAGCCACAACTTCGCCGTGCACAACGGCAAGACTTTCGTCCCGGTCTATGTGACCGAGAACATGGTCGGCCACAAGTTGGGCGAATTCTCGCCGACACGCATCTTCCGCACTCACGGCGGCATCGGTAAGAAATAATCTCCCACTCTTCCGCCCACCCGACCGCCATGCGCTCCACCCGCCATTTCCAAGCCACCGCCGCCGCCCTTTTCGGGGTGTTGGCAGGCACGGGCATGGCTGTGGCGCAGGCTCCGACGGCGGCGGAGTATCAGGAAATCGTCACCACACTGCAGGAGCAGAACCAGACTCTCCAGCGGAGCCTCACTCAGGCCAACCGCGCCGAGAAGGAAGCCTCCGGGCAGCTCTCGCAAGTCCGCGAGAAGCTCGCGGTGCTGGGGAAGAACGTCTTTGACGGCGGCAACGATCGCGCCATCCAGATCGCTTCCGATCTCGAACTGGAGCGCGAGAGAAACGCGGCGCTGGAGTCTGCGGTCGCTCATCTGGCCTCAGCCGTGAGCGATTACATCCGCCTCGCCGTGGTCTCCGATCCCGACTCCCGGGTTCGCGTGGAAACTTCACTTAGAGAGCTTGACGCCGTTCTCGGACTGCGCCAGAAGCCCCGCCCCGATGTCCGCGCGGGCTCGCTGCAGCAAGCCCGCGTCGTCAGCATCGATCAGGAAAGTGGCATGTTGGTATTCAATCTCGGCGAAGGCCAGGGCGCGAAAATCGGCATGACATTCCGCCTCGCCCGCGGGCAGCAGCCCTACGGCACAGCAATCATCGCCGACGTCCGCAAGGCCGTCGCCGGCGCCTTTGTCGATCACCTCGACAACGTCACCGAATCGCCCCGCATGGGCGACCTCGCCATTCTCGAAACACAAGCACAGTAATCCCTCACGTCCGACGACCCATGGAAGTCAAAAGCATCACCAAATTCGTTCGTCTCTCGCCTAAAAAGGCGCGCGATGTCGCCCGCGCGATTCAGGGCCTGCCCGTTTCGACCGCCCTCGATATTCTCACGTTCACTCCCAAGAAGGCCGCCCAGCTCATTGGCAAGACGCTCAAGACCGCGATCGCGGATGCGGATAACAATTATTCTCTCGATACGAACACGCTCGTCATCAAGGAGGCCGTAATCGGCGCCGGACCGACGATGCGCCGCTTCAAGCCCCGCGCCAAAGGTTCCGCGGGACCGATCATCAAGCGCACCAGCCACATTTCCATCACACTCGTCGGCACCGCGCCGGAGAAAAAGAAGCGCGCGCCTCGCAAGACCGCGGCCGCCAAGACGGATCCCGCGCCGGCCGAACCCGCCGCTGCAGCCGAGGAAGAAGCCTGAAAAACCCGACCACCAATTTCATTCCTAACCGACCATGGGCCAAAAAGTAAATCCGATCGCATTCCGTCTCGCCGTCAATAAAGACTGGCGCTCCAAATGGTTTGCCAGCGGCAAGGACTACACTGACAAGCTGCACGAGGATCTCGCGATCCGCGGCTACCTGAAGAACAAGCTGCAGAATGCCGGATTGGCCCGCGTGGTCATCGAGCGTGCCTGGAACAGCGTCCGCGTCACCCTCCACACTTCCCGTCCGGGCCTGATCATCGGCCGCCAAGGCAAGGAAATCGAGACGATGACCAAGGAAATCACCACTCTTTGCAAAGGAGCCCAGGTCAAGATCGACATTATCGAAATCCGCAAGCCGGAGCTTGATGCCCAGCTCGTCGCCGAGCAAATCGCGGTGCAGCTCGAACGCCGGATTTCTTTCCGCCGCGCCATGAAGCGCGCGCTGCAGACCGCAATGGAATTCGGTGCCGAAGGCATCCGCCTTCGTTGTGCCGGCCGCCTCGGCGGTGCGGACATCGCCCGCGCCGAAGGCTACCGCGAAGGCAAGGTGCCGTTGCAAACGCTGCGCGTCCCGCTTGACTACGGTTTTGCCGAGGCCCGCACCCTTTACGGCATCATCGGCGTGAAGTGCTGGGTCAATAAGAAGGAAGACGACGGCACCGGCGGCGGAGGCCGTCCCCAAGGCCGCGGCGATCGCGGAGACCGCGGTGGCAGGGGAGGGGATCGCGGAGGCGATCGCCGCCCGAACAACCGCAACTGATCATTTCAACAACCCTCAATTTCAACACTTTCCCTAGAAGGACCGAGTCATGCCTTTGATGCCCAAACGAACCAAGTTCCGCAAAAGCCACCGCGGAAGCCGCTCCGGCAATGCCCAGCGCGGAACCACCGTCGCCTTCGGTGATTTCGGTCTGCAAACCCTTGACCGCGGCTGGATGACCAACCGCCAGATCGAAGCCTGCCGGATCGCGATCAACCGCTCGCTCAAACGGAAAGGCAAAGTCTGGATCCGGATTTTCCCGCACAAGTCCATCACCTCCCGCCCGCCGGAAACCCGGATGGGCAAGGGCAAGGGCGCGGTGGAAGGCTGGGTGGCCGTAATCCGCCCCGGCAACATCCTCTTCGAAATCGGTGGTGTTACCGAATCCGCAGCCAAAGAGGCCATGCGCCTCGCATCCTACAAGCTCGGCATTCGTACCCGCCTCGTCACCCGCAATCCGCACGCCTGATCCGGCGCCAATCCCACTCACACATCTTCCGAACCATGGCCAAAACCAAAGCCAAAGACATCAGCGAACTCACGGTGGACGAGCTTCAGGGGCGCCTCCGCGAGCTCAAGCAGGAAGCCCTCAACCTCCGCCTCCAGAAATCCGTCGGGTCTCTGGAAAATCCAGCCCGCATCAAGACCGTGCGCCGCGAGACCGCCCGCGTTCTCACCGCCACCAACGCCAAGCGGACCGCCTGATTCCCATTTTAAAGCCTTTTCCTACCATCGATTCCCATGAGTGAGACTCCCCAGGACGCACCGGTCCATGTTCGTAAAACACGCGTTGGCGTGGTCGTTTCCAATAAAATGGAGAAGACCGTAGTCGTCGAACACATCGCCCGGGTGCCGCACCCCCGATTCAACAAGATCGTCAAGCGGTCGAAGAAGTACTACGTGCATGACGAGGAGGGGAAGGCCCAGATCGGCGACCGTGTCCGCATCGTAGAAACCCGCCCGCTTTCAAAACTCAAGTGCTGGAACCTCGCCGAGGTGATCTCGCACTGAGTCCGGCCATGCCGGATTTCACATCTCAACTTTCAACCTTCAAATCTTCCTAGTCATGATTCAGATGGAAACCATGGTCACTGTCGCCGACAACACCGGCGCACGCAGTGCGAAAATGATCGGCGTGCTCGGCAAGCGCAGCCGCACCGCCGGCATCGGCGACGTCATCACCTGCCACATCCGCGATTCCATCCCGACGGCCGCCGTCAAAAAGGGCAGCGTCGTCAAAGCGGTGGTGGTCCGCACCGCCTATCCGATCCGCCGCGCGGACGGTTCGGTGCTCCGCTTCGATTCCAACGCGGTGGTCATCATCGACAAGGACAACAATCCCCGCGGCACCCGCATCTTCGGCCCCGTCGCCCGCGAACTCCGCGAGCGCTCGTTCATGAAGATCGTTTCCCTCGCTCCCGAGGTTCTCTGAGAACCGCAACCAATTTCAATTCACCCATTCATTTCATGAGCCGCATCAAGACCCACGTCAAAAAGGGCGACGAAGTCGAAATCATCGCAGGCAATCACAAGGGCAAGCGCGGTACCGTGCTGCTCGTCAAGGCGCGCAAGGGCCAGGTCATCGTCGAGGGCGGACGCCCGATGATCAAGGCAACCAAGCCCACCGAAGCGGAACCCGAAGGTGGTCTCAAATCCATCGACGGTCCCGTCCATCTCTCCAACGTCAAGAAAGTGGGCTGAGGCATTTGCCTCCGCCCGCGCTTAAGCCGCCCGGAAATTCCGGCCCCGCGCTGACCCGCAAAACATAACATGAGCACACCAGCACTTCAGCAACATTACCGGGACACGGTCGTCCCGAGCCTCAAATCGAAGCTCGGCTACACCAATTCCCACCAGGTTCCCCGTCTCGAAAAGATCGTCGTCACGTCATGCATGGGCAAGGCCCCGGACCGCAAGGTCGCCGTGGACGACGCCGTCAACGAGATTCAAAAAATCACCGGCCAGAAGCCGTCAGTGACCTTTTCCAAGAAGAACGTCGCCAACTTCAAGCTCCGCGAGGGTGAGGCCCTCGGCGCCCGCGTCACACTCCGCGGCGCCCGCATGTGGGAATTCTTCTACCGTTTTATCAACGTCACCGCGCCGAACATCCGCGACTTCCGCGGCCTGCCATCCAAGTCGTTTGACGGCCGCGGCAACTATGCGTGCGGCATCGCCGACCAGTCGATTTTCCCGGAAATCGAGATCGACCAGATCAAGCGCACAATCGGCTTCGACCTGATTTTTGTGACCTCGGCGCCCACCGACAAGGAAGCGCGCGAGTTGTTGGGCGAGCTCGGCATGCCGTTCCGCGATATGAAAAAGGCGAACGAAATCGAGGCCGAGGCCGCCGCATCCGCAGCCGCCAACTAACCAACCGGAACCCACTTTACCAGAATCACCGTCATGGCAGTTCTCACCGATCCTATTTCCGATTTCCTAACGCGTTTTAAAAACGCGGCCCGCGCGGGCAACCTGGAATTCACCGCACCTTATTCCAAGATGAAGGCGGACATCGCCCGCATCCTTCAGGAAGAAGGCTACCTTTGGAACTACGAAGTCGTCACCGGCGACCGCACGACCATCAAGGCCAAGCCGAAATTCCTCGAAGGCCGTCCGGTCCTCACCGATCTGAAGCGCGTCTCCAAACCCGGCCGCCGCAAGTATGTCGGCGCGGGCGAAGTGCCGCGCGTCATGTCCGGCCTCGGCATTTCCATCCTTTCGACTTCGAAAGGTGTCATGTCCGGCGGTTCCGCCAAGAAACAGAACCTCGGCGGCGAACTCCTCGCCAACGTCTGGTAACCCCTAACTCGTAGAAACACACAACCATGTCACGAGTCGGACTCAAACCAATCTCTCTGCCCGAAAAAGTCGCCGTCAAGATGGACGGTCGCACCGTTGTCGTCGAAGGCCCGAAGGGCAAACTCGATTTCAACCTGCCAGACGGCATCGACCTCAAGAACGAGGACGGAAACGTCGTCGTCTCCCGCGCCAGCGAACAGCGGCAATTCAGGGCGCTGCACGGCACCGCCCGCAGCCTGGTGCAGAACATGATCACCGGCGTCTCCCAAGGATTCGTCAAGGATTTGGAAATCCAGGGCGTTGGCCTCCGTGCCGCCGTCAAGGGCCAGGACCTCGACCTTTCGCTGGGCCGCTCGCATCCGCTGCTTCACCCCATTCCTTCCGGACTCACGGTCACGGTGAATGAGAACACCAAGATCAAGGTGGAGGGCATCGACAAGCAACTCGTCGGCCAGTTCGCCGCCGAAGTCCGCGGCTTCTACCCGCCGGAACCCTACAAGGGCAAGGGCGTCCGCTATGTCGGCGAACACGTTCGCCGCAAGGAAGGCAAGAGCGTCGGCAAATAACCAACGACCGCCGACCCATACCCCAAACCATTTACGGCCCCATGAGCATCATCAATCGCAAGTCGATCCGCCGGCGCATTCACAACCGCATCCGCCGCAAGGTGACCGGAACTGCGGAGCGTCCGCGTCTCGCAGTCCATTACTCCAATCAGCATATCTACGCCCAGGTCATCGACGATGCGGCGGGCCGGACCCTCGTGTCCGCCTCCACCCTGGACAAATCCTTCGAAAAGGCCTCCGCGAATGTGGAGAGCGCCCAAAAGGTCGGCCAGCTCCTCGCGGAGCGCGCCAAGGGATCCAACATCGCCTCCGTGGTTTTCGACCGCGGCGGCCACCTCTATCATGGTAAGGTCAAAGCGCTCGCCGACGCGGCGCGCGAGGCCGGCCTCAAATTCTAACGCCTCGCCCAGACATATCTCATGGTAACTTCTTCAGAAAACGAAACTTCGACTCCAACCGCCGAAGAGGCCAGCGGTAAGACCATCGGCCCCGCCGGCTTGGTCGCACCAGCGGGTCCCATCGGTCCCGTCGCGGGCACCGGTTCCCCACAGTCCGGCGGCTATCAAGGCGGTGGCGGCGGTGGCGGCGGCTACCAAGGCGGCGGCGGTGGCGGCGGTGGCGGCTATCAAGGCGGCAACCGCGGTGGCGGCGGTGGTTTCCAAGGCGGCGGTGGCCGCGGTCGTGGCGGCCCGCGCCGTGAGGAACGCGCCGCTCCAACGGATGCGGACGGCAACGAACTGTCCGAAAAGGTGGTCTTCATCAACCGCTGCGCCAAGGTCGTCAAAGGCGGCCGGCGTTTCAGCTTCTCCGCGCTCGTCGTCTCCGGCGACAAGATCGGCAAGGTCGGTCTCGGCTTCGGCAAGGCGAACGAAGTGGCGGACGCCATTAAAAAAGCCAGCGAGGGCGCCCGCAAGGTGCTCAAGCCGATGGCGATCGTGGACGGCACCATTCCTCACGAAATCTACGCTGAGTTCGGCGGTGGCAAGGTGCTGCTCAAGCCCGCGTCCCCCGGCACCGGCATCATCGCCGGCGGCGGTGTCCGCGCGGTTTGCGAGGCGGTCGGAATCCGCGACGTGCTCGCGAAATCGATGGGTTCCTCGAATCATGCCAACGTCGTGAAAGCCACTCTCAAGGCGCTTTCCCAACTCCGCACCCGCGACCAGATCCTCGGATCCCGCGGCAAGAAAAAGAAGGATAAGGCAATTTAAAGACTAAAGAGACTCAAGACGATAAGACGTAAGACACAAGAAGAGACCGGTGGCGAAGATATACATTTCCTCCTCGTCTCTTAAGTCTGCAAATCTTACGTCGTAAGTCTCTCCAACCACCAACGTTTTAAGAAAATGGAACTACACAATTTCAAGCCCAACCCCGGCGCCAAACATCGGACGAAGCGGCTCGGCTGCGGAGAAAGCTCCGGCCATGGCAAGACATCCGGCAAAGGCAACAAAGGCCAGAAGGCCCGCTCCGGCAGCGGCACCCGCGTCGGCTTCGAAGGCGGCCAGATGCCCCTTCACCGGCGTCTGCCAAAGCGCGGATTCAACAACTACGATTTCCGCGACAAAATCGCCGTCTTCAATGTCGGCGATTTGGAAACCCGCTTCGAAGCGGGCGCCACGGTCGATGAAGCAGCCTTGCGTGATGCCGGCCTGGTCGGCGGGCCGTGGGACAACATCAAAGTGCTCGGCGAGGGCGAACTGACGAAGGCCCTTCACCTCGTGGTGGGCAAAGCCAGCGCCTCCGCCCGCGAGAAAATCGAAAAGGCGGGTGGCTCGGTTTCCGAACCCGTCGCCTGATGCCGGTCCTTCCGGACACCGATTCTTTCCGACGGGGAAGCGCTCGTGCGCTTCCCCGTCGTGCCTATAAACCGCGCGACTTTTTCCCTATCTTCCTGTCATGATTTCCGCATTCGCCAACAGTTGGAAAATCCCCGAGCTCCGCTACCGGATTCTCTTTTCCCTCGCCCTTATCGTTATCATTCGTTTGGGCGTCCACATCACGCTTCCCGGCGTCGATGCCGGAGTCATCAAGGATTACCTGGACAGCAAGCGGAATGCGGATCCGACGCAGGGTGGCGGACTCACCGCGCTGCTCACCGTCTTCTCCGGCGGCGGTCTCCAACAGGCCGGCATTTTCGCGCTCGGCATCATGCCGTATATTTCCGCATCGATCATGGTGCAGCTCATGACGGCGGTGGTGCCCAAGCTTTCCCGCCTCGCCCGCGAGGACGGCGGCCGCGAGAAGATCACGCAATACACCCGCTACATCACGATCGGCATCGCCTTCGTGCAGGGCTTCTTCGTCGCCAAATCGCTGGTGAATCCGGGCAGCATTCCCTACATGAAGGGCATCGAGGCATTCGGCGAATTAGTGCCGAGCCCCACCGTTTCCTGGATGGCGCTTACCGTCCTCACCATCGTCGCCGGCACCGTGCTTCTCATGTGGATTGGCGACCAGATGACCGAGAAGGGCATCGGCAACGGCACCTCGATCATCATTACGGTGAACATCATTTCCGCCCTGCCCGGCGCGCTCATCCAAGCATGGCACTTCTTCGTCCCTTCGGATGGCAAGGTGAACGCCTTCAATGCGATGTGGATGGTCGTGATGGTCGTACTCCTGCTCGTCGTTATTGCTGGCACCATCGCGATTACGCAAGCGCAGCGAAAAATCGCGGTGCAATACGCCAAGCGCGTCGTCGGCCGCAAGCAGTTCGGCGGGCAGACGCAATACCTGCCGCTCAAGGTCAACTACGCCGGCGTCATGCCCGTCATTTTCGCCTCCGCCGTGCTCTCGCTGCCACCGCTGATGCTCACCTGGATCCCCGGCGTGGCCGGCCAGCCATGGGCGGTGAAGCTCTACGGCGCGCTCCAAGGTGGTTGGCTTTTCTACGCACTCGGCGGCGTCGGCATCTTCCTCTTCTCCTATTTCTGGGTCGCCATGATGTTCCAGCCGTCGCAAATCGCGGAGGATCTCAAGCGCAACGGCGGCTACATCCCCGGCGTGCGCCCCGGCAAGCCCACTGCGGATTTCCTCGATTTCACGATGACCCGCCTGACCTTCGCCGGTGCGATTTTCCTGGCGATGCTCTTCATCCTGCCCGTCCTCGTCGGCGGCGTGGTCAATCTTCCGCCCGGCTCGCTGATCCTTCACTTCTTCGGCGGCACCTCGCTGCTGATCATGGTGGGCGTCGTCCTAGACGTAATGCGCCAGGTGGAAACCCAGCTCTTGCAGAAGCACTACGACGGCTTCCTGCGGAAAGGGAAACTCAAAGGCCGCTACGATCGCCTCAACCAGAACAGCGGCGCCGCGCCCAAAACCGCGGTCGTCTATCTGCTTACCGTGGTCGCCGTGCTGATCGTCATCGGCATCACCGCCTGGTTCTACAATTCCGGCAATTGACCGCGCCCGGCGCCACCCCGTTTCGAGTTGTCCTGCTGGGTCCGCCCGCGTCCGGAAAAGGAACGCAGGGACGGCGGCTGGCGGCGGAACTCGGCCTCGACTACCTCAGCACCGGTGCCCTGCTCCGCGAGCAAGTTGAGGACGGGACGGAGCTTGGAAATCAAGCCACGCCCATCCTCGCCCGCGGCGCCTACCTGCCCGATGAGCTGATGTGTCCCATCCTGGCCGCGTGGCTGGCGCGCCGGACCGGAGGATGGGTGCTCGACGGCTTCCCGCGCAGTGTCCCGCAAGCGGAATTTCTTGATGCATGGCTGGCGGAACGGGACATCAAACTCGATGCCGCCATTGCCCTCGAAGCCCCGCTGGAAATCCTGCTCGGCCGCATCCGCAACCGAGTTGAATGCCCGGCCTGTCGTTGGTCCGGCCAGCGCCGCGAACTAACGTCCGGCGGCGCCTGCCCGTCCTGCGGTGGCGCTCCCGCCCCCCGGCCCGACGATACCGAGGCGAATTTCCTCAACCGCCACGCCGAATTCGAATCGCTCGCGCTGCCGGTCATCGACCGCTACCGGCGCATGGGAATCCTTTCGCCTTGCGACGCCACGGCACCCCGCGATGAAGTGGCGGCGGAAATCCTTCGGGTTTTCGCAGCCCTCCCCGCGTGAAAATCTCCATCCTCAACTACTGCCTCAAACTTGTGTCCAAACGGCCCCGGATTCCGATCAAATCACCCCGCGAAATCGATTTCATGCGCGCCGCGGGGAAGGCCGCCGCCGACATCCTGATGCGCTTGTCCGCCGAAGTCGTGCCGGGGAAAACCACCGGCCAGATCGACCGCCTCGCCGCAGAGCTGATGCGGGAGCACGATTGCAAGAGCGCCTTTTACAACTACCGCGGATTTCCCGGCCAGATCTGCATCTCCGTCAATGAGGAGGTCGTCCACGGCATCGGCGGCCCGCGCCGGATCCAGCCGGGCGACATTGTGAAAATCGACGTCGGCATCGTGAAAAGCGGCTTCATCGGCGACAACGCCACCACCGTGGCCGCCGGCGACATTCCTGCGGAAACCAAGCGGCTGCTGGCCGTCACCGAGCAATCGCTTTACGAGGCGATCTCCCGCGCCCGCGCCGGCCGCAAGCTTTCCGACCTCTGTGGCTCCGTCGAAGGCTACGTTCGCCCGCGCGGCTACACCATTGTCCGTGAGTTCGTTGGGCACGGCGTGGGCCGCCGCCTGCACGAGGAGCCGCAGGTCCCGAACTACCGTCCCGCCGGCAAGTCACCGACCCTGCTGCCCGGCATGACTCTCGCCATCGAGCCGATGGTCAACGCCGGCGTCCCCGACGTCCGCATCCTCGACGACGGCTGGACCGTCATTACCGAGGATCGCAAACCCTCCGCCCACTTCGAGCACACCGTTCTGATCACCTCGGGCGACCCGGAAATCCTCACCCCGCGCCCCCGCGAGGCGCTTCCGGAAATGCTCGGCATCGCCCCGCTGTAGCGGCGATCACCGGTCGCCGCGAAGGTCGGAGAGCGGTCGCGTCCCACCGCCTTTGCGGTCTAACGATTTCCCGTGACGGCCGCCCGCGTGGCGGGTAGAAGCCGAGCCTCATGAGAATCTCACCCGCATGGATGATGGCGCCGTTGGCGCTTGGGATCGGATTCATGCTCGGCCGCCGGGGGCCGGTCGCGGTGACTGCGGCGGAAGGCGCCGTGCGGAACACCCGAGAATCCGCCGCGGTCCGGCCGACGCGCGCGGATCCGTTCGGCGGGCCGGCCTTTTCCCTGCGGTCCATGGACGACGTGCGGGAGCTTTTCAAACACCAGCGGACCTCGGTGGCCTCGGCGCGGCTTACCCTGAGCGTGGACGCGCTGCCGGCGGAGGAAATCCCCGGCATGATGGAGATGGTCCGTGAGGACATGCGGGCGAATCCCCGCGATTATCAAACGCAGGGCCAAATGATGAGCGCCCTTTTCGACCACTGGGCGGACGTCGATCCGGACGCCGCATTGGCCTATGTGAACGATTGCAAGTCGCGGTCGTTCCAGGAGCAGGCGAGCTACTACGTCTTCGGCGCGCTGACCAAGGCGGATCCCGCGCGGGCGCTTGCGGCGCTGGCCGGCATGCCGCAGGGCCGGCTCCGCCAGGCGGCGGGTTCCCAAATCATCAGTGAGCTGGCGAATACCGATCCGGCCGCGGCGTGCGATGTGCTCCAGCGGGAAGCGACGCCCGGCGGCTACGGGCGCTACGCCGCCGGCGAGATTTTCAAGGAATGGGCGAAGACCGATCCGGCAGCCGCGGCGGCCCGGCTTGCAAGCATGCCGCTGGACCGCGTGGACAACGAATGCGCGGCCGGATTGGCAGCCTCGTGGGCGAAAACCGACCCGCAGGCGGCGCTGGCCTGGGCGAAAACGCAAAAGGGCGATTGGAAATCCAATGCCGCCTCCGCGGTATATCGCCAGCTTGCCTTGAACGACCCCGCCGCGGCGTGGGGCAGTCTCCAGTCCGAGCCTGGATACTTGCGCGGCACGTTGACCAGCAGCGTGCTCGGGGTGGTGAGCGATGAGGATCCGCAGGCCGCGTTTGCCATGCTCAAGGGACTGGAAAACAAGTCCGACATGCGCATCGCCGCGGCCGGATTTTTGAACAATCTCGGCTGGTCGGACCCGCGGTTCGCGCTGGAGGTCATCGATTCGCTGGACGATCCCGCGATGCGCCGCCAGCAACTCGGGGAATTGCTTTACTACGCCTCATGGTCGAATCCCGGCCTGCTGACCGAGCAGGTGGGGAAAATGACGGAGCGCGAGAAAATCGAGACGTCGGACGCGGTGCTGCGCGGTTTGGTGTCAACTGATCCGGCGAAGGCGGAGAGCTATTTCACCTCCCTGCCCGAAGCCCAGCGCGGCGGTTGGGCGCTGCCACAAATGATGTCCGCCTACGTGGATAAGGAGCCGAAGAAAGCCTTCGATTTCGCGCTTTCGCTGGCGAACCCGCAGGAGCGGACGACCGCGCTGAACGCGCTTTTCGGGAAATGGAGCCAGAACGACCCGGAAGCGGCGGCGGAAGGTTGGAAACGGCTGCCGCAGGGGCAGGGCCGGCTGGAGGCGCTGGGCAGCATCGCCAATGCATGGAGCCGCAGCGACCCGGAAGGCGCGCAAACTTGGGCAAATAGTCTGGCCGGCGAGGACCGGACCCGCGCGCTGGCCGCCGTGTTGCCGGCCATGGCCCAAGACAATCCATCGGTTGCCGCCGGTCAGCTCGGCACGCTCATCGGCTCCGCGCCGGATGGCATGGGCAAGGACCTTTCCGCCTCCGCGGGAAATCTCGCCGGCCGCTGGGCCGCGGATGATCCGCGAGGTGCCGCCGGCTGGGCGGATAAGCTGCCGGATGGCCAAGCGCGCGACGCCGGCCTCAAGGCGGTGGCCGCCACTTGGGCCCGTTATGACGCGATCGCCACCGCCGGCTGGCTGGGTACGCTGCCGCCCGGCAGCTCGCGCGATGCCGCGGTGGAGCCGCTCGTCGAGCAAATCCGCCAGACCGACCCGGCCACCGCGTTCTCTTGGGCCGCCTCCATCGGCGATGAAAACCAACGGCTCAACCAACTCCGCCAGACCCTGAAATCCTGGCGCGGCTCCGACGTCCAAGCCGCCCGCGCCGCCCTCGACGCCGCCAACATCCCGCGCGGACAGCGGGAGAAACTCGGGAAGGAATTGCAGTGAGTTTGTCCTGCATCGACCGCCGATCGCGAACGTTCGGATCGGCTCACGTTTCATCCGTTGCCACTCGCGGGAATTTCTAGCCGCCTGGGTTCGGACCGCTTTTTCACTGGAACTTTGCGGCGCGTTCCCCAACCAACCGGCCCGGCCGGGGTCGATTTCCTCGTGCCTGGAATTTGCCTGTTCCGGAAAAAGCCCCATAGTCACCGAACTCATGCCCGTCATCCCAGCGCCAGCCCAAGCGCCACCTATCACCCGCGCGGAGCGGATGCGAAGCTTCGGCAAAGCGATTGATGAAATCCGCATCCGCGCCGAGGCCGGACTGGGTGCGGCGGATGTCACCCGCATCCGCCGTTTGAACTACTTTTCGCGGGGGATGGAGGTCGCGGGACGCACCATGATTCATTTCAGCTTTGAGCCGTTTGGCTTTCTGGCGGGAGTCGGCGCGCTCTGGTTGCACAAGCAATTGCAGGCGATCGAGATCGGCCACACGGTGTTGCACGGCGTCTATGACAAGCTCGAAGGAGGGGAGCGTTTCAATTCGAAGAAATTCACTTGGGATGCTCCGGTCGATGAGGAGGCTTGGCGGCAGGGACACAATATCCAGCACCATCATTTCACCAATGTGGCGGGCAAGGATCCCGATATGACCTTCGGCCCGGCCCGCTTCACCGAGCAGACTCCTCACAATTTTCTGCATCGGCTCCAGTTCCCCATCATCCTTGCGGTGATGGTTCCCAATTTCGCCTTCTTCCTGAACCTGCACTTCACCGGCCTCAACGATCTCTACTTTGGCAACGGCCGGGCGAAGGAATTCGAAGGGGAGACCGATCGTTCGTGGAAAGCGGTCAAAGCGGCTCATCTTGCCGCGCTCCGCAAGTATGTCCCCTACTACTTGAAGAACTATTTACTTTTCCCGCTGCTCGCCGGTTTGATGTTTTGGAAAATCTCCATGTTCTGGAAAGTGCTGCTGGGGAACTGGATGGCGGAAGTGCTGCGGGATTTCTATACCGCCGCGACCATCTATTGCGGACACATCGGCGAGGAGGCGGCGGATTACCCCGAGGGAACCCGCGCGAACGGACGCGGCGAGTGGTATGCGATGCAGGTGGAATCGACGAATAATTTCAATGTATGCCTGCCGATCTCGATTTTGTGCGGCGGGCTCGACTATCAGATCGAGCATCACCTTTTTCCAAAACTGCCGCCAGATCGCCTGCGGAAAATCGCGCCGGAGGTTAGGGCGGTTTGCAAAGCCCACGGCATCCCTTACCGCACGGGTTCGTGGTGGGGAACGCTGAAGAAAGCGCTTGTCCACATGCGCGATCTCAGCGTGTGCGAACTGGGCCGCGCCGCAGTTTGACAGGGAAATTCCGACGTTGTTCCGGCTTCATCGGCTCGTTGCGGGAAACATCTCCGGATTCGGGAACCCGACCGTAGTTTTATGCTTCGACGAGGTTAATTCGGTTAGATCCAGCGCTCACTTTCCAGAGTTTCCTGCTCGAAATCGCCCTTGTCGCCGGTGGCGGAAATGATTTGAAGCTGGTCGTGGACGTCGGCGAGTAGAGGTGCGGCGAGAAGTTTTTCCAGCAGCTTGTGGTCGTGCGGCGTGAGCGGATTCAAAGCGGAGGCGGGTCGCCATTTCATGCGGAACGCGGCAACCGGACGGCCGGCTGCTTCCCGGAGTTTCAGTAAAATATGCCAGCCGGACGGGTCGGTATCGCCGAAATGGGCGAGTGGTAGATCCGGCGGAAGTTTCGCGAGAAAGGTGCGGAAGGCGGGCGTGGGGAAGGAGGTGGTGGCGAGCAAAGTGCGGCCGTCGGTGTTAGCGGCGGCGTATTGGCGGAACGTGGTTTTGCGGTTCTCGATGCTAAGTAAGCGATCGGCGGTGGTGGTGATGGCGGCGCAGCGTTCGAGATCCGAAGCGGAGAGAATGGGGTAAGTGAGACCGCCGAAATCGTGGTGCGTGCCATCGGGGAAATGGAGGCAAACCGGTCCGCTGAGTTCCACGCTGGCGTCGCCATCCACGAGTCCGAGCGAGCGCAGCGTGGTTTCCTCGCCGAGCAACAGGGAGAGGCCGGATTCGCAGGTGCGGCGGTGGCGTTCCAGCCATTTCGAATCGCGCCCAATGTCCACGCTGGCGGCGCGGATGAGGGTGCCGGGCGGATAATCATTTTCGCTCAGGCGGAAAACAGCCTCCAAGATGGTTTCCAGCGCGGCGGGTTGTTCCCAAGAAAAGGGACGCGGCGAACGGGATGCGTGGAAGGCGGTGGTGAGCATGGCACAGAGCGATTTCCATAGCTCGGGGAAACGCGGATGAGTTCGGTTTGCGTAACCATCTACAATAGCCAGCGACCTCGCTTGCAGTTCCTCGCCGGAGATGCCGTCGAAGCCGGCAATCAGCCATGGTTCCTGGTCGAGTGGCAGGGTGATCCGTTCGATTAGATAAGTCCGATAGCGATGGCGTTTGAGCGCGAAGCGGCCGGATTTCTCAAGTGCCTCAACCTCGCGGACGGCGGTGGCGTTGTCTTCCGCGCGGGTGACGCCGGCGGCATCGAGAAGTTTTGGCCAACTCTGGGAAAACGCGCGGCTGGCAGAGGTCACGCGGGTGCCGCGGGAAATGTGCCAGCGACGGTGGAATTCGGTGAGCCAAGTCATGGGGCAGAAAGAGGAATGAACCGCAGCTTCACGCAGATGGACGCGGATCAAGAGCGATGATGAAGGAGGGATGATGGAAGGGAAAGAGGGATGGTTTGCCGCGTTATGTCTACGCAAGTTTCCGGCGCGAGGGCCGAAGACAAGTGTCCGGTTCCCAGACGACCTCCGATCGCGCGCGGCGGCCTTTTGGAGTGCGGCGGGAAGCGGAGCGTCACGCCGCTTTGGATGCGGAGACTACCCGCGAAACCTCAGCCGCGATTCGCCGGGGCTTCGCAATCCAAAGCGGTGTCGCGGCCTGCGGCCTTGCCACCGCACTCCAAAGGGGAGCGGCGTGACGATTTTTCGAAAATGCTGCGCCGCGTCCGGACGGGGAGATTTCATTTCACAACGTCTAACCCAGATAAGGCCCTCATCACAACAATGCCTCGATCAGCTTCTCCTTATCCACGCGCACGACCCAATTCTCAATGTTCGTGATCTGACCGGATTTGTCGTCGTAGGTGCGATCGACGCGGCATTGAACGACGGTTTCCGCGTGCTGGATCATGGTCGGTAGGCGGTCTTCTGGAAATGCCATGATAAGTTGGAGGCCGAAATTCCGGGCGAGATCGAGGCAGGCGTCGATGCGGTCGCCGGAGAGTTTCGAGAACGCTTCGTCCATGATGACAATGCCGAGATTTTTCCGCGACTCGCGCGGTCCGAGGTCATAAACGCGTTGGAAGGCGGCAAGCATGGCGACAAAAAATGGTGCTTGGTTCTCGCCGCCGCTTTGTTTTTTGGCGCTCTTGTTAAGTGAAATGGCGGCACCTTCTCCCATGCCGGTGGGCGTGGCTTGGATGTCCCAATGATGATAATAACGATAGTCGAGCGCCCGCTGCTGGCGCGGATCTTCGGCATTTTCGATGGCGGCCATGAGCGCGGCTTTCGCCTTTTCGATTTCCTCCCGCGCCCCGGCGGCAAACAACTCCAGCCCGGGATTCAGGCCTTTTTCCACCAGTGCCCAAATCGCGCTGTGGCTGCGGTCGGCCTTCATCGATAACTGATAGCGCCAGCCGCCGATGTCGTGGTCCATTGCACGGTTAAGCTCGCGTTTTGTGCGCTCGGCTTCATCTAGCTTTTCCTTCAGAACATCGAGCACCTGGTGCTGGAGTCGGTCTTCCCACTCCTTGCGGGCGTCTTCGGCTTCGCGCATGTAGCGCTCGAGTTCGTGGGTTTCGAGTTCGCTACGGCGGGCATCGTAGCGGGAGTTGTCGTCATCGTGCTGGTCGAATGCCTCGGCAGTTTCGGCGTGCTTTTCGGCCAACGCGTGGCGCTCGATGTCGCGCTCCCGGCGGGCTTTGTCGGAATCGTATTCGCGGGTGCGGGCAACGGCCTCGACCGCTTCCAAGCGCTGGGGCCAGCGAGGGAACTGGTGGCGGACCGAGGAAATCATTTCAGAAATTTCCACCTCGCGGACACCATCGAGTGCCTCCCGACTGAGTTGGCGTTCGGCGAGCGCGGCGGCTTCGTCCTCGATGAGCGAGGCCATGCCGTCTTCGAGAACGCGTTCCTGTTGGGCGGCTTTTTCCACCGTGTTAGCGAGCCGTCCGATTCGCTCCAAGACGCCTTGGAAGGTCTTTTCCAGAACCCGCAATTTCTCGACCGTCGCCTCGCGCTCGGGGGTGGCAAGCAGGCGGATCGTTTCCTCAAGCTGGCCGAGTTCCTTACGCAGGCGCGGCAGATCGCGGAGTTTCGAACTGCCGGCGGGCGGGTCGGCTTTGTCGAGCGTCCATTGCTCGCCGCGGTGGAGAAATGTCCGCCAATCGTCGCGAGCACGAACCTTGAGCGTCAGTTCCTCCTTCACTTCGGCCAGCTCGTCCTGACGCAGCGTCCGCAAGCGCCGCAAGCCTTCCTCGCCGATCGTGAATTCCTTCGCGGGTTGGAAGTGGCGGCGGTGCGGCGGGTCTTTGAGCCAGCCGTCTTTGGAAAATGCACGCGGATGCGCATCGAGCTGGCTCGCTTTTTCCACCGCCATCAGGTCGCCGAAAAGGTGCTGGAGATACGCCGCGGCGAGCGGGTGCTCGGTTTCGAAAAACCCGGCCACCGCACCGGGCTTCGGCTTGCCGGGCTTGTCGAGTTCGTCCGCGTTGACCAGCGGTTCTTCCAAATGCCCGATCCGCCGTGCTTGATCCCACGCCGCTTTGAAATCTTCCGACAGCACCGCGCCGCGGCGGTTTCCTAACAGCGATTCCAACAACGGCCACCACGGTTCCGCGTCCGGCTTTACCTCGATCACGCGGCCGAGCGCGTCGGCTTTTTGCCCGCGCGATTTCAGCGCATCCAGCAACGGCGAAGGCGCGGCGCTGCCTTTTTGGTCGAGGTCATCCAGCTCGCGGCGGAGGCGGGATTCGCGGGATTCCAGCGTGCGGATTTCCTCCTCAATCGGTCGCAGCAGCTCGCGCGCGTCGTTCACCAGCGATTGATAAATCCGCGGCATCCGGCCGGCGGCATCGAGCGCGGCGGACTCGTCGGCGTCTTGCATTTGCTTTATCCAGCCGGCGGCTTGGTCGGGTTCCTCCAGCCCGAGTTCCTTGGCGAGCCGCAGCCATTGTTTCCAATGTTGCGTCCGGTCGTGGAGAAATTGGCGAGCGGATTTCTCGATCTCACGCAAGCCATCCAGCTCGCGAGCGACTTCAATCGTTCGGGCACGGGCTTCCTTCAACCGAGTCGTCTGTAAATCATTGCCAGCGACTAGTCGGACTTTCTCGAGCTGAGATTCCAACTCATTGCGCTCGGCGAGCGCGGATTCGTGATCGGCGCGAGCTTCGGACGCCTGATTTCGCAGCGCTTCCAGCTCGGATTGACGGTTCGTGAGCAATTCGAGTTTTTGCTCGTGACCGAGGGCGACCCGCAAATGCGCGTGTAGCCGGGCCTCGCGGCGGGCGGCGACATACTCGCGGTGCAACTCGCCGATCCGGACCAACCGGCCGTGCTGGTCGTGCATTTTTTCCAGCCGCTCTTGGGCTCGGCGGTGGGCATCGACACTGGTGCGGACGGCTTTCACGTCGGGCAGACCGGGTTCCAGCAGGTAGTCGCGAATAAATTTCTCGAACGACTCGACCGGCTGAAACGCCATCGAGTTCGGCAGGGTTTTGTTCATCTGGACGCGATCGAATCCAAGATGCGAGCGAGACCCCATTTCCTCCAGATAGGACGTTTGGCGGTCGAAAACCTCGCCGCCGAGGTCGCGCTTCACATGGACGCGGAATTCGTCTTCCGCCATGAAAGCGACCGCATCTGGATCCAGTTCCGCCGCAAGGAAATCTTCCCGCTCAAGCCGTTGCGGGATGGTGAACCAAAGCGTGCGGGCTTTCGCGGTCGGTCCCTCAAACTCGATCCGCGCGCCCCAGGTTTCGCGACGCGGCGTTTCCTCGTCCTTGCCTAACGGCCAGACGAATTCGAGCGCGGCGACGGTCACGCCGGAGGGGCGCAGGTAGCGTTCCTGGCCGTCGCTGCCTTGGGTATTCGTGTCGCAAAGGCAGTAGCCGCGCAGGGATCGGCCGCTGCCGGAGCCGGCGGCGGCTTTGTTGAAACGGCTGAGCGCCTCGCCTAACATCACGAACTGGATCAGGTCCAGCAGGACGCTTTTTCCCGAACCGTTCGCACCGGTGATGAGCGAGAGGCCGGCCACGTCGATGAAACGGCGGTAGCCATACCAGTTTATGGCGACGATGCGGCTGAGGTGGACACGGGCGGGCATGTCAGGCTTCGGCGGCGGGTTGATAGAGTTCGGCACGGGCGAGGCAGGATTCGAGGCTGTCAAATGGAATGACGCGCGGCAGGCTGGGCAAAATTTCGATCAGCGTCTCGCCGAGCTGGGTCGCGCCGTCGGGCTTGTGGGTGCGGATCAGACGGTGGCGCTTCAGCCGACCGAGCAGCGAGTCGAGGTGGGTTTTTTCCGGCGGCTCGATCTTATCGAACGTGTTGCGGAATCGCGTCCAAAGCTCGTCCACCGTCAGGATCACCGCGCTGCTCGCCTCGTTCGTTCGATGGTCGTCCCACACCCGCCAAAATACCAGCAGAAGCAAAGTCTCATCCTTGGTGAACTGCGCTAGCAAATGGCACGATTCAGTCCGCGGCCGCGCCTGGAGGAGTTGGAAATCGTCGTCGATAATCAGCTCCATCCCAAGCGGCGCGAGGTAGTCCCTGAGATGCTCCTGGTAGTGATCACGCGCCAGCAGAAACTGATCGCGCCCCGCCCCGCTCGCCCCGAGCAACACCCCGCGCCCGATCAATTCCGCCAGGATTTCACGAAGGATCGGTCGGTCATCATCAGGAACGTTCGGCCAGAAGCTGGGCCAGTTAGGGTCGGACATGGGAAGTGGATAGTAGATTGTGGATCGTAGATGATAGATAAAGAGAAAGAGATCTTGGGCGCGGACTCTGCTCTCCAACCCCTGATCCCCAATCTCTCCGATCTAAGCTTGGAGGTGGAGGAAGTTGAGCTGAGGAAAGCGGGAGAAATCCGCATCGAAGGAAACGAGGCGGCAGCCGCTGGTGATCGCGAAGGCGGCGAGGTAAGCGTCCGTCCAAAGGCGGTGGAGAAAATTTGTGGCCTCCGTCAGGGGGGAGAAGGTGGAATCTAGGTCGGCAGGCTCTGGCAAGAAGCTGATGGTAGGAATTCTTAGAAACTGTTGATAAGTGGCCCAAGCGGTATGCGGGCTGAGTTGCTCGGAGAGCACATGGGCCTGGGTGCTGAGGCGTAAGAAACCTAGCATCGTGACGCGGCAAAAGGATAACGGATGATGAGCGCTCGCCTTCCAATAGCGGGCGGCGGACTCGTGGTGCCGGTGCCCTTCATCGACCAATGCCAACCAGACATTGATGTCTAGCAGGTCATTGCAGGCTGACACGGAGGTGATTGGCGAGGTCGTCGGCATCGAGAATGGCGTAGAGTTCGGCGTTGGTGAGAGCAGGGGTCAACGGGACTCCAGCTTTGCGTCGGATGGCGATGGGAATGGGATGGACCTGCGGCGCGGCCTTCGCCGCCGATGGGACAGTGGCCAGTGCGTCCATGCCGGCTTGGATGTATTGCGCCAGCAAGTCCTTGAGCGTCACGCCTTGCTGGACGGCGCGGGTTTTCACCTCACGGAAGAGCGGATCGGGGAGATCAAGGGTCGTTCTCATGGCTTGAATTTACGCATAAAAATGCGTTGCTGTAAAGATGTCTCTGTTTGAGCGCGGTGTGGCAACGTAAAGCTCCTGCGTCGGTTGTTCTCACCGCACGCTCCACCCCATGGACTTGGCGGTCGAGCTGAGGACCTCCGCCCTGCCCTGCTCAATCCATGCCTGAAGCCGGGTTCCCGGATCGGCATCGATCCCCGCAGCCAGCCCCTCCCGGCGGAATTCCTTGGAAAACGTTGTGCGCCACAGAGTCATGGGACCTTCCAGCTTAGAGATTTTCAGAATCCCGCCTTCCTGCCAGCGCCGTCCTTCCAATCCCAGTTCCGCCGCCCAGGCCGCGGTTGCCGCGGAAATGTAGGTGAAACAATGTCCACAGGTCACCACATCCGCTTTCGCATAGCGGCGGTCGAGAAACAGCTCTCCGTCCTGATCTCCCAGTCGCAAGCGTGGATTCAGGTCGATCCAGAATTCCGCGATCACCTCGTTTTCCACCCGGTCCATCAAATCCGCCAAATCGCCCTCGATGCCGGCGATTCCTTCCCCATGGACGATCCGATTCTCCATCAAGATTCGATGCGCCGGCCCGACCCGTTTGCGCTCGCGGCGGAAAGCCACCGCATTTTCCCGGACGACCAGCCTCGGCGCCATCGGGTTCTTCTCCCACGGCTGGCCCTCACCCGCGGGCGGCTCCGGACAGCGGAATACCTCGCTGCCGGGATTCGCCCAAGTGACGTATTCCACGTCCAGGGTGTGACAAAAACCCAGCTTCGGCTGCCGCCAGTGAAAAAACGTCAGCACGCCCTCGAACGCCCAGCGCGGATACATCGCCGCCAGCAGGAACCACTCGTCGAAACCGTCACTCGGCCAGGTCGTCGTCGCGATCGGCTGCGGTTTCTCCTCCCCGCGATCTCCCGGCTCCTGCCAGGTCGTCCGCATCGTGCCGCGCCGGTTCTGCCAAATGAAGGCCTTCATCAGCAGCTCCATCGGCTGGCCGCCCCTCGCGCCGAACTGGCAGGCATTGATCGGTCGGTAGAACCCGACGTGGTATTTGTGCCGATGCCCATCGAAGAAATATGGCATCCGCCACATCCCCAGCCCCGCCGCCATCGCCTGCTCACTGCGCTCCATGTCGGATACAATGTCCCGGCCCCGGTCCGCATCGATCACTGTGATCCACTCGTCCGCCGCCTCCAGCGCGAGAAAGCGCCACATCGCCCCCGGATTGTGGCGGATCGACGCGCTCTTCATCAGAAACACCTCGCAGCCCACCGCCACCAGATCCTCGAGCAGAAATTCCAGATCCGCCGCCAGATAAACCCGCGGGACCACCGCCGGCCGCGCCTCACTCAGCAGAACCGCCCCTTCCAGCAACGGCATGGCGTAGTGATCCCACGGCGCATATCGGGAAATCAGACCTAGCTTGTCCGCATCCATCATCTGCTCCCCCCCCAGCCAGCAGCTAGAACGACATAGCTCTTGAAAAAATCAATCAAAAACCAAGTATGAACTCATCTGACGACCCATCAAACCCACTTCCGACCTCCAATGGACTCACCCGCCGAAGCTTCGTGAAAAAATCCGCGCTCACCGTCGGAGCCGTCACACTGCTCGGCCAAGGAGTAGGATTAGCATACCCCACCGAAAGTGACTATTGTAGTAAAAATCCGAATCCTCCGAACCATCACTACGCAACTGCTAACCCTTGGGGAACAGAAATGTTTTCTAACTATTGCAAGGTAGACATGGGTCCGGTTGTGCCCGAATGATTTGCTGGAACGACTCAATGAAAATTCGGAAACATGATAAGATAAATGGCGATTCTTATGATATTGTGAGGATGCGTCATTGCGACAGGGGCGGACCTAATAGCTATATGCTTAAGATAGTTAGCCTTGAACTTAAAAACTAGATGGAAGGGAAGCATCTAAAATCGGCGGTTTTTGGTGGTGGAATGCTTGTTGCGGGAATTGGGCTTGGACTTTTTTGTTTTCCGCAACCCGCGTCCTCAACCGCGCCTTCACCCACTGGAGGCCGCAGGGTGAGGGCGAAATCGCTAAAAAACGAAAATGGCCGATCTGCTGTAGCCATCGAGAAAAGCGCCAGCGGTGAAAACGGCGTGAAAGGTTCTGTTCCAAAAAGCGGGGCAGAAAAACTAGCGGAGTTTATGGCTAGTCACCCGGATATCAGCGAACGACTCGATTTCATCAAAAAACTGATCACTGAGTTGTGTTCCGAAGGAAGGGATGATGAAGCATACGCGCTGATCGACAGGAATTCGGGACATCTGCGTGAAATCGGATTGTTCTCCTTCTATTCCAGCGCGAGCCTCGATAAAAATCGGTTGATGGCGATGGTCGAGAGAGAATCTTTTGACGATTTGTTACCGGTCTTTCATGGATACATGCGGGGGATTGGTATCGATCAGCTGAAAGCGGAAGCTGCGTCTTCCCGGCTCGCGGATTTCCGGCGTGAAAAAGGTTCTGACATGCCTTCTGATCTGATCGAAAGCGCTATTGGCGGGGCATTGCAGGGTAGCCTGTTCGAGGCAGGGCGTCCAGAATCCGTCAAGGTTCTCGCGCTTGCGAGCGATCTTGCGGAGAAAGGGACCATAAAGGCTTACAAGGTTTATGAACTTGTCAGGAATGATAAGAATCTGAATCCATTCGAGAAATGGGACTTTCTCAAGCAGATCGATCCAAAGGATGCAGACCAAAGTGAGCGGGATTACATAATCAAAACTCGTGAGAAATTGATCGACTCAATGACAAGAGCGGACGGGAGCAAAGCGATGGGAGACATCTTCAGCAATAATGTCCCCGGTCAAGCTTCGGATGTGAATACCGCGGTCCGAATTTGGAATAGTCTCGACTCTGGGGGGGTCGCTGATTGGTATCAGCAGAATCAAGCCACCTTGAGTCCGGAAAGGAGGACCATGGTCGCCACGACTCTTTCTACTATTGCGGCAGAGTCTGGAGAGTTCGAAAGCGCTAGACAGTGGGCGAATCAAATACAAGACCCTGCCAAGAAAAGCGAGGCAATGAAGATGCTGGATGAAAAATCCGTGAACTATCAGAAGTGGCTTGAAAACAAACATTGAGTGGGGACGGGCCTTGGATATCAATTCGGACTCAATCGGGCCAGTTAACATCAGCCATTCGGTTTCAAAAACGTAATAGGGTTTTTGGGGCTTAGTGTTTGCGGCCACACGGTTAGTCTTTTATTGCTTCCTAGCACAGTCGATGATTCCCAAGCAAATTTTCTGTATGCATGTTTCCCAGCACACGCTGGAGCCGAAGCTGAGGTATTGCATAAATCTGATTCGGGAGCTCCATCCGCATTGGGAGTTCCTGTTTTTCTCGGACGGCGATGCCCGGGATTCGTGAAGCGGAAGTTCCCGGACTATCTCGAACTCTACGATTGGTATCCGCGTCCGGTTCTGAAGGCGGATTTGTTCCGGTTGCTAGTGGTTTATAGGCTCGGAGGTTTTTATCTGGATACCGATTTCCTCCTGCACAAAAAGCTCGATCCCCTGTGCCGGGAAAAGGCGGTGTTCGCTTACGAGCATGAGATCGACGATAGGAACTACAACCTCCGCTATCCCCCATGGCTGAGAGCCGGAGAGGAGAAACTGACGCTCGCGAACTACGCCTTCGGAGCCGAAGCCGGGCATCCGTTTCTCGCGGCGATCCTCGACGAGCTGGTGTATCGGACACAGACTTTCGAAGCGGAGGACTGCAATGATCTCGATATTTTGCATGCTACCGGGCCGGATGTGGTTACTTCGGTGTATTATCGACAGCACCAAAAATGGCAGGATGTGAAAATGCTGCGATCTAAAGTGATGGGCTTGGGGAGTTATGGGGTGCATCTTGTCAACGGGGGTTGGCGGCAGGACGGGTATCGAGACGAGATTTAGATAAATGCGACGCTCACAGACCGCCGCTACAGATGAAATGATGAATCACACATGGAAAATATTCGCGATCTCGCTGCGGCGCGTGCGTGAGCGCCGGAAGCAGGTTCTCAGGCAGTTGCAGCCGCTTGGGTTGCCGTTTGAAATTGTGGATGCGGTGGACGCCCAACAGATGAGGCCGGAGTGCTTGGTGCGCGGGGAAGACCCGGCGGGGATGCCGGTTGGCGCATTCGGCTGCTACCATTCCCACATCGGAGTTCTGGAAAGGATTGTGGACTACGGCCTCGATTACGGACTGGTTCTGGAAGACGATTTCGTGTTGGCAAACGCACCGGGGCTGACACTTGGGAACCTATGGGACCATCTCCCTGCGGGAGCCGATCACATCCAGTTGCACGGGTTGAAGAACTTCATGTCCTTGGAGTATGCGGTCGAGGAGGAGGGAGAATGGTTCAACAAGCTGAGCTATACCAATTGCTGCACCGCCGGCTATTTGGTTTCTCGGAGGTTGGCAAGCTACATTCTGGAACACCACCGCATTCCGAAAGTGCCGATCGATATCCTTTACATTGAAATCAGCAAATTGCGGATTTTCGATTTTTACGACGTCAGGGAAAAATTGATCGACCTCAACTGGAATATGCCATCGTGCATCAATCCGCCGAAGGGAGAACCCGCCCTGCCATTCCCGCGCCCGAAGGTCCTTTGTTATACGCTGGCACTGGATTTGAACGAGGTGAAATTTTATCGGCAGCAGGCGCGGATGATGGTAGCCAGCCTCAAGCGCTGTGGTTTCACGGGGGACATCAAAGTCATCCACAATGGGGATACTGAGATTTTTGATCACCCCCATCCGAATGTGGAGGAGATCCGGATCGACGCTCCGACGACAATCACCGCTTGCTGCCAGCTCAAGTACAAGGTCCGGGGGTTATTATCCGTGGAGGATTATGACTGGGTGCTGTTTCTGGATACGGATTTTATCGTGAGCACGAACGTGGATTCATGGTTCACGGGGCCGGAGATCATTCGCTATGCGACGGAGCCGGCCTTAGGTATCCAACACTCGCAGTTCAGCGCTCTTCTTACGGAACACGAAATAGTGAACCTGACTTGCTCTGGGGTGAATGCAGGAATCTTCGTGGTGAAAGCGGAGTATTTCCATGAAGTGATGGAGCAATGGGAAAAAATCGAAGCGGACGGTTCATCCCGTGGCAGGATCCATGATCAGCACGCATGGAACCGGCTACTGCTAGATACCGACCTGTCGACCAAGCTTTTGACAAACCCTGAGGTGAAGTATCTCTGTCACAACGCGCAGGTCATGGAAATGCTCCGGGCGCCGGTGCTTCATTACTGCGGCTGTAGTGACGGAGAAAAAGTCCTGGCGATGCAAGCGAAGTTCCTTTCTCATTTCCACACGGATGGAGACGGCACTCTGATCCGGCTGCTGGAGAGGTGAGCCAGGGGGCGTTTTCAGCAGATGAAGTCGCGTATCATCCGCCGCCGCCGCCAATCCTACTATCAGATCGTTTGAATCTCAAATCGCTCCACATTCCATCCGGCATGCGGGTCGGTGGGGATGGTTTCGGGGTCGAGGCCTTCGGATTTTCCGGGGCCGGTGATGGTCCATTTGACGCGTTTGCCATCGGCGGTGACGGCGTGCTCGTAGGCGGCGATGGCGAGGAGATCGAGCATCTCGTCGAGATCGGTGGCGGTGAAGTCGGCGGTGGAAATGGCTTTGGATTTCCCCGGCAGGAGGCGGGCGACGAGGCGGGCGGCGCGTTGGGGAGTGAGGGCGAGGCGCTGGCGCTCGCGGAGGGCGGCGAGCGTGTCGCCGGCGTTTTCCTCGCGGCGGGAATCGCTGGAAAACGTGAGATCGGCCGGGGCTTTGAGGCGGCGGGCGCGGGCGAGCGATTCGCTGCCATAGAAACATTTCACCTCCGGCACGAGCGGCGCGAAGTCGGGTTTCTCATCGCGCAAGCTGGCGAGGCGGGTACCTGTGTGGGCAGCGTTGACGGCGTCGCAGTAGGCTTTGACGATTTCCGGGCGGCGGCCGCGAAGTTCGGTTTGGTAACGATAGCGTTGTTGGGAAAGCTGGTTGAACGACGCCATCCGCGCGTCGATGGCATCGGCCACATGGCGGATTGCGGCGAGGCGGTGTTCGAGGTCGCGGAGCGCTTTATCGGCACGGTGGTAAGACTCGCTTTCGTCCCACGAATAATGGGCGGCCAAACCTTCGGCGAGGCGTTCTTTTACGAGCGGATCGTCGCGGCGGTCGGCGACTTGGGAGCGGAGGACTTGGAGGCGCGGGAGGAGGCCGTTTCTGCGGAGGGCGTCGTAGCAAACCATGTGCTGACCCGCGCCGAACTCGGCGTAGAGCAGCCGCAGGGTTTCCGCTGGCGAGTCGCTGAGGCGCTGGCGGCGGTCGAAGAGCGAGATGAGTTTTTCCACGCCGTGGAGCTGGATGATCGCACTTTCGAGGCGGGCGTTGACATCGGTGACGGTGCCGCGGATTTCGTCCGGTTCTTGGAGGCGGGGGTCGAGGATGTTCGGGCGTTCGAGAGTTTCGCAGACGCCGCGGACGGTGTCGGCGAAGGTTTTCAGCTCGGCGATTTCGTCCTCGGCCAGTTCGCGGAGGAGGCGGAGAAGGGGACGTAGGCCGGGGGAAACGAGCGCCCAACGTTCGTGCAGGCCAAGCTGCTGGTCTTCCAGCCAGGCGGAATCGCAGAGGCGGTTAAAAAATTGGCCGGCGCGCTGGCGGGCATCGCGGAACGACGCGCCTTCGTCATCGTCCAGCACAATGTCCGGGTGGGACGCGAGGATTTCTCGGATCAGCGCGATCGCTTCGGTATGGGGAATCCGTCCCGCCTCGCCGGCGACTTCCGCCAGCCGCTCCGCGCAATCGACGTAGATGGCTGCCGTTGGCCGGGTGAGCGGCCGGAAAAAATCCCGCGATACGGACGCGAGGAGTTTTTCACTGAGGTTCGGCAATGGCATGGGCGAGCGACGATGGTAGCGGGATGGCGGTTTCCGACCCAAGCGCCAATGCCTTGCCAATTCGAATTTCTCACGAGGCACCGGGCAAGCGATTCCCCAGCGCGTTTCGAATCGCGGGTCTTCCGATACCACGCGTGTGGGTGGGCTGATAAATGGCGGAACCATCGACCTGAATGACGAGGTGCATCCGCCAGTTTCCACGGCGCTCGAATCCCACAAAAGCCGCGTGGGTGCGCAGTCCGGCGGGCAGGCTTTTCAGGGACATCGAACTTCGTTCTTGCCGAAGCGCGGATCACTGTTCAGATGCATAGCAACCCAAGCGGCCGTCATGAACGATTCCGAACCCTCCCCCGAGATTTCCCCCGACCGAAACGCAGGCTCCGCCGCGGGTCGCACCCCCGAATATGCGATCTACAAGCCAACCCCCCGTGGCAGCGGCGGAGTCGTGCGGTTCGGGCTGAACCGGGCGAAGGGGGCGCTGTTTCTGGATGCGGCGAATCAGTCGGGCGACCGGCAGTTCGATTGGGAAAACAAAATCACCATGAAATGGGCGCTGTCGGACATCGGCTCGGCGCTGGCGGTTTTACAGGGGCGGGAGCTGGCGGCGAAGCTGTTTCACAAATCGGAGCGGGCCACGAGCACCTTCGAGCTGGTGCGGCGGGACGAGCCGGGCCGCGCGCCTTATCTGGCATCGGTCACGCGGCAGGAAACGGCGGATAAGACGCTGCGGAAAGTGGCGATCCCGCTGACGCACGGCGAGGCGGCGGTGCTGGAAACGGCGCTGCGGACGGCGGTGACAAGGCTGCTCGGGTGGTAACGTGAATCGGAATGAACCGCGACCGCATGCGGGGAAAAAGGGGCAGCACAACTCAACTTCTGGCTGTCGTGTAGACGAATCTGCGGGAATCGCGGTTCCGGGAAATCCGCCCGCTTGCTTGTGGCGGAACGGCAGCACGCCCTGAAATGTGATAACTTTCCCCTGGCGCGTTGGCGGCCGACGACAGCGGGTCCGCGCGCGGGCAAATCGTTATCAAAAAGCCACTGTGTCGCGCTTCGGCGGCCGAGCCCGGCTGGTGCGTTTGGATTCGAAATTAAGGTCGCCACGTTGCCAGCGATTCTACTCCGCCAGCGCGGCCCCGAGTCCTGAGCAAAGCACTTCTTTTCCCAGAACAAGACTCGCGGGAGTGTGAAAGCCCGAGGCTGCGCGGCCAATTTTACCGGCGCGTCGTCGCAATGACTCACCCGCGGCGACATTCATTTCCCTCGAAGTTATGGATAAGATGAGAAATCGCCCTCCTTGCCTGCGGAAGTGGTGACATTCTCCGCCAGGATCCCGCTGGTGACGGCGCCGACAGGATTGCCTGCCCCCAAGACGAGCGGAGGCCCGGGACGGACAATTTTCGGCCGGTGAATTTGGGGATTCGAGCCGGAGCCGCACCTGACCGGCGGATGTCGGGAAAAGTCCGGATTTGTCTAAACGCTTCCCATGCCGCAACCACCCCTTACCCTGCCCCTCCGAGACTTCCCTATGAAATATACCCGAATCCTCACCCACCCCGGCGGCTCGCATAAGGACGAGTTCCTCGCGTGCTGCCTGCTGCTCGCGGAAAATCAGGCCCCGATCGTCCGCCGCGAGCCGGTTGCGGCGGATTTGGCGGACCCGTCCGTGGCGGTGGTGGACGTCGGCCACGAGCACGCGCCGGAGCGGGGGAATTTCGATCACCACCAATTTCCCAAGGACCATCCGCCGACCTGCTCGCTGAGCCTGGTGCTGCAACATCTTGGCGTTTATGAGGATGCGAGGAAATTCTGCGATTGGCTGGAGCCGGCGGAATGGTTCGACACGCGGGGACCGGTCGAGACCGCGCGGTGGCTCGGCGTGGACCGCGAGACGCTTTTCAAGCTGAACTCGCCCATCGATGTGACGATGCTGCGGCGATTTTCCGGAGTCGCGGAACTGCACCCGCATGAGGCGTTGTGGCAGGCAATGCGCTGGATCGGCATGGATTTGCTCGAATACCTCCGCACCCTTCGCGCCCGCCTCGACTACATCGCCGGGGTGGGGGAGTTTTGGGAAATCGAGACTCCGCGCGGATCGTTTAAGGCGCTCTTCCTGCCGCGCACCGATCCGCTCCCCGACGAGCCATCGGCCGGCTTGGCGCGCTTCGTGGAAACCCATCCCGATGCTGCCGGCGTCGCGGCGCTCGTTTATCCGGACCGCCGCGGACCGGGCTTCGGTCTCTCCCGGCACAACGATCATCCGGGCCTGGATTTCACCCGCATCGGCGATTGCGCCGATGTCCATTTCGCCCACGCCCGCGGATTCGTGGCCAAGACCTCCGCCACCGATCCGGTGAGGCTGCGCGATCTGCTCGCCCAGTCATGGGTATGACAATAGGGGAAAATCGTACCCTTGCGCGGAACCCGTTTCCGATTGAAACGTAACGACCGGCGCGTTCCGCCGGCTCTCCCCGGAAACAGCTCCACATGCGCGAAATTCTCATAGTCATCGGCCTCGCGGTTCTCGCGGTGGCCCTGCGCTCCGCCCGCACCCGGTTGGCCCGGAAGCTCGGCGCGCTGGCGATTCTGGGAGCAACCGGCAGCCTGTTCTATTTCGTGACCGGCAGCGTCTGGGGCGCGGTAGCTGGCGCGGCCCTGTGGTTTTTCCTCCCTTGGATCGAGTTGCTCGGACGCATCCGGCACATGCGGCTGCCGCTTGAGAACCGCCTCGCCAAGAGGGAAATCCCGAACTCCTCCTTCTTCCCGAACGCCCCGGAAGCGGCCGCGGCCATGGAGGAAGAAGGCTTCGAACACGTTTCCGATTGCGGCTGGGAATGGGCCGGAATGCGCCAGTTCTTCCGGCTATTCTGGCACCCCGAGGAACGCGCCGTCGCCACGGTGTGCCTTTGCGAACAGAGCGCCGTCGCATTCGCCTTCATTTCCATCACCTCCCGGGATGACGAGGGAAACACCTGGCGCACCACGAATTTTCCTTTCGCGCCGACCTTGAGCTGCCCGCCTGGTGTCAGTTGGAATCACGTGCCGTGCGAGCGGAGTTGCTTCCACCAGATCCTCAAAGACCACCAACGCTACCTCCGCCGCATGGGCATCGTCGGCGACAGCCTGCGCGTCCCCGATCCCGATGGCCTTGAAGACGAGCTCGAGGCGGAAATGCGCGCCCAAGTGAAACACAACCTCGCCTCCGGCATCATCGAACTGACCGGCGACGGCCATTTCCGCTACTCCAGGCGCGGCCTGCTCTTCCTCTGGAGCCAGTTCGTCAAGGACATGATCCGCCTATGCTAAGGTGAAATCGTGCGCCGGACGGCGTGGATTTCATGGGAATCGGGATAGGCACCACGAATCTCCCGGATCGAACGAACGGGAGGCAATTCCGGGCAATTATTCCCAACGAATCGCCATTCCACCGATCCCTGACTTCATTCGCGTGAGTTCGCGACCATGCGCGTTTTCTGAAATCCAGATCCGCGGTTTATCGCCTCAGCCGCCGCATCGCCGTTTCCACCAAGGCTTGCGCCTGCGGCACGCCGGCCGCCAGCGTCCCTAGCAGATAGATCACTCCGAAGTCCGCGAACACGAAGATCGCCATCAGCACCGGATGGATTTCCAGCCCCATCCTTCCCGCGACCCATTTCATCGCCCAGCCGCCACCCGCCGCCGCCAGCGCGGGCAGCCACAGCCGTGCGAGAAATCCAGAATCGATCCCGGTGATGCCGATCCGCCCGTTCAGCGCCCGCCGCAGCAGTGCGAATTCCACCCAGCCCGCCACGCCCGCTGTCGCCGTCAGTCCGACGGTTCCCCACGAATCGTCCACGCCCAGCCAACCGGGCACATGAATCCCGCCGATGTATCCGAGCACGCTCGTCAGCGCCACCCGCACCATCGCGAATCGCAGCGGCGTCCGCGTGTCCCTCAGTGCGTAGAACGTTGAGGAATAGAGCCTCCCCAGCGTCGAGGCCAGCATTCCCACGCCGCTTCCCGCCAGTGTGAACCACACATGGCGCGCGTCCGTCGCCGTGAATTTCCCGGTCTGGAAAATCGCCGCCGCCGCCACGTCCCCTAGGAAAACTAGCGCCGCCGTCGAGGGCACGATGAAGAACGCGATCTGCCGCAGCCCGCGGTTCAGATGCATCCGCACCTTCTCGTCCGCGTCCGCAGCTCCCGCCGATTCCCCGCGCTCTCGGGAAAATTCCGCCAAACTCGCCGCGGAGACCGACATACCGAAAAGGCTCACCGGCAGCAGGTAAATCGTCTGCGCGTAGGTCAGCACCGACACCGCGCCTTTGGAAATCAGGCTCGCCAGCACGTTGTCGATGTAAGCGCTCACCTGCACCACCCCGCGCGCCACCACCACCGAGCTGAAGCTCGCCAGCACCGAGCGCACGTTCCGCGATGAGATTTCCGGCCGGAATTTCAAATTCCGCGCCAGCTTCAGCACCGTCGGCAACTGCACCGCGAACTGCAGGAAACTCCCCGCCACCAGCCCCCACGCTGCCGTTTCCGCCAGCCGATCCAGCGATTGACGCCCGCCGAATGCCAGCAATGCCGCGATGATCGCCAAGTTCCAAACCACCGGCGCCACGTAGGACAGGAAGAATTTCCGGTGGCTGTTAAGCACCCCCAGGCACCATGCGGACATCACCAAAAGCGCCACTCCCGGAAACAAAATCCGCACGCACCGGATCGTCAGCTCCCGCGTCTCCCCCTCGAAGCCCGGCGCGATCAGCGCGATCATATACGGTGCCAGAAACACCCCCGCCAGCGCCAGCAGCGAGGTCACGATCGCCAGCAAACTCGCGATCACCCCCGCCACCCGGTCCGCCTCCACATGGTTTTTCTCCCCCAGCAGCCGCGCGTAAACCGGGATGAACGAGGCCGATAAAACCCCCTCGCCAAACAGGTTTTGCAGCAAATTCGGGATTTTCACCGCCGCATTGAAAGCGTCCGCCTGCCAGGTGGTTCCGAAGAAATGGCCGAACAGCCGCACCCGCACCAAGCCCATGATCCGGCTCAGGAAAATCCCCGCCGCCACGAACGCCGCCCCGCCGCGCACCCGCTTCGGCGCGTTTTCTGAGAGGGAATCGTTCGGAGCCATCGGCTTTGGGAAAGCTCGCGGAGCATCCCCATCCCGCCCCGCCTGCCAAGGACGATTTGGAGCCAGGCCTCTGCGGCATTGCGCCGATTCCCGCAAAAGCCATCATCCTGCCGTGAGCGCGACGGCAATGGTAAATGGGTCGCATTTGGCCGCGGGGCGGTAAAGGGTAGCCCCCCACTTCGGGGCGAATCGTCGGACTATGGTCGGTGGCCGAGATGGCGTAGCCGGGTTTTCAATCCTGAAGAGCTAACCCGACTTTCGCTGTTAGTTCCGAAAAACGCCGGTTTTTTCTCATGTTAGACGCTGGAACCCTTATATTCCAACACCTGTTTTCTGAAAACCCGTGCGGTGAAGACCCGCCCCATCGACAGCCGCCCCCAATCCGGC
>JBBSUD010000016.1:0-53837 GCA_038235225.1 Verrucomicrobiales bacterium
GCATCACGCCGCAAGCCTTGGCAAAACTGCAACAAACCTCGCCCATGGCGCAGGCCGCCACCGCGCCGGCCGCTCCGCAGGGCCTCAAGGTGCAACGCCCGGAAAACCAGTCCATCATCGCCCAGTCAACCATCCTGCATGACGGGAAAAACTGGACGCTGGTTCCCAAGTCCGCGGTGATTTTCCTGCCGGAAGCCTTGAGATCCCGCGTTGATGTCAAGCCCGTCGGCCGGCTGCTCGCCTGGACGGAATTCCTGACGCAAAACCGCTCCTGGATCACGACCAACGAAGTCAGTTTCGACCAAGCCGCCGGCAATGAGCCGCTCCCGGCCGAGCGCGTCGAGTTCTGGGCCAAGCAGGACAAGATCGTCGTCGCCGTCCATCGCTACGGCCCCATTTCCGTCCGCATCGCCAAATCCGATTCCATCACCAGCCTCACCCAACAATGAAAACCACCTGCCTGTTTCTTGCCCTGACCACCATCTCCGCCCTGGCGGACTCCAGCGGATACCTCAATTTCGTCCGCCAGAACCAGCAGGGAACAGGTGTGGTCTGGGACATGCCCGTCGCCAGCGATGGCGTCTCGCCCGCCGCACTGCTGATGGAGGACGGCGGCACCCTGTTCCAGCTTTGGACCGTCGATAAAAACAACGCCAAGGATTACCTGCTCGACCAAAAGCTCGTCGGAGCCTACCTGCCCAAGGCCGACATCAAGATCATCACCGGCGACTCCTACACCGGTGCTACCCGGACCCGGGTGGACAAGCCGTTCTCCGTGCAAATCACCCTCTCCGACCTGCTTTCAGGAACCGGGCTGCCGGAAGCCGCGACCAAGGTCATCGCGGAACAGCACATCCAGAATTACCCGGCAGGCTCCACGACTCTGGACCCGGTGAAAGTCATGGCCAATGTGCCCAGCGCATCCACCGTGATTTCCAACAACGGTCTTACGCCATACAATTTCAACGCGTCCTCGCTCAAGGCCGCCGACCCGACCAAGGCGATGGGCGAGGAGTTCTTCGTCGTCCACGCGCTCTCGGACGGCTCGTTCAGCCAGACGCAGATCGCCTCCGCACGGGTCCAGGTCTGGCCGGTAGCCTACGGAAAAATCAGCGGCCTCACGCCGGGCGCCCTCTATCGCACGCTGCTTCCCACGGTGCAGCTCGACCTGAACGACCTCTACCCGCGCAGCGACACCGCCTTCATGCTCTACTCCGGCACCGGCATCAGCGGAACCGGCACCCTGGTCAAGGCCTACCCGATGGATCGGGATACCATCAACAGCCTCAAAATGGAGGCCACCGAGCTCGATTCCAAAATCACCAAGGACGGCACCTACACCGTCGCCCTCATGAGCACCACGGTCTATGGCACCGAGCTGCTGGCCGATCCCATCACCTTCTCCGTAAAGCGCTCCATCTCGGTGAACGCCATGCAAGTGAACTACGCGGAAAAGTAACTTTCAATCTCCCCCCAAAATCGGCCGGCCGGTGCGGCAGGCGGCGCTTCCCCCCAGCGCCCCTCGTTCGCCCGGCCGGCTCCATTGTGCCCGGATTCCGGGGTTCCGGTTTGCGCTTGCCGCGATCCCGGCTCAGGTCTGCGGACCATGAAAAGCCGCGAAATCCATTTGAAGTCCCGACCGCAGGGTGTGCCGAAGCCGGAGAATTTCCAACTCGCGGAGGTGGATGTGCCGCAGCCGGGCAACGGCGAAATCCTCGTCCTCAACGAGTGGATTTCCGTGGATCCCTACATGCGCGGCCGGATGAAAGAGGGGAAATCCTATGTGAAGCCGTTCGGGCTGGGCGAGGCGATGGAGGGCGGCTGCGTCGGCCGCGTGGTGGAATCGAAGCACCCGGATTTCAAGAAGGACGACCTCGTGCTCGGCAACATGGGCTGGCGGGAATACTGGAAATCCGACGGCAAAGGCGTCGAGAAGATCGAACCCAAGGCAACGGAAGCCCGGAGTTTCTTGAGCATTCTGGGGATGACCGGGATGACGGCTTGGGTGGGAGTTACGAAAATCGGCGAGCTCAAGGAAGGCAGCCAGGTGTTCGTTTCCGCGGCATCGGGCGCGGTCGGCTCGGTGGTCTGCCAGATTGCGAAAATCATGGGCTGCCGCGTCGTCGGCAGCGCCGGCTCGGCGGACAAGATCGCCTGGCTCAAGGACAAGGCCGGCATCGATGGCGCATTCAATTATCACGATGTGGACGACGTTTCCGCCAAGCTCGCGGAGTTGTTCCCGGAGGGCATCGATTTCTATTTTGACAACGTCGGCGGCGACCATCTGGAGGGCGCGATCGACAACATGAGCGATTTTGGCCGGATCGTCTGCTGCGGCATGATTTCCGGCTACAACGACGAGAAGCCGCAGCCGGGGCCGGCGAATCTCTTCAAAATCATCGGCAAGCGCATCCGCATGGAAGGCTTCATCGTCCGCGACCACGCGGACCAGCAGGAGGAATTCCAGAAGGTGATGGGCGGCTGGATTTCCTCCGGGAAAATCCAGTGGGAGGAGACGGTCACGGAGGGCCTGGAAAACGCGCCGGGTGCCTTCATCGACCTCTTCGGCGGGGATAAGATGGGCAAGGCGCTGGTGAAAGTGTGAGCGGCTGATTTGTTCGCTTGAACACCGGAAAAGCGGCGGCTAGCGTCCGCCCATGGCCTCGGCTGCGGTGGAACTGTTGCGCAAACAACTGCGGGAGAAATTCCCGCAGGCGCACGGCATGCGGCAGGAACCGGAGCCAGCGCGGGCCGTTTTGCGGCCCTTCGAAGCGGCCACATTTCCACTCGGCGCGATTTCGGAAATCGTCCCGGCGGGGGCGGCTTCCGGGATTTCCCTGGTGATCGCCGGGCTGCTGGGCGATCCGACGGAAATCGCGCCGCACCCGGAGCTGGTGCTGGTGGACGGCTCGGATTCCTTCGACCCGGCGTCCTTCTCCGGCGCGGCGTGCTCGAAGCTGCTGTGGGTGCGCTGCCGCACCGCCATGGAATCGCTCAAATCCGCGGACCTGCTGGTGCGCGACGGCAATGTCCCCTTCATCCTGCTGGACGCCACCGGCCTGCCCCGCCGCGAGCTGGAAACCCTGCCGGCCTCGGCTTGGTGGCGGCTGCGGCAGACGGTGGAGCAGGGCGGCATTCGCTTCGTCGTGCTGGCGCCATTTCCCCTCGTGCCCTGCGCCTCGCTCCGCATGACCATGAACGCCGGCCTCACGCTCAAGGACTTCGACCTGCCGCGCGGCGAAATCCTAGCCCGCGGCGCGGTCTGCGAAACCAGCGCGCCCCGCGGCGAAACGTCCCAGGCGGGATGAAGCCGTGGCGGCGATCACCGGTCGCCGCGAAGGATAATGGAGGCTGGCATCCCTCACGGGATGCGGATTATTTCACGTTGATTTCCGGTGGTGTCGCTTCGCTCAACCACCGGCTAATGGCTTTCATCCCTCACGGGATATCGGAAAGATTTCCTCCATTTCGTGGGGTGGGTGAAACTTGGATTTCCCCAGTCATGCACGGAAGAATTTGCCGGATAATGGATGCCGGGGGCTTGGCGGATGCAATCCGCCGCCACGGTCAGAGGGGCAGCGCGAGCATGACGGCAGCGGTGTAGCCGTCCGTTTCGTAGGTGTATTCGCTCGGGCCGACGCCCAAATCGGCGGATTTCCCGAGATCCCCGCGCAGGAACGAGCGGACGGACCAGGCGTGGCCGGCGGGCTTCCATTCGCTGCCGATTTGCAAATACATGCCGGGCAGGATGCGGTCGCCTGAGGCGGAATCGCTCCAGTCCCGGGTGCGGGTGGCGCCGGATTTCTTGCGGACGGTGAGGGTTTCCCGCTGCCTGGCGGACCAGCTCAGCCAATGCAGCGAAAGGCCGGCGCCGGCCTGGAGGCTCCAAGTCTTGGAGATTTCCCGCTCCACGGTCGGGCCGAAGGAAAGCGTGGTGTGGTCGGCGCGGAAGCGGGTGGAGACGCGGTTCGAAATGGTGGCGCCGCCCGAGCCGATGAGGACGGGGTCGATCATCCGCGAGTCCGGGATGTTCTCGAGGACAAATCCGGGCGCGGTGGCGGAGCCGGAATACGGCGCGCCGGGCAGGAACGCGCCGACGCCGCCGAGATTGTAGCGGTCCGTATAGTCGAGACGGAAATCGTCGCGGCGCTGGGTGGATTGGAAATCGCTCCAGCCATGGTCCATGCGGACGGGCATCCACGAGAGAGTGGCGCTAAAGCCGGGCTGGAAGCCATGGATGGCGTCCTTCATTTTCGCGTCGAAACCGAGAATCGGGGCAATGCCGCGCTGGTCGTCCTCATCGGTGAAGGTGGAACCGAGCGATTGCGAACCGCTGCGAATGCTTTGGAAGCCGGTGGCGTGGAAGGCGATTTCATCCGCGCCGGCCTGGCTGGAGTTTTGGTAGCCCCAGTTCGTGGTGAGGCCGTCGCCAGCGGTGCCGAGATCGCGGCGGACGTAGCCGTCGTCATAGCCGCGGTCGCCGATTTTCCCGGCATCGCCGATGGAGGGGACGAACCGGCTGTTATTCCCGACAAACGACGGAAGGACGAGTCCCCCGGCGCGCGAGCCACCGCGGAAGCCGAGCGTGCCGGCCTGCCGGTAGCCCAGGCCGGCGGAAATGCTGAACTCCCAGTTCCCGCCATTCGCGGTGGCTACGGGCGATTTGGCATCGCCCGCCAGGACGGCGGCGGTGGTGGCGAGGAGGGCGAGGGGGCAACGGAGGGGCGACATGGATTTCACGGTTGGAAGGGAGTTAGTTTCCGAGCCGCTCGATCCGATAGAAGCGGGAACTGGCGCTGGACGGCGGGCTGTCGGTGAGCGGCGGGCCGGAGTCGGTCCAGGAAATGACGCCGCCGATCCCGGGAATGATCTGCGGGCTGGTTTTCCAATGCGCCGTGTCGTCGGAATACTGAATCCGGTAGCTTTGTCCGAGATCGGCGTTGAAATTCAAAACGGGTGCCTGCCCGGCCGCCATTTGGAAATCCCGGATGGTAAACGGCTGGGGTGTCACCAAGCGCGTGCCATTTCCGAGGCCGGCGAGCCAATCCGCGACCTCCTGTGGCGTGGCTCCGGGGGCGAGCACCACGGACACGGACCCGGAACCGATCGTGCCGGTGCCGCCGGTCGAGCCGCCACCGGGAATTACCGAGCCGCCCAAGGTTACCGGCCCGCCGAAATCGACAGAGCCGGGGATGGCCTTGCCCACGCTGGCGGTGACTTTCGGCTGCGGGATGATCCCCCGCTTCGGGTCATAATAATTCAGCGTCACCGTGACCGAATTCCCGGCAGCCATCGCCGGCTTGTAGGAAAGCACGCCGCCGCCGGTCGTTTTGGTGGTGGCGTTGTAAAAGCTCACGCCCGAGCCGAGGCCGGAGACGGCAAGGTCGAACCCGGCGATGGCGCGGGCGGCGACGTTTTTCACCGTGACTTTCTGGTCGTAGAGCCCGGTGGCGCGGTTGAAAACGATCGCCGGATCGACCGTGGCCACAGGGGCCGGCAATTCCGGCAGAGTTACCTGGAACGTGGTGACGGCGGACGCGTCCGAGGCGTCGGTGACGACGGCGGTGACGGTGGAAGTGCCGCTGACGTACGGGGCGTAGGTGATTTCTAGAATGCCGTCGGGTGAGATTTTCATTTTCGAAAAAATCGCTGGATTCGATGCGCCGGTGATTTCCATGCGGTGGACGTCGCGGCCGTCGGGATCGTAAAACAGGCCGAAAAGATCGACCTGCGAAGGATCGCCGCGATCATTGGCGAGCACCGGCGCGGGGGCGGCGGTCCAGACGGGGGCGTCGTTCCGCCAGGCGACCGGGATGGCGATTTCCTTGGTTTCGGACAAGCCCGCGGAATTCGTGCCGCGGACGACGAGGCGGTGGGACTTGGATCGGGTCACCTGGTCGCCGCCATCCCCCTCAAGCGGCGTGCCGGAGAAGGCGCCATTGGCGAATGTCAGCCAACTTGGGAGAACGGTCGCGGAAATCCTGATCGTGCCCGTGCCGAGGGTTTCCCAGAGGAACTGGGGCGACCAAGCGAACGATTCGTCCTCAGCGGCAGCCGGGACGCGCGGCTCGGAGTTGTAAACGAAGGCGACGGACAGGTCCTCGTTGAGGAGGTAAATGCGCGGCGCGCCAACGACTTGGGTGATCACGACGGGCTGCCCGGATGCCAGCGCCAACATCCGCAGCGGCGTGCCCTCGAAAATCGGCAGCGTGCCGGCAGCCGCGAAGGTGCTGCCATTCCATCGCTGGACCTGCGATTGCGTACCGGAGGCACGCAGGGTGAGCAGCTCGGCGGGCCGCCACAGCGCATCGACGAAGCCGTTTGGCAGCGTGGTCAGCCGGGTCAATCCCGCGGTCTCGAAAACCACGCCGCTGCCGATGGCGACCTTGCCGCCGTCGAGGCTCGCGCGGATTGGCGGGACCACGCTGAAGTCGCCATGATAAGGCGTTTCGCCCTTGTCCGTGATCGTTCCGGCGGCATCGATCGTCTCGTAGTGAAGGTCGTTCGGGCTGGTATCGTCGCGGAAGAAATACATGCGGCGCTTCACCGGCTCCCATTCCCAGACGCGGGAATAATAGTTCCATTCCACAGCCTGGAGCTGCTCTCCCGCCGGGCTGTAAATGTAGTGCGAACTCCATGCGCCGGAGGGATCCGCAGCGAAAATGAATTCCCCGGCGGTCGCCAGCCCGGTGGGTTCTTGGGGCAGGTTGAATAATGGTTTCTCCGCCGGCGCTGCCGCGTTCAGGTCCATTTCCCGCACCAAATGGGTGTCGTAGGCGAAATAGGCGCGGTTCGATTTCGAGGAGTAGGCCGCGAATTTGGGCGAGCCGAGCAAGGGGATGGAGGCCGTGTAATCGCGGGCCACGGGCGACCAGCGGAACAGGCTCAGGTTCGCCTTGCTGAACATCAGCAGGCCGCCATCGTGATCGGCGAAAATTTCCTCCGGCGTGTAGGCCAGACCGCCCGGTTCGATTTCCTGGCCCGGGTTGACGCCGGAAAATTGCGCGATCGGCACCGCGCGGACCGTGAGTCCGCGGGGGTTTGTGCCGGCCGCAGTGAAGACCAGCGCGTCGCTGCCGGCCACGGCGATCCGCAGGCCGGCGGCGTCGAGCGTGAAGCTGCCCTCTTCCAAGAGCGTGTTGGTGTAGGCCTGCAACTTGTTGCCGCGCAAGATGATCGGGATGTCCGCGCCGTAGAATGCGAGATCGGAAAAGGGCAGGCCGAGGCTGTTGGTGTAAGACAGCGAATCGGTCGAGTAAACGGTGCCGGAGTCGTCCACGACGCGCGCGCCATTTGGGAAAACGAAGGTCTTCGATGCTCCGGGATACGAGCCGTGGTAGGGGCTGTCGGTGCCTTTCACCAATTTCCCGTCCGTGCCGATTTCCATGTACTGGATGTCCGAGGGCGAAATGCCGGTGCTGCGGAAAAACGCGCGGTTCAGCCCCGGAGCCACCGAGTAGCCGGAGCCGCCGTAGCGGAAGGTGAAGTTCGCGAGGGCGAAGCCGGTCGTCTTGTTGAGAGACGAGTAGGCGTCACCGGAAATCCCGAAAACCAACACGTCGCCGAGCGTGAAAATGCTGAGGATGACGGACTCTCCGTTGCCAATCGGCGCGCGGCCGCTGCCATCCAGAGCGAAACGGATCAGCGCGCGCTGTTCGGCCACGAAAATCCCGGATTCGTCCGCCCACAGCGCGCTGGCCGCGGCCTCCAGCGGGATGGCCGACAGCCAAGCGCGGGCCGCCAGGTCGTAGCGCTCGATCCGGTTCGGCCCGTTGAATGCGAAGTAATAGACATCGCCCGAGCGGATCGATTGGCCTGCGAAATCGCCGCCCAGCTTGGGCGTGGTGACGCTGGCGGTCGAGTAGCCGGAAACGCCGGACGCATTCACCGCAGCCACCCGGTAGGAATAGGCGGTGCCGGGCGAGACGGTGGTGTCGGTGAAGGCGGTCGTGTTGTAGGCCGGGTTGCCCAAGGAAATCCAGCCGGTGCCGGATGCGGACCGCTCGACGCGGAAGGTTTCCTCGTTCGCGGAATTGTCGGTCCACGCCAGTTTCACAAATCCGGCGGCGCTGTCCGTCACCTTCAGGGATGATGGCGCGGATGGAGTCGAATCGGATCCGCGGGTGGTGCCGGAGATTTGCGCGGAGAGATCGCCGGCGATCGCGCCATTCAGCGCCTGGATGCGGAAATAGTACGTGGTGTTCGCCGCCAGGCCGGAAATCTGGATGGCCGTGCTGCCCGCCGGAGCGTTCTGGCTTTTGGTCGGTCCGCCCGGAGTGCTTGCGTAATCGATCCGGAATCCGGATTCGTTGCTGGCATTGTCCTGCCATTCCAGCGTGATGGATTTCGCGAAAATCCGGGTGATCCGGAGTACGTAAGGCTCGCCGATCGGTTCGTCCGGACTGCTCAGGGTTTTCGCCGTCACGCTGGCGGAAGCGGTCGAAACGAGGTCTTCCAGCGTCGCCAGCACGCGGAATTCGTAGCTCGTGCCGAGGGTAAGGCCCGTCACTGTCGCCGCAGTCGCGTCCGTGCCGGTCGTGGCTCCGGTCTGCCAATCGCCGCCGGGGGCGCGGTAGTCGATGCGGAATCCTGCCTCGTTGTCCGAGTTGTCCGCCCACGCGAGCGCCACGGTTGCCGTCCCGCGCGTGGTCACCGCCAGCGCGGACGGAGCGACCGGTTTCGTGGGGGAAATGTAGGTGGCTTCCAGCGCCGGATTCAGAATCGTGAAACGCGGCACGCCCTCAACCAGCGAGATGAGCAGCAGCCGCGAGGCGTCGAGCGCGAGCAGCCGGACCGGCGTCCCGCTGAATTGCCTGACCACCGGCCCGGCGAGGAATTGCGGACCAATCCATGTCTGCAACTGCGTCAGGCCGTTGATCGTCCGCGCGGTCACCAGCGAGCCGCCGAACCACTGCGCGTCGGTGAAGCCATTTGCCAGCGAGGCAGTTTTCGTCAGATCCGCGGCGTTGAAGACGACGCCGCTGCCGATGACCACTTTCGCCCCGTCCGGGCTGACTCGGATTGGCGGCGTGACGGTGAAATCCCCGTGGTAAGGGGTTTCCCCGCCACCGGTGATGGCACCCGCGGCGTTGATCGTGTCGTAATGCAGGTCGTTCGGACTGCTGCCGTCGCGGAAATGATAGACGCGCCGCATCACCGGATCCCAGACATTGAGGCTGCCGTAGTAGTAAGTGAAACCGGAGTTCGTGATCGGCTCACCGGCCGGCGTGAAGGTCATGAGGCCGCTGCCGGCCGCGACATACGGGTATTTTCCGGCCAGCGTGAAGCCCCGCGGGGTGGTCGGCAGATTGAAGAGCGGCGTCTCTTTCGGCTCGGCCGCGGCCAGGTTCATTTCCCGGACGACCTGGCTGTCATAGGCGAAATAGGCCTTGTCGTTTTCCGCGGAATAGCCGGCGAATGACGGCACGCCCAGCAGCGGCGCGGTCGGCAGATAGCGGCCTTCCGCAGGCGACCAGCGGAAGAGGCTTAGCTGGGATTTGCTGAAAAGCAGGACCTCGCCGCGCTTGTCGATGAAGACATCGTCCGGCGTGTAGGCCAGGCCGCGCGGATCGACGGCGGCACCTGGATCGGGGACGGTCAGCTCGGCGAGCGGGACGGCGCGCACCGTGAGGCCTTGCGGATTCGTGCCATCGGCGGTGAAGACGACCGCATCCGTGCCGGAAACCGCGACGCGCAGGCCGGCGGCGTCGAGCGTGAAGGAGCCGGCCTCCAACAGCGAGTTGGTGTAGGAAAGCAGCTTGTCGCCGCGCAGCACCACCGGGATGTCCGCGCCGAGGAAATCGAGGTCCGTGAACGAGCCACCGAGGCTGTTCGTGTAGGTCAGCGACTCGGTGCCATAGACGGTGCCGGAGTCGTCGGCCACGCGCGCGCCATTCGGGAAAACGAAGGTCCGCGACGCGTAGGCATCATAGGGACTTAGAGGCGGTCTGCCCGCGCCTTTGACCAGTTTCCCGTCCGCGCCGATTTCCATGTAATAGATGTCCGAATACGAGACACCGGTGCTGCGGAAAAATGCGCGCCTCAAGCCGGGAGCGATGGAGAATTGGCTGCCCGAGTTATCATAGGAGATGCTCGCGAGGGCGACGCCGGAGTTCTTATCCAAGGTCACCAGATTGTCACCGTCCGAGCCGAAGACCAGCACGTCCCCGAGCGTGAAAAGACTGCGGATGGTGGAGGCCGCATTGTCGACGGCCATCCTGCCGCTGCCATCCCGCGCGTAGCGAAACAGCGTGCGGTCCTCCGCCACGAAGATGCTGGATTCATCCACCCACAAGGCCGTCGCCGGTGCCGCGAGCGGAATGGCCGGCAGCCAGGCGCGGGCCGCGAGATCGTAGCGCACGATCCGGTCCGGCCCGTTGAAGGCGAAATAGTAAACGTCCCCGCTGCGGATCGACTGGCCTGCGAAATCGCCGCCCAGCTTCGGAGTCGTGACGGAGGCGCTGCTGTAGCTGGAAGCGCCGGCGGAATTCACGGCCATCACCCGGTAGTTATAGGCTGTGTCCGGCTGCACGGAGTCGTCCGTGAAGCGGGTGACATTGAAATCGACGCTGCCGACCGCGGTCCATGTGGATGTCGACTGGAGCGAGCGCTCGATGCGGAAGCTGTCTTCGTTGGTCGAGTTGTCGGTCCAGGCAAGCGTCACGGACGATGGCGGTTTTTCGGTCACCGTCAGCGAGCCGGGCGTGGCAGGCGGGGTAAGGGAACCGAGCGTCCTCGCACTGATTTGCGCCGACAGATCGCCCGCCGTGGCCCCATTCACCGCCTGAATCCGGAAATAATACGTCGTGGAAGCCGCCAGCGAAGCGCTCGTGAACGACATGGCATTGGCCGGCGCGACCAACTGCGTTTGCGTGCCGCCGGGAGAGGTGGACCGGAAGATGCGGAAACCCGTTTCGTTTCCCGCATTGTCCTGCCACTCGAGCGTGATGCGGTCGTTGAAAATCCGGGTGACGCGCAGGTTATAAGGTTCGCCAGCCGGATCATTCTGCGATGCCAGCGTTTTCCCGCTCACCGTGGCGGTCGGGGCCGATTCGAGCGAGCCGCTCGCCGCGATCACGCGGAACTCGAACGTCGTGCCCGCGGGCAGATCGGTCACGGTGCCGCTGGTGGAATCCTGCGCCACGGTAGCGCCGGCAGTCCAAGCGCCGCCGGATTGCCGGTATTCCACGCGGAAATGGTCCTCATTGTCGGACAAATCCTGCCAGCCAAGCGTCACGGAGTTCACCGTCCGCGCCGTCACCGCGGGCGAACCGGGAGCCACCGGCTGCGTCGGCGAGATGAAAACCGGCTTGAACGTGCTGTCCAAAATTGTAAACCGCAGCGTGCCGTCCACGGAAGTCAGCATTGTCAGACCCTGCGCCGTGTCGATCAAGCGGACCGGCGTCCCGCCGAACTGCCGCACCGTCGCGCCGGCCAAAAGCCGGGCACCCTCCCATGTCTGAAGCTGGGTGACGCCGTTGATCAGACGCAGCGTCACCAGATCTCCGCCGGCCCTCCACAGGGCATCCGTAAAACCGTTCGCCAGATTCGCCGACTTCGAGAGGCCAACCGTTTCGAAACTCACTCCGCTGCCGATGACAACCCTCTCACCGTCCGGGCTGACGCGGATCGGCGGGGTGACGGCGAAATCGTTGTGGTAGGGAGCTTCCCCCCTAACCGTGATGGAGCCCGAGGTGCTGATCGTATCGTAGTGCAGGCGGTTGGAGCTGAGTCTGTCGCGGAAATGATAAATACGGCGTTTCACAGGGTCCCACATATTGATACTGCCTCCATAGTAGGTAAAACTGGTCGTCGTGATCGGCTCCCCATCCGGGGTAAAGGTCATGAGGTAGTTTCCGGAGGCGGCATATGGAAAGCCGCCCGCCATCGTAAATCCGAGCGGGGCATACGGTAGATTAAGGAGCGGTACCTCCTTCGGGTCAGCGACCGAAAGGTCCATCTTCCGCACGATCTTGCTGTCGTAGGAAAAATACGCGCTGTTGGTTTCTTTCGAATAGGCCGCGAAATCCGGCACTCCCAACAGCGGAAAATTGCCCGTATATTTCCTTTCCGCAGGAGACCAGCGAAACAGCCTTTGTTGGGATTTGCTGAAAATCAGCAGATTGCCGTCCTTGTCGGAAAACACATCGTCCACGCTGAAAGCCAAGCCATTGGGATCGGCCGGGGTATGCGGCTGCGGCGCGTTGAGGGTCGCGAGGGAGACGATGTTCACCGCCGGGACCGTCACCCCTGGCGAGAAAACAAATGCCTCGGTCGCCGTGACCTGCACCGCCGCGCCGGTCGAAGTGCCCGCCGACGCCCGTCCCGCTTCCAAGAGATTCGCGCTGTAAGCGATGAGTTCGCCGCCGCGCAGCACAATCGGCACATCGCCATTGAACGAGATGTCGTCGATCTTCCCGGCGAAGGACCCGAAGTATTTCAACCCCGGAGCCGTGTACACCGTGCCCGAGCTGTCCGCCACCTTGGCCTCGTCGGGAAAACACCAGGTCCGCGCCGCGTTGGGATAGGTGCCATGGTAGGTGCTATCCGCCGTCCCACCCACCACGCCCGCATCCGTATAGCTCGCGGTGACGATATCGCTGGGGCTCACGCCCTGCGTCCGGCCGTAGAGCCGGTTGCCGCCCGCCGCGTGGCTCGCGCCATACAGTGAATCCACATAGGTCTCGCGGGTGGAAAGCTGCGCGCCCGTCGTCCGGTCGAAAATCGTCACCCGGCTGTAAAGCGATTGCGAATGCACCACGATCACCAGATTCCCATCCAGAAAGACCGACTGCGCCGCGCTGCTCACCTTCCCCACCGACGTTTCTCCCGTAAATCCCGTCCCGTAGCGATAAACCGCCGCGCCATACGCCACCACCGCGCCCGTCGCGTCCGCCGCCATCGCCGTGGCCCCGCCGCGCGGCAGGGAAATCAGCGGCAGCCAGCTTTTTGCCGCCAGATCGTAACGCCGGATCTGATTTCCATAGAGAAACCGCGCCTCATCGCCCCGCCGCTCGCTGCCGATCCACGGGGTCTGCCCACGCGCCGCGCCGGCCAGGAAAACAAGAAACATCAACAGACGCGCAAGGGAGGAGAACATGAGAGGAAAGGACGAGGGTTGGAACTACCGGGGCGGAAAGCAACCGTCTCCCTAACCACCCGCGTTTTCGCTGGCAAGGGAAAATCCCATCCCGGCAATCCGGAGCGGGAAGACGGTGGGCACCGCCTAATAACCCACGATCCCGGCACAGACGCCTGCCAATTCTTCAATCCCCAGCGAGAACAACCCGCCGCCCAAGTCATAATTTCCCGCACCGCGGCGGACTTGGTAAAGCGCTTTCAAATCAAGCGCGCGCACAAGTTCGCGGTCCATGTCGGTGGGCCGGCTGTTCTCCGAGCGCTTGATTTCGAATCCATATCTGCCGTCCGGCCGGTCGAGAATCACGTCGATTTCCGATCCGCTTTGGAGGGAAAAGGTAAAACAATACTCCGGCCGCGTCCGGGTGAGGCGGATGATTTGATCGACACAAAAGCTCTCCCATGATTGGCCGACGCGCGGGTGAATCTCCAACCGGTCGCGCCCTTGGATGCCAAGCATCGCATGGGTGATTCCGCTGTCCCGCAGGTGCATGGTCGGCGATTTGCGAATGCGCTTGCGGATGTTCGCTTCGAAAGGCGGCAGCAGCCGGATCAGGAACGCGGCTTCCAGCACACCGACGTAGCGTTGGATGGTTTTCACATCCACACCAAGGATGTTCGCCGCCGCGCTATGGTTCCACGCCCGCCCGGTGCAATCCGCGATAAGCGTCATCAGCTTCCGGGACTGCGCGGGATTCAGGCTCAGGTTCGACCAGATCCGCAGATCCCTGCCGAACAGTCGCTCCAGATAGTTGACCCGCCATTCCATCGATCCCGCGTCCGTATCGTCGAGAAATGACGGCGGGTGGCCGCCACGCAACCAAAGCCGTTCCCAATTCTCAGTCCCCGCCTCCTCCAAATCGAAGCCACCTATTTCAATCGTCGCCACCCGGCCTGCCAGACTTTCGCTAATCCCGGTGACAATCCGCGGCGAGACGCTTCCCGTCAGCACGAAGCGGACGATTGGTTCCCTATCTGCCAAGACCCGCAACGCTGGAAAAATAGCCGGTAGTTCCTGCACCTCATCAATGACGACAACGCCCTTGAGCCGCTCAAGGATGCTTAGGGTATTGTCGGCAAGGGCCTGCAACTGCGGGCTGCTACGGAGTCGAGGTAGAGGGTGTCCAGTGGATCAATATGATGGAGGCAAGGTTCCCAGCCTTTCTTGCTCAAAGCGGCATTCTTTCGCTCCCTTTGGTTTACTATTACGTTTCACTGGGCGGTTTGCAAGATCGGGAAGGTCTTTGGGGAATGCCATTCTTTTCCGGTATTCGTTGATGGCGTGTTTTTTAAGGTATTTGGAGATTGCAATTTCCTTACGCCGCCATTCGGTGGCGTCCGCGTCATCGAGACTGGCAACCCTAATCAGTCTGAGACCTTCGCGGGAATGGTGGGTGATGGTTCCGTCTGCAGACACAGAAACCAATTTCCCATAAGCCAGCTTGCAGGGATCGGGTATCAGGTCCGCCTTTTTGAAACTATTGCAGGAGGCGCAGCCGAGCACCAGATTTGTGTATTCGGTGGTAAGATCCTTTCTTAGCTTGCGAGGGATCAAATGTTCGACAACCCAAATGGCTCGCCGCCGCTCCCATACCTCCCGGCGCATACAATAGACACAACGGTAGTCAAATTCATCGCGCAACCAGTCTTTGTAATCGGCATAGTCGGAATACCCCGACGGACCGTGTTTCCGGCAATGGGGATTCTCCGGGTATTTGAAAGGCTCGGTGCCGCTCATTCGCTCCATTTGCCCTCCCGCTTGAGTTTTTCAATCTCGGCATCAAGCTCTCCCAGTGGATAAGGGGCCACCAGTCTGCGTCGGAGCATGGCGAGATGTTGGAGCCGGGCCAATTCTGATGCTTCTACATTATTCAGTTTCCCTTCATACTCGCGGTCGATCAATTCAAGGCGACTCTCGTTAATTGTATCCCAATCCGCCGTGAGGGAGAGCAGTTCAGCAAGGGTATTTGCTCCTTGGAATCCTGTGGGGTAGTATTCGGATTGGTCGAAGGGAACGCCAGGCCGCTGATAGCCTATAAAGTAGTCGAGAACTGCTCGCTCCATCTCAGGTGGCAGCTTATAAAGATCCAAAATTTCCGCATCGATCCTCCAAAGCATTTGCTTTAGTTCATCGGCCTGATCCGCGTGATCAGGTGGTTCCATTCCTGCAAGATATCCTCCTGTTCTTGTTTTTGGCAATGCAAGAGGACCATCAGATTCAGGGAAATATTTTTTAGCATTCTTGAAATAGCAGTCCACCATTTTGGTGAGTTTTATCGAGGTTTCCTTGTTGAGCGATGGAACCGGCATACTACGAAGCCTGCTGCTATAAATGTGTTTTTTGCTGGAAAGAGAAGCGCAATAGGCTTGGGCTAGCGGGCTGTTGAGCAAAGCCCAAAGGCAGTTTAGATTCCATACTTTACCCAAGGGGCGAATGATCAAGAAATTACTGGTCGCGCGCCGCCCTTTCAAGTCGATCCACGCTTTAATTCGCCAAGGTCCTCGCCTAACACAAAGGTAGTTCATGATGAGCTGAGGCAAGCCGGAGGCATAACCGTCCCTAACTCTAGCGACCGATGCACGGTTTGTGTTCATCCACTCCGTCACAGGCAAAATATGAATGTCTCTAGCTCCATTCAAATCGAAGAAACCCCGTTCGTAGCCACTATCTTTCTCCGATACTTTTTGGAACTGACCCAGAGGAAATATATTTTTCCCGTCCGTATCAACCGCTGATTCTGAGTGGTATAGCAATCCGTGCCCTACCGTGGCAACTTGTGCCAAGGTCGTATTCCCACAATGATTCCACACCTCGCGCAGGTCAGGAACGAGCATTGAGGAGAATTCCGAACCAAACATTTCCTCAGCACCCATTTCCTGCTCGGTCGTGGCAATCTGGTGATCTCGAAATTTTTCAATTGAATCCCTCCACACATGATTTATCCGAACGGTGGTGGTGGCCCGCTCGCCGTCTTGCATTCTGCGGCCGATAATAACGGCAGTTTCTACAGATGCTTTTACGAAGACCTTGTCTGGCAGTCGCAAGATCTCCAGCCATTCGAAACGATTGAGCAACTCTCGGCGTAGTACGGTGGCCTTTTTCGAGTCGAGAATAGTCTGTGGCATGATGTAGGCCAGCAGCGTTCCGGGCTGTGCGTGGAGGTTAATTCTCCGCAAGAGTTCGGCGGCTTGGCCAACGTGGAATAGCTCATCGCCTTCACTGCTACGTGTCTCGAAGGGAGGGTTGGAAATGATGATTCCGGCGTTACGAATGCGAGACTCGAGTTTCCCGCCAGTGAACATATTTCCTTCGTCGAGTTCCCAGCCGTTAGGATTCGGAATGTCGGCCAACGTGAGAGAGAGGCGAGCTATTTCACGGGCGAAATCATCGATTTCAGAGCCAACAAGGCGAGCTTGTAACCATGCGTGCCGCTCGGCGTCCGACATATTAACGCATGGCGTCATGCCCGAAAATTGTCGCAGCAGGGCAACCAAAAACGGAGCGTGCCCGCAGCCGGGTTCATAGACACTGCGTCGGGGCTCTGGCAATTGTTCGATCAATGGGACAAGGCGTTGGACCATATAGTCAACTAGCCAAGAAGGAGTGCTGTGAGTGCCAAGCGCTTTTCGAGTTTCCTTGGTGATGAGAACATTTTCATGAACAGCCCCGAGTGTTTCCGTGCTGACAAGGCGCAGGCTCCCATGAGAATCGAGAATCTTAGCCGCAGCAGCCAGCGCTGGTCGGCGTCGGGCCGAAAGGTCGTGCTGTATCTGTGAGCCGTAGTGCTTCCCTACCCGGCTGAAAACATTCTCCAAATTCTTGAGATCAAGCGTTTTGAATCCTTGAACTTGCTTGTCTTGGAGCAAGCGGGCGGCAAGTAACCAGAAGTTGGCCTGCACGAGCCACTGGGCGTCCATCTCGTCCATTTGCTTGAGTTCCGGCAGGTGCAGCTTTTCGCGCGTGGTAACGATCATTCGCTCAATGAGGCGGCAGACCTGACTCCCACTCTCGGTCTCCACCATCTCGAGGAGCCCGGCATCTACGAAGCTCAATTGCTGCGAAGGATCGAGAGGAGCGGCTTTTGCCCTGAAGATGGATCTGGGATCGAGCTGGTCGCGATACTTGGCAAAGAACTCGTCCAGAGAACCGCAGTCCGCATTCCACCACTCCGACGGTGAAGTTTGGGTGATCTTCCAAACGTTCCACCGTTGTCCAGACCCGATGAAGGCCAGTGGTGCACCAGCCTCACGGCTTGTTCGCAAGAAGGAATCCTGATCCTCCGATGCCGAGGCGGCGGTAAGGCAGGCCGTGCGTGTGTCAAAAGGCCGATGGGAAAATGCGAACAATGGGATCGTTCGGTCACCGAGATGGAAATCCACCGATAGATGCCCACTTTCGAATCCGCACCGTTGAAGGTGGGCGCGAAGCAACTGGTCGTTGAACGATGAAGGCACTGATGGCAAGAGTCTGGACGGTGAATTGAACTACGGGCAGACCGTCGTATTCAGCGGGGATTGTGGCGAGCGGAAATCGAGATTCTGCGGAAAGTAACGCCCCAGTCCTCGGTCCGGTATTTGCAGATTCACTTTAGGCTCTGGCTCCAGACTTAGGGACGGAGTGCAGTCTTCAAAAACGGGGCGGTGCGGGAGGTTTTGGATTTCGCGACCTTTTCGGGCGTGCCTTGGGCGACGATTTTTCCACCGCCGTCGCCGGCTTCGGGGCCGAGGTCGAGGATCCAGTCGGCCTCGGCGGCGACGGCCATGTGGTGCTCGATGACGACGACGGTGTGGCCTTCCTCGACGAGGCGGTGGAGGACATCGATGAGGCGTTGCACGTCTTCGAGGTGGAGGCCGACAGTGGGTTCTTCGATGAGATAAAGATTGCGGGTGGCGAAGAAGGCGTTGTTGAGGGTGGCCTTGGTGCCGCGGCCTTTGGTTAGCTCGGAAACGAGCTTGATGCGTTGGGCTTCGCCGCCTGATAGAGTGGGGCTGGGTTGGCCGAGCTGGAGGTAGCCGAGGCCGGTATCGGCCATGAGGCGGAGCGGGTGGGCGATGCGGGGCTGGGATTCGAAGAAGCCGGCGGCTTCGTCGATTGTCATGGCGAGGACTTGGCCGATGTTTTTCTGGCGGAAGGTGATTTCCAATGTCGCGGGGTTGTAGCGCTGGCCGTCGCAGGATTCGCAATGAACCCAGGTGGACGGGAGGAAATCCATTTCCAGCTTCACGCGGCCATTGCCTCTGCACTCGGGGCAGCGGCCGTTGTCGGTGTTGAAGGAGAAGCGGGAGGCATCGAATCCGCGCATTCGGGCTTCGGGGAGTTGGGCGAAAAGGGCGCGTATGTGATCGAAGACTTTTACATACGTCGCTGGGCAGGAGCGGGAGGTTTTTCCGATCGGGGATTGATCGACTTCGAAGGTGGCTTTGATGGCCTTTTCTCCGGTGACTTTTCCGAATGGTTTTTTGGATTTGGCCTGGCGGTTGAAAACCGCCGCCACGCATTGGTGCATCAGCGTGGATTTTCCTGAGCCGGAAATGCCGGTTAGGACGGTGAGCCGGCCGAGGGGGATGGCGACGTCGATGTTTTTGAGGTTGTTGGCGTGGCAGCCGGAGATTGTTAGGAATGGGTGATCTTTGGGAATAGGACGGCGGGAGCCGCGAATGGGGTGGTGCATTACCGCGGTGAGGGCGCGGTAAGTTGGGGAAGAGCGAACATCGAACATCGAACTTCCAACATCGAACATCGAAGTGGGAGGTGAAGATGAAGAGTTTTTGCCGCGCTTTTCACTCGTGGGCGAGACGCCCACGCTCCTTGGCGGCGGGCCTTGATAGACGATTTCTCCGCCGAGTCTGCCAGCGCCGGGACCGAGGTCGATGAGGTGGTCGGCGGCGGCGATGGTGTCCTCATCGTGCTCGACGATGATGAGGGAATTTCCTTGGTCGCGGAGGGCGACGAGGGTTTTGAGCAGGGCGGCATTGTCGCGGGGGTGGAGGCCGATGGTCGGCTCGTCGAGGACGTAGAGGACGCCGCGGAGGTTGGAGCCGAGCTGGGCGGCGAGGCGGATGCGCTGGGATTCGCCGCCGGAGAGGGTGTTGCCAGAGCGGTCGAGCTGGAGGTAGCCGAGGCCGACTTCCTGGAGGAAAAGGAGGCGCTGGCGGATCTCCGGGAGGATATCGCGGGAGATGAGGGCATCGCGGGTGTCGGGGAAATGGAGGCGGGAGAAATGGGCGGTGGCGGCGTCGATGGAGAGGTGGCCTAGGGTGGAGATGGGGGTGGAATCGGTTTTTGCGTTGCGGCGAGACGCCGCAAACACGGACTGGGGCGGGACGCCGCAGCCACTTGCCCGCTTCGCGGGCTGCGGCGAATTAGTGGGAAGGACTTCGGATTCGAGTCGGACGGAGGCGGCGGTGGGGTTGAGGCGGGAACCGTGGCAGGCGGGGCACTCGACGAGTTCTGCGTCGTCCATGCGGTCGATGCTGCGATCGGCGTCAATTTCGGCGGCGAGGACGGAATCGAAGCGGGTGGTATCGAGGCGCTGGCGGCGCTTGGGAACTCGGCCGTAGCCGCGGCAATCGAGGCACCAGCCGTGAGGGGAGTTGAAGGAGAAAAGGCGCGGGTCGAGCTCTTCGAAGGAGCGGTTGCAGGACGGGCAACTTGATTGGGTGGAAAGGAGGATGAGCTTCTTGCCGGCGGTTTGGAGTTTGATGAGGCCTTTGCCGATGGTTAGGGCGCGCTCGATGGCAGGCTGAAGATCGGGGATGGGGGATGATTTGGCATGGCGGATAAAATCCGCCGCCACGACGTCGATGTCGTGTTCCTTGAAGCGTTCTAGGCGGGTGAAGGTGGCGGCTTCGCGGTATTTTCCGTCCACCAAGAGTTGGGTGAATCCGTGTTTGACGGCCCATTCGGCGACTTCGGTATGGTAGCCTTTTTTGCCGCGGATGAGGGGGGCGAGGAGGGTGACATCGCCGGCTTCTAGGTGGCCGCGGATGGCGTTTTCGATGGCGGAGAGGGACTGGCGCTCGACGGGGACCTGGCAATCCGGGCAGTAGAGAGTGCCGAGTTTCGAGTAGAGGAGACGGATGAAATTCCAGAGTTCGGTGACGGTGGCGACGGTCGATTTCCCGCCGCCTTGGGAGACGCGCTGCTCGATGGCGACGGTGGGCGGCAGGCCGGAAAGCTGGTCGATCTCGGGTTTTTCGAGCTGCTCGGCGAATTGCCGGGCATAGGCGGACATGGAATCGAGGAAACGGCGCTGGCCCTCGGCGAAAAGGATGTCGAAGGCGAGGGTGGATTTGCCGGAGCCGGAGAGGCCGGAAATGACGACGAGCTGGTCGCGGGGGATATCGACGGAGATGTTCTTGAGGTTGTGGTGGCGGGCGCCGCGGAGGGAAATTTTTGGAGCGGTAAGAAGTGGGGAGTGATCGGTGATCAGTGAAGAGGAGGAAGAAGCTGGGCCTCCTTGAAGCGCTTGTTTAAGATAGTGAGCGGTGGGGGTGTCGAGTTGGGTGACTTGCTCGGGGGGGGCGGCGGCTACTAGCTGGCCGCCGTGTTTGCCGGCCTCGGGGCCGAGGTCGAGGATCCAATCGGCGGATTTGATGACGTCCAGATTATGCTCGATGACGAGGAGGGTGTGGCCGGCATCTACGAGCTTTTGGAAGACGGCGAGGAGGTTTTGGATGTCGGAGAAATGGAGGCCGGTGGTGGGTTCGTCGAGGATGAGGAGTTTCGAGTGGGGAGTGGGGAGTGCGGAATGCGGAGTGGAAGAGGCTGAGAGAAGTTGGCAGAGTTTGAGGCGCTGGGCCTCGCCGCCGGAGAGGGTGTTGAGGGGTTGGCCAAGTTTCAGATAGCCGAGGCCGACTTCCATCAATGGGGTGAGGAGGCGGGCGATTTGGTCGTGGCGCTTTTGAAGCGGGGCGGGAAGGTTCGGGATTTCCTGATAGAAGGAAATGGCGTCGGCAACGGTGAGGTCAAGGATGTCGGCGATGGATTTGCCTTCGTAGTGGATGTCGAGGGTGGAGGTTTTGTAGCGGCGGCCGTTGCAGTCCGGGCAGGTGACGTAGAGGTCGGAGAGGAACTGCATTTCGACTTTCTCGAAGCCGTTGCCGGCGCAGCGGTCGCAGCGGCCGGCACCCGAGTTGAAGGAGAAAAAACCGGTGGTGAGGTCGCGGGATTTCGCCTCGGGGGTAAGGGCGAAAAGCTGGCGGATGGGATCGAAGGCGCCGAGAAACACGGCGGGCGTGGAACGCGGGGTGCGGGCAACGGCGGTTTGATCGACCAGCTCGACGGCGGATAGATGCTGGGCGCCGGTGAGGGATTTGATCGGGGCTGGGTCGCCCTCGGCGGTTTGGCCGAGTTTGCGGGCGAGATTCAGATAGATGCCGTCGTGGGCGAGAGTGGATTTCCCGGAGCCGGAAACGCCGGTGAGGCAGACGAAAAGGCCGAGGGGGACGGAGACGTCGAGCTTCCGGAGGTTGTGGCGGGTGACGCCAGTGAGGGTGAGTTCGTGTTTAGTAGGAGCGCGGCGGGAGGTGGGGACGGGGATGGATTTTTGGCCGGTGAGCCAGGGTAAGGTGCCCTGCGGTGGGGGCGAGACGCCCACGCTCCTTGTGGGCGGGGCGTCCACGCCGCTTGGGGAACCCTGATAGATGAGGGTGCCGCCGAAGGAGCCGGCGCCGGGGCCGATGTCCACTAAGTGGTCGGCGGCGCGCATGACGGCGTGTTCGTGCTCCACGACGACGAGCGTGTTGCCCTTGTCCCGCAGGCCGTGCATCACGCCGACGAGGCGGTCGATATCACGGGGGTGGAGGCCGACGGTCGGTTCGTCGAGGACGAAAAGGGTGCCGGTAAGTGCCGCGCCGAGGCAGGTGGTCAGGTTGACGCGCTCGACCTCGCCGCCGGAAAGCGTGCGGGTCGGGCGGTCGAGGGTGAGGTAGCCAAGGCCGACGTCGTCGAGGTAGTGGAGGCGGGAATGGATTTCCGTGAGGACGAGATCGAGGGTCGGGTCTTTGCTTTTGAGATTTGAGGTTTCAAATTTGAGATTGGAAACCCACGGGAGGAGGTCGGATAGAGCGAGGGACCAGACGTCGGGGAGGGATTTTTCGGCGACCTTGAAGCAAAGCGATTCGGGCTGGAGGCGTTTGCCACGGCAGGCGCCGCAGGTGGTGTAGGAGCGGTAGCGGGACAGGAAGACGCGAACGTGCATCTTGTAGGCCTTGGTTTCCAGCCAGTCGAAGAAACCTTGGACGCCATACCACGCGCCGGATTGCCAGAGATTCTCAAGTTGCTCGGAGGTGAGCACGGCGGTTTTGCGGTCGCCGTAATAGACCCACTCGCGCTCGGCGTCGGTGAGATCCTCGAACGGGGTTTTCGGGTCGATGCCGCGCTCGCGGAGATTGCGGAGGAGGTCGCGTTGGCACTCCTCGCCGCGCTCGCCTTGGAAGGGTTTGATCGCGCCTTTGGCGATGGAAAGCGACGGATCGGGGACGGCTTTTTCCAGATCGATGCCGATGACGCGGCCGAAGCCGCGGCATTTCGGGCAGGCACCGAGGGGGGAATTGAACGAGAAAAGCGCGGGCGTCGGCGGGCGAAGAGTGAAGCCGGTGCGCGGGTTGGACCAGGAGGTGGAAAACGCGCGGGCCGGGCTTTTGCCGCTGGCGGCGGCAACATTGGCGTGGCCTTTGCCGAGGGTGAAGGCAGCTTCGAGTGCTTCGAGGAGGCGGGATTGGTTGGACTTGGAGAGGGTGATGCGGTCCTGGACGACCTGGATGACGGGCGGGAGTTTAGCTTTGCCGATTGAAGCCGCTGCAACGTCGTCGGTGCGGACGATTTCCCCCCGGAGGAGGATGCGAAGGTAGCCTTGGGAGTTGAGAAACGGCAGCAGCTCGGCGGGATCGGAATCTGGCGGGATGGGGATGGGAAAGGTGACGAGCAGCGGTTGGCCAGCGAGGTTTTCGGCGGCCCAGGCGGCGGCAGATTCGGCGCTGTCGGGGCGGATTTCCTCGCCGGTTTCGGGGTCGTAGCCGATGGCGAGGCGGGAGAAGAGGAGTTTGAGGTAATCGTTGATTTCCGTGAGCGTGCCGACGGTCGAGCGGGTGGTGCGGACGTGGTTTTTCTGCTCGATGGCGATGGCGGGCGGGATGCCGACGATGGAATCCACGTCCGGCTTGTCCATCCGGTCGAAAAACTGGCGGACATACGGGGAAAACGTTTCCACATACCGGCGCTGGCCCTCGGCGTAGAGCGTGTGGAAGGCCAGCGAGGATTTCCCGGAGCCGGACGGGCCGGTGACGACTGTCAGTTTCCCGAGCGGGATATCGAGGTCGAAGCCTTGCAGGTTGTGCTGGCGGCAGCCGCGGAGCTGGATGGCGGCTGGGGTGGGGACGGGTGCGGACTTTTTCTTCCTGGCGACTTTGGGCACGCGGGAAATTAGGCGGCAACGGCGTGTCCGCCAGTGCAAGAGTGGCGGAAATTGGCCGGGATTTACCAAGTCATTCCGATTCGTCCGGAGTGTCCGCTTCCTTGCCCATGAGCAGGTCGGGGAGGTAATCGGTATCGTGCACGGTGCGGTCCAACTCACTCTTGATCAACTTGGCGGCAGCGGTGTCGCCGTCCTTTTCCGAGCGCTCGATCTGCTTTTCCAGACCAATCATATAGGTTGCATTCAGGGCGACCAACGCGCCGTGGAGGGTGTCGTCGATGCCAGTCTGCTTGGATGAATACTCGGTGTGAATGGCTTCAATGTCCGGAATCGTGCTCAAATCGCCGGGCATTTCCGCCGGGATGCGGCCGTCCTCGCGCCATGATTCGACGGCACTTGCGAGATCGCTCTTGATGGTGTCGCCGCGCACCTTGCGGGCCTGACGAGCGAGGGTTCCTTCGAAATTGGAGAGGTTCGAGACGAGCTGCTTCTGGTGGGCGGTAATCTGCGGCGCCGCGCGCTCCTTCATGATCCGGCGGGCGCGCTCGAAAAAGGCGTCCACATCGAATTTCGATTCGACGGGCTTTGGGATTTCCACGGCGTCCGGCGGTTCCGTGCCCACCACAGGGGAGGTCTGCTGGTTGGTATCCCCCGCTCCGGGCTCGGGTCGCGTGTCCCGCACCGGAGGAATGTCGCTGGTGGTGATGCCGGATTTCACCGGCGGTTTGACCGTGGGCTTGGGCTCCGCCCCGTCCTTGGGGAGAATGACGACCGGCGGTGAATTTTCCTCGGGCCGGGGGGCGACGGGAGGCGCTTTGGAGCCGGAAAACAAGTAGGCCGCGACGCCCGCCACGAGGGCGAGAAGGAGCAAAAGCAACGGCGCGCCAGCGGACTTTTTCGGTCGCTGGCGGAAGCGGGCGGTGCTGGCGGGAGCGGGCCGCACCAGCCGGTGGGCGGCCACCGGGGACCCAGGGCGCGGGACTTTGTTCGACGCCAGTGAGGTGGCGATCGTCTGGATTTCCGCCGCCATTTCCCGGGCGCTGGAGTAGCGGGCGAATGCCAGCGGCTGGGTGGCGCGCTTGACGATGGCGTCGAATCTCGAATCGCAGCGGACAATCGCCGAGGCCGGACGCGGATCAATCGCAGGCAGTTTCCCGGTGAGCAGCTCATGGAGCACCACGCCGACGGAGAAAATGTCCGCCCGGTGGTCCACCGAATGAGGCGCATCCACCACTTCCGGCGCGGTGTAGTGCGGCGTGCCAAAGATTTCCTCGCCCTCCTCGATGGTCCAATCGGCCGGGCGGGCAAGCCCGAAATCACCGATTTTCGGTTCGGCGCTCATATCCAGCAGGATGTTGGATGGCTTGATATCGCGGTGGAGGATTTGGTGCTCGTGGGCGTGGGCGAGGCCGCTGCAGATGCCGGTGACGAGACGGGCCACTTCCAACTGGTCGATCGCCATGCCGTCCGCCGAGTGGTAGAGCGATTTGCCAGGCACGAACTCCATGATGATGAAGAGCATGCCGCCGACATCGCCGAAATCGAAGACGCCGATGAGATTCGGGTGGTTCAGCCGGCCCATCGCCTTGGCCTCGGCCTCGAATCCGCTGCGGAATGCGGCGTCCTTGCTAAGTTCCAGCGGCAGGATCTTGATGGCCACATTCCGTTCGAGCGAGCGCTGCACCGCCAGATAGACGGCGCCCATGCCGCCGGTGGCGATCAGGCTCTCGATCTCGTAACCCGGGAAATGAGGTGCCAAATCGGCGGGCTCGGGAGCTACGAAACCTGCGTTTTCAGGGGAATCGGACATGCGGGGAAGGCGGGGGACGAAGCGGTTCGGCAGGGCTTCTCGTTGGTCGGCAGGCTAACTCCATCGGAAAAAAAATTTCAAGCCCAATGATCCATTTGCCGGTCCCTCAGGGGAAAACCTCCATCCGCCGGAATTGTTTCCGATTTCTAGCGGAAGGGCGCGTGATAGACGATCCACTCGGGGATCTTGATGGCACCATTATACAGTGCGTGCAGGGCGATTGTCGTCGTCAGCGAGCCGGTGCCCGCGTAGAGCAGCGCGCAGGAAAAGCCGAAAATCCCGACGCTCAGCAGTCCGAAGCCATCGTAGAAATGCAGCAGGGCGAAGATCGCGGAGGACGCCAGCGCCGCCGCGGGCAGGCCGAGGCGGTTCCGGAACGATCGGAAAAGCACGCCGCGGTAGAGGGTTTCCTCCGCCAGCGGCGCCAGCAGGCAGGAGGAAATCACCGCGAATGCCAGTCCCCACAGCCCGACCTCTCCCACGCTCAGCCCTCCGCCCGGCTCGACCGAGAGTCCGCCGCCTTGCAGCCGGTTCAGCAGGAAATCCACCACCATCAGCGCGGAGAAAATCCCCATCACGCACGGCACATCCACCCGCGGACCCAGCCCGAGCACCCGCGCCGCGTGGGTCGGGCGGCGGAACAGCAGCGCGATCGCAATCAGCGCCGGCAGCACGCGCGCCGCGGAATCCAGGCAAATCCATACCGGCGGCGCCACCCCGTGCAGCGCGGAAATCCCCAGCTCCAGCACGAGGTTGAACCCGATCCACGCCAGCGTCGCCACCATGAAGACCACCAATCCCAGCTTCATCGGCCAGCCGCTCCCGTAGCCGCGCCGGCGGGATCCGCGTGGTCCGGCCCGCAGCCGCCGCAGTGCCGCGGGCACGAATGCCAACCCGCCCAAGCCCAGCAGCCACACCGATCCGCGGCTCGCCAACGCGCGGTCCCGCAGGCGGATCGTGTCCTCGTCGTAGGCCCGCCGCCAGTAGAGGAACGGCCGCTCCGTTTCCTCGATCGCACTGATCATTTCCGCCTGCCACCACGTCCCGCGGTGCCCGGCAAGCCGCCGCGAGGTTTCTTCAAATCCCGAAACCGCCCTTCCGCCCGGCAGATCCGCCAGCGCGGTCCGCACCGGCAGCCCGGCCTGCCGTGCCTGGAGCACCGCCAGCGCCTCCCTGCCGAGCGGCGTGATTTCCTCCTCCGCCGCCAGCTTCACGAATCCCGCCAGCGCGTCCTGCCGGACCGTGGCCGGCTCCTCGGCCCCGGCCAGCCAGCGCAGCCACGGCGGATCGCCCTCCATCGCCTCCGCCAGCCGCAGGTCGCGATCCAGCTTTACCAGCGCCATCCGCTCCGTTCCCGGGGCGTAGCCTCCCACCGGCCCGAAATAGTGATCCCACAGCCAAATCCCCAGGACGAAGGCCAGCAACGCCACGAATGGCTCGGGAAAATCCCGCCGGAGCAGGGCTCGGTACGGGTTGCCCTGCGGCGGCGGAATGGACCAGAATTTCACGATGGCCCGGGGAAACTTTCGGAAGCCACCCGCCTTGGCAAGCACCGCCGCGCCGGGAAATTTACGGTTGGCGGCCCACCCCCGCCGCCGCAGGGTGCGCGCGCAACCACCCGGAAATGCCCGATCCCACCGAGCCTGTCATCACCGCCGCCTTCTGCTCGGCCCTCGCCCTGTTCTCGCTGGCGGCGTTTATCAGGAAATCCCGCGGCATGCCCGCCGACGCTCTGGAGGCGTCCGCCGTTCCCGTTCTCGTCTCGTTCCCCTCCCCTTTCCCGGATTCCCCCTACAATCCGCCCGCCACCGGGGAAATCCCGCCGCCCATCCCCGTCGGCCGCGTCCCCACCTGGTATTACCGCCCGCTCGATCTCCTGGGCGCATTTTTCATCTTTCTGGTCTTCGCGGGCCTCGTTGTGCTCGCCCCGGATGGTGCGGAAAAAGCCGCGCCGAAGTTGAATCCCCAGTCGATTTCCGCCACCATCGTCTTCCAATTTCTCCTCGCCGCCATCGTCACCGCCACGCTCGTCAGCCGCGTCCGCCCGATCCAGTGGCTCGGCTTGCGCTGGCCCGGTTGGCGATGGGCGCCGCTCATCGCACCCGCCGGCGTCCTCACCATGTGGGTGTTTTTCGGCAGCTTGCAGGCCTCCGGCTACATGCAGTGGATCGAGTCCTTCGGGGTGGAAGCCGTCCAGGACACCGTGAAGCTTTTCCAAAGCTCCACCGATCCCGCCACCATCGCCCTGATGGCCGTCGCCGCCGTCGTCGCCGCGCCCATTTGTGAGGAAATCGTTTTCCGCGGCTACCTCTACGGCGTTGCTAAGAAATTCGCCGGGCCATGGGTCGCAGCTCTCTGCAGCGCGCTGGTTTTCGGCGCGGCCCACGGCAGCCTCGCCGCGCTGCTGCCGCTCACCGTGTTCGGGCTGCTGCTCGTCTTCGTGTATGAGAAAACCGGCTCCATCTGGGCGCCCATGGCCATCCATTTCGCCTTCAACGGCAGCACTGTCCTGATTCAGCTCGCCCTCCGATTTCATCAGATTTCCCCGGCTCAGGGCCTCGGACAATGACCACGCTGCGCGAAATCGGCGAGGACGCGCTCATTGCCCGCATCACCCGCCTCTGCCCGCGCGATCCCGATCCTGCCGCTGGTCCCGGCGACGATTGCGCCGTCATCGACCGCGGCGGCGACGAGCTACTGCTCTTTAAGACCGACGCCATCGTCGCCGGCGTCCATTTCCTGCCGGACGCGCCGGCCCGCGCCGTCGGCTGGAAAGCGATCGCCCGTGTTGCCTCGGATTTCGCCGCCATGGGCGGCCGCCCGGGGCATTATCTCGTCACCCTCGCCCTGCCCGCCGATACCGCCGTTGCCTGGGTCGAGGATTTCTACCTCGGCATCGCCGATTGCCTCGGGAAATGCGGCGGATTCCTCGCCGGCGGCGAAACTTCCTCCGTGCCCGCCGGGTCAGCCGCCGTCATTTCCATCGCCGCCACCGGCAGCGTCCGTCGGGGGGAAATCGTCCTCCGCTCCACCGCCCGGCCCGGCGACGTCATCTTCGTGACCGGCCTGCTCGGCGGTTCGCTGGCCGGCAAGCACCTCGATTTCACCCCGCGCCTTGCCGAGGCCGCCTGGCTTGCAAGGAATTGCAAACCCACCGCCATGATGGACCTCTCCGACGGCCTCGCCGCCGATCTACCGCGCCTCGCCGCCGCATCCGGTTGCGGATTCCGCATCGACGAGGCAGCGCTGCCCGTCACCACCGGTTGCACGCCGGCCCAGGCGCTCGGCGATGGCGAGGATTTCGAGCTCCTTTTCACGATTTCCCCCGCGGACGCCGCCCGCCTTCCCGCCGCCTGGCCGTTCCCGGAAATCCCCCTCACCCGCATCGGCGAGATGACCGCCCAAGGCAGCTCCCCCACCCTCCCCGGCGGCTGGCAACACTTCCGCAACGGCGGGTTGTAGCCAAAAATCCCGCTTCGCTCCCGTGCATCGCCGCACCTTGCAGCTTGCACACCCGCCGGATTCTTCCGGGAGCGAATTTCCCAAAACAGCGGGGTTTCCGGCCCGGCACGCCGCCTGCGAAAGGCGTCGGACTATGAAAATCGATTTCCAAGAACTGAAGAAAAACTACGATCTCTCCGGCAAGCGCGTTGCCGTCATCGCCACCGATGGCTTCGAGCAATCCGAGTTGGATGTGCCGGTGGAAGCGCTCGAAACCTGTGGCGCGAAGGTGGACATCATCGCCCCCGAAGCCGGCACCATCAAAGGTTGGGACGATAAGGACTGGGGCAAGAAGCGCGATGTCACCAAGACGCTCGATGAAGTCTCGGCCGCCGATTACGACGCGCTCGTCGTCCCCGGCGGCGTGCTGAATTCCGACACGCTGCGGACTTTCCCGAAGGCCGTGGCCATCACCCGCGATTTCTTCGGCCAGAACAAACCCGTCGCCGTCATCTGCCATGGCGGCCAGACCCTCATCGAGGCGGATGTCGTGAAAGGCCGGAAAATGACCTCCTACAAATCCATCCGCAAGGACCTCGAAAACGCCGGTGCCATCTGGGAGGACTCCAGCGTGGTGGTGGACCAAGGCTTCGTCACTTCCCGCAGCCCCGACGATCTGCCGGATTTCTGCCGCAAGATGTGCGAGGAAATCCAAGAGGGAAAGCACCGTGGGCAGCACGCCTGATTTCCTGAAATTTCCCCCAAACCTGGCTGCGTAGGGCGTTCTCCATGAGAATTTTCTACGCGGCTTTTTTCGCTACCATCCTCTCCCCCGCCCTCCACGCCGCGCCACGGCCGAACGTCGTCCTGATCATGGTGGACGACATGGGCTACTCGGATATCGGCTGCTACGGCGGGGAAATCGAAACCCCGAACATCGACGCGCTGGCCGCCGGCGGACTGCGCTTCACCCAGTTTTACAACAACGCCCGCTGCTGTCCCACGCGCGCCTCGCTGCTCACCGGCCTCGCGCCGCACCAGGTCGGCGTCGGCCACATGACGGCGGAGGCGGGAGCCGGTAACGAGGACCTCCCCCCCGCCTACCGGGGAAATATCAACGATTCCTGCGTCACGCTCGCCCAGGTCGCAAAGAGCGCCGGCTATGCCACCTTTATGACCGGAAAATGGCACATTTCCGGTGGCGACCGCGCGGATTACCCGCTCCAGCGTGGTTTCGATCGCTACTACGGCTGCCTTGCCGGGGCCATTCACCATTTCCAGCCCTACGGGGATCGGCTGATTTACAGCGGCAACGACGTCGTTCCCGAGCCGAAAAGCACCACCGACGGCCCTTGGTATTCCGTCGATGCGTTCACGGATCATGCCATTGGCTTCATCGACGAGCACGTGACCGGCGCCGACAAGGAGAAGCCGTTTTTCCTCTACCTCGCCTACACCGCGCCCCACTGGCCGCACCATGCCCGCGATCAGGAGCTGGAGAAATACCGCGGTAAATACGACCTGGGCTGGGACCAGCTCCGCGAGCGCCGCTACGCGAAACAAGTCGCCAGCGGCCTCATTCCCAAATCGTGGGAACTCTCGCCGCGCGACGCCGAGGTCCCGGCATGGGACAGTCTCGCCCCGGAAAAGCAGGCCGAATGCGGCCTCCGCATGTCCGCTTACGCCGGCATGATCGATCGCCTCGACCAGAAAATCGGCGATCTCGTGGCGGACCTGAAAAAGCGCGATCTCTACGATAACACGCTCATCCTCTTCCTCTCCGACAACGGCGCCTGCGCGGAAGTCTCCATCCTCGGCGTGGGCGATCCCGTGAAAGACCGCGCGCCGAAGACCCCGCTGACGCTGCCCAGCTACGGCCGTGCCTGGGCGAACGCCTCCGCCACCCCCTACCGGCTTTACAAACATTTCACCCACGAAGGCGGCTCGAACACTCCCTTCATCGCTCACTGGCCCGCCCGCATCCGCCCGGGTCGCGACTGGTTCCGCGAGCCGGCGCAAATCGCCGATATCATGCCCACCCTCATCGAGCTCACCGGCGCGACCTATCCCGCCGAATTTCACGGCCACTCCATCCCGCCCATTCTCGGCACCCCGCTCACCGCCGCTTTCGATGGGAAATCGCTGGACCGCAAACGCCCGATTTTCCTCGAACATGAGAACAACGCATCCGTCCGCGATGGCGATTGGAAACTCGTCGGCCAGAACGTCGCCCCGCCCGCCGGCCTGAACCCGGAAAAATGGGAACTCTACCATATCACCGCCGACGGCACCGAACTCCACGACCTCGCCGCCACCCAGCCGGACCGCATGAAATCCATGTCCGGCCAGTGGCAGGAATGGGCGAAAATGGTGCAGGTTTACCCGAAATCGCCCAAGAAAAAGCGGCGGAAGTGAGTTTGGCGCCTGCGGGAATCCACCGCTGACCTTGGGTGCGAATGGGCGGCTCCCGGCTGCCTTGATTCCCTCCCGAAACGTTGGGAACGATCGGTCGCCGTCCGAAGTGCACGGCGATTTTTGCATCCACCCTTGCTGCCAGCGCGCCCTCCGCCTACTGCCTCCGCGCCATGTCAGAAGCCGCCGCACCGCATTCCACCGAAGCCGAACTGATCGCATTTCGCCGGGACAAACTCGGCAAACTCCGCGCCCTCGGCATCGATCCCTACGGCGCGCGCTTCGAAGTCACCACCACCCCCGCCGAGCTCTTCAACGATTTCGCCGAAGGCCGCCGCGTGAAAGTCGCCGGCCGCATCGCCGCCCTGCGCGACATGGGGAAATCCTGCTTTTTCTCCCTCGCGGACATCCACGGCAGCATCCAGGGCTACATGAACGTCAAGGCCTTGGACGAAACTGGTGTGGCCGCTTGGAAGTGCCTCGACCGCGGCGACTGGATCGGCATCGAGGGCGAAACCTTCCTCACCAAGACCGGCGAGCCGACGGTGAAAATGGAGAATTTCACCGTCCTCTCCAAATCCCTCCGCCCCATGCCCGACAAGTGGCACGGCCTCGCCGACCGCGAAATCAAGTATCGCAAACGCCACCTCGACCTCATGGGAAATCCCGACAGCGCCGCGATTTTCGTGAAGCGCTCGCTGATGATCGCCGAAATCCGCCGTTTCCTCCAAGACCGCGGCTTCCTCGAAGTCGAGACGCCGATGCTTCAGGACATCCCCGGGGGTGCCGCGGCGCGTCCGTTCGAGACGCACCACAACGCGCTCAACATGCCGCTCACCCTGCGGATCGCGCCCGAGCTTTTCCTCAAGCGCCTGCTCGTCGGCGGATTCACGAAAATCTTCGAACTCAACCGCAGCTTCCGGAACGAGGGCATTTCCCGCCGCCACAATCCGGAATTCACCATGCTGGAAGCCTACTGGGCGTTCTCGGATTTCGAGCAAATGGCCGACCTCGTCGAGGAACTCACCTGCCACCTCGCGGAGAAATTCTGCGGTGGCCTGAAAATCGAGCACAAGGACGAGGACGGCAACGTCACCCGCACCATCGACCTCAGTCGCCCGTGGAAGCGCGCCAGCTATCACGATCTCATCGCCCAAGCCGCCGGCAGCGATTTCTTCGACCTCGACCCCGCTGGCCGCCGCGCCCGCTGCGAGGAAAAAGGCGTCCAAATCTCCCCCGCCATGGAAGACCACGAAGTCATCCAGCAGGTTTTCGAGAAGCTCGTGGAGGAGAAAACCTTCGATCCCTGCTTCGTCACCCGCGTTTCCAAACAACTCGTCCCGCTCGCCAAAGTCAGCCCCGACGGCAACACCGTGGAAGTTTACGAACTCATCATCAACGGTCAGGAAATCTCCCCCGGCTATTCCGAGCTGAATGATCCCGACCTCCAGCGCGAGCGCCTCGAAGACCAATCCGGCGAGGAGACCCAGAAGGTCGATTACGATTTCATCGAAACCCTCGAACACGGCATGCCTCCCGCCGGCGGCATCGGCATCGGCCTCGACCGCCTCTGCATGATGCTAACCGGCGCTCCGACGATCCGCGATGTCATGCTCTTCCCACTGCTCAAGCGGCGGGAGTGAATGTATGGTTAAGGAGCTCACGACAATGAAATGCCGCGCGGACCGCTGGAGTGTTTTATCCGTCGTGATGTTGTTTGCGGGATGGGCGGCTGCCGGCTGGTTCATATATCTCTCCATGGGTGGCGGATTTCTCGGGATCCTTCTCAACTGGTGTCTAGGAGTTTTGCTTTTGGTTCCCATCGGATTCGTCGTCCGGGATTTAATCGTCCGCAGACCTAATGCGTGGGTCCGTTTGGCATTTGGACTTTTCGCTCTCGTCGGTCTCACCACGCTATCGCTGTTGTTGCTTGGAAATCTCGTGATGACATGGCGTTCCAATCCCGTGCATGACATCGCGGGCCAGCCGTCGGGCACCCGATTCACCCGGACTCGCTTCGAATTCCACAAGGACGCCGCACATTTCATCATCCACGATCCAGGCAACCGGTTGCGGTTTTGTTTCGGCTCCGTTCCGGCCGCAGTTCGCGTGGAAGGTGACGAGCGCGTCGTTGTTTTCGACGATTGGGTGATTCTGAAATCTTGGACGTTCGACTATGGATTTGAAGGGGAAGCGATCAACTTCGGTGGCTGGATGGGGGCGGACTCGAACGAACCGGTGATTGAAATCGGCCCGGAAGGGACGCCTGTGCCGAGCGACTGAAGCGAGTCACGAAGCTACGAGTTCGAGGAATTCAGGGCGGCGTGACCTTCGCGAACGGCATCCGCCACGGCGTGAACGATTCCCGTGAATTTCGATGCATATCAGTACAGACTTCGGCTTTATATATCTATAAACCAATGCTTGAAGAGCTTTATTTTCGATGCATAGTTCGTGCATTGTATGGCTCGCCCGGCAAATACTAGCCATGATACCCTCAGGCCCCTGATCCGGGCGCGGGGTCCGGTGTCGGCTACGGAGCTGGCGGGATTACTGCGAGTGAACCGGACGACGGTCGCGCGGATGCTGCCCGATTTCGGAGACGAGCTGGTGACTCTGGGGGCGACGCGGAGTACACGCTATCTGCTGCGGCGACCGATCCGGAACATTGGGAACCGCTGGCCGATTTACCGGCTGGATGGAGAGGGAAGGGCGGAGGAATGGGCGGTGCTGGAGGCTTTGTTCGATCGGCACTGGCGGGTGAGTTGGTCCGGGGCGGTGCCGGAATGGGCGGGTCAGTTCACGGAGGAAAACGGACTGTGGTGCGGATTTCCGTTCTTTCTTGGGGACGCCCGGCCGCAGGGATTTCTCGGGAGGACGATTGCCCGGCGGATTTCCCGGACGCTGCAATTGCCTGACGATCCTCGGCGGTGGAGCGACGAGGATGTGCTGATCTACCTCCAAACGGGGGGCGAGGACGTGCCTGGGAATCAGGTGGTGGGTGACGATTGCCTGCGGCGGGCGCTGGGCAGGGTGGTCGAGGGGGAAACTGTAACAGAGGCTGATTATGCAAGGCTGGCGGTGGAGATCGCGGAGACGCTGCCGGGTTCCTCGGCGGGGGGCGAGCAGCCGAAGTTTCTGGCAAATCTCCAAGATGGCGGGCCGGTGCTGGTGAAGTTCTCCGCGCCAATGGACCAGCCGACGGGCCGGCGCTGGGCGGACCTGCTATCGTGCGAATTTCATGCCCACCAAGTGCTGGCAAATGCCGGGCTGGCGCTGCAGGGCGCGCGCTTGCTTGATGCGGCGGGCCGGCGGTTTCTGGAAATCACGCGGTTTGACCGCAGCGGGAAGGGTGGGCGGACTGGCGTGGTTTCGCTGGAGGCGCTGGTGGCGGCGACGGGTGGGAATCTGTCGCGTGACTGGAGGGAGGCGGCGGCGGGTTTGCAACGGCGGGGGCTGATTGACGCGGATGCGATGACGCCGATCCGGCGGTTGACAGCGTTCGGCGAGCTAATCGGAAACTCGGACATGCATTTCGGAAATCTGGCGTTTTTCCTGTCCGACACGCTGCCGCTGCGGGTCGCGCCGGCTTACGACATGCTCCCGATGTTGTGGTCGCCGGGCAGCCAAGGCGAGCTGATTGAGCGCCGTTTCGCACCAGAGCCGCCGGTGCCGGCAATGACGGATGCCTGGCGGGAGGCGGCGGCTTGGGCGGAGGATTTCTGGGAGCGCGCGGCGGGCGACGAGCGAATTTCCCGAGATTTCGCGCGGATCGCGGAGGAAGCATTGGAGACGGTGCGGCTGCTGCGGCGGCATGTCGGGCAGCGATCTTGACAAGATCCGAGGGGCGGTTTGCGCTTTGGCATGAGCTTTGGCATCGAATTGCAGGGCGACGGTTTCGACCGCGCGAAATGGTTGGAGGAAATCGCAGGATTGCAGGAGGGGCTTTCGCCACTCTGCCAGCAAATCGGGGATTTGGAGAAAGGATGGGACCGGGAGCAGCTCTGGCTTCACCGGTCGGGAGGAATCCGGGGAATAACGATCTGGCAGCGGGACGGCGCGGTGCGGCTCAGCCTTCCGGCCGGGATTTCCGCCGCCGATTTCGAGCTGGCGGGCGAACTGGCCCGCATTGCGCAAAAGCACGGCGCGGAAGTTACCAGCGAGGAGGGGGATGCGCTGGATTGCTCCGACGGGGTGCTGGCCGCTCTGAGTTTCGAAACGCGCCGGAAACTGTGGTCCGCCGTGATCGGAAGTGCCGGAGGCGAAATCGTTCATCTGCCGGTGGCCGGGATGTTTCATCTGCCGATCGATCCAGCGGACGCGGCGAGCGGCTGGGACGCGCTGGAAGAGCGGGCCGCCGCGCGGATGGCGGTTTATTGCGAGGCATTCGTCACTTCGCAAATGGGGGTGAAGGAGGGCGCCACGGGGCGGATTCTCCGGCTGGCGGTTTACAGCGGGATTCCGACGCTGATGGATTCCAACACCGAATTGGTCGCGGTCCGTCGCGCGGACGCAGCGCACGGCGCACCTATGCCTTATGCCGATTTCCTGACGGAAATGGGGGGACGGATCGACGACCTCGGCCCCTTCATTTATGTCGCGCCGGAGGACTGAACGTCATCGGCGGCGGATCCACTCAGCGGCGGCGGGATTGCTCTTCGATGAAGATTTCCGCGAGCCGGAAACAGCGGCGGGAGAGTTCCTTGGCGTCGTTGTCGCCGACGAGCGCGACGCCTTCCTCGCTGATTTCCGCCAGGTAGATCTTCCAAGCGCGCTTGCCGATTTCGTCGGAATCGACGCGCGGGCGCTGCTGCTGGGCCGGGCGGGGCTGCTGATTCTGCGATGGCTGCTGAGGTTGCTGAGATTGCGAATTTTCCGCGCCGGCCGGCTGGGCCTGCTGCGGTTGGTTGGATTCGCCCTCGCCCGGCTGGCCGGATCCTTGCGAATTCCCGCTCTTCTTCTTGCGACGACGTTTGCGCTTCGGGCCGTCCCCGCCGGGCTGGCCGCCTCCTTGGGGGCCATCGGGTTCGGGCCAATCGGCGGCGAGCGCGGCTTCGTCGGTCACGGGCGGCGCGGACTCGGCGGCGGCGGAAACCTCGGCGGCGGCGGGAGCGGGCGGCTCGACCGTTTCCGGCTCGGGCTTCTCCGCGCGCTTGGTGGCGGTCTTCGCGGTTTTGCGCGGGCGCGGGTTGGAAATGCGGCGGACGCTGGGAGCGGCTTTCGGCTCGGGAGTGGGGGACTCGGCGGGGGATTCGTTTTCGTCGCTCATGGGATCGTGGGGGGAACCAAGCCCGCCGGTATGGGGCGAGTCGAGGATATTTTCCCGGCCGCGGATGAGGAAATGGCGCGGGAAATCCGGCTTTGGCCCGGCGATTTCCACCGACATCCCACGGAGGTCCCGAGAGGGCGGGTGCCGGGATTTTTTCCCTCCGGCCTTGTGAAGACGGGGCGGTTTCCTCAATTTCGCTGCGAATCGAAATCCCAACTCCCATGGCGCACGAGCATCCGTTCCAACATCTCTTTGAAACCCTGGGCAGCCAGCCCGCCGCCAGCGCGGAATCGGTGAACCGCGAGGCCGGCGAGACGCTTGCCGGAATCCTCACGGTGCCGGTCGAGCGCTCGGGACGGTGCATTCTCCTGCGGGCGCCGCGGGCCGGGCATGGGAAAACCCACCTGCTCTCGCGCATCCGCCACAAATTGGGCGCGTCGCACGAATTCATCCCGCTGCGGGCGGCGTTCGGCTGCCGGATCGATGCGGCCACGGTGATGGACGACACGCTGCGGCAGCTATTCCGCGAAATCCCGGCGGCGGGCGGGTTGACGACGCTGGACTTGGTGACGCGCCGGCTGTTCTCCGCGGCGCTGCAGCCACTGGTGATTTCCGGCGATGTCCCCTGCCAGGATCGGGACGGCGCGCTGGCCTCGCTGCGGACGCGCCCGGTGGAAACGTTCGATTTCCATCATGCCAACGCGGTCACGGCGCATTGGGCGGCGGAGAATTTCGATGTGCTCGGGCAGCGGCTGGCCACGGAGCTGGCAAATCGGGCGGGGCTGCCGTTGTGCGATGTGGAGTTTTGGGTCAGCGCGCTGTTCGTATTCGCCTCGACGCCGCCGGAGCAATCGGACCGGATCCGCTCGTTCCGGGAGAACGCGCACGCCGCGGCGGCCGGGGAAATGGACCATTTGTCCGCGCTGCTGGGGCTGCTTTGCCAGCTCGACCGGGTGGTGCTGGTGGCGGACGATTTGGAGGGATTTTCCGGCGACGATTCGGCGGCACTGCGGCTGGCGGCGTTTTTGGGCGCATTGCGGCAATCGGTGGACCGGCTGGATGTGATTCTGTCGGTGAATCAGGATATTTGGCAAAAAGCCTTCATGCCGCGGCTCAGCGAAGGGCTGGCGGACCGGCTGTCCGAGGTCGTCGTGGAGCTGGAACCGCTGAAAGATGAAGAAATTGCGGAGCTGCTGGATTCGCGCGTGCCGGGACTGGGGCGGCGCGTGCGGGGAGAAATCGATGTCGGAAAATCGGGCCGCCATGCCCGCGGGCTGATTCGCGCCGCCGGGCTCGCATGGCTCAAGGCGACCGCGATGGATTCCGCGCCACCCGCCGGGCAGGAGGCGGAGGAAATACCAGAACCGATGGAGACGCCGCTGCCGGTGCCTGGCGCCGATTTCATGCTGCCTACGGAGGATTTCACGATGCCGGCGGAGGATTTCGGCCCACCAGCGCCGTGGCCGACCCCCGACTTTTCCGGGATGCCGGAACCTTGGCAAGATGAGCCGGCAGTCTGGCAAGTGCCGGATTTCTCCGGGAAATCCGGCGAATGGGAGACCCCGGCCGCGGGAAAAAAGGATGGGACCGAATCAACCACTTTTTCGACCGCGCCCGACGATTTCGAGACTTGGAAACCGCTCACCCCGCCGCCGGTGCCGGATTCCGCGAAATCGCCATTCACCATCTCCCCGCAAGTGACCGCGCCGCCGGAACCGACTGCGGAAATCTTCACCTCCGCCGGCTGGCAGCCGACGCCGCAGGAGGCTGATCCGCACGTGCCGGAGCCGGTCGAAAGCGCCGCCGCGCCGGAACTACCCACGCCGCCGCCGGACTCGCCATTCCAGATCGCGCCGCCGGAAATCCCGCCCCAGCCGGACGCCGCGGGCGAGCCCGAAATCCCGCAACCGCCGCCCGTGGGGGCAGATCGCGTGGACGAACTGCTCCGCCAGTTCCGCGAAAGATACGGCCGCGGGAGCTTGTGAAAATTTTCACAAACCCCTTGCGATGCGGGTGGCTTTGTGCGCTTATTCCGCCGGCATTCAAGGCATGATCACGAGTACCAAGGAAATCGAAGCACCTGACGCGATCGCCCGCACCGCCCGCGCGGCGGACAGTTACCACGAGGAAACCGACGATCTGGTGGGAGAGCGGATGGTTCTCAACATGGGCCCCTCCCACCCTGCGACGCACGGCGTGCTGCGGCTCATTCTGGAGCTCGATGGCGAGGTAATCCACTCGGCCGACCCGGATGTCGGCTTCCTCCACCGCGGCGACGAGAAAATCGCGGAGAACATGCATTACAACCAGTTCGTGCCCTACACGGACCGGCTCGACTACCTCGCGCCGCTGGCAAACAACGTCGCCTACGCCTGCGCCGTCGAGAAGCTGATGGACTGGAAGCTGCCACCGCGCGGCCAGGCGCTGCGCGTCCTTTGCTGCGAGCTCGCGTGACTTTCCTCCCACATGCTCGGCGTCGGCGTCTGCGCCATGGACGTGGGCGCGATGACGGTGTTCCTCTACACCTTCACCGAGCGGGAAAAGGTCTATAACCTGTGCGAGCAGCTCACCGGCGCACGCTTCACCACCAGCTACACCCGCGTCGGCGGCCAGCTCCGGGACATGCCGCCCGGCTTCGAGGCCAGCGTTCGCAAGTTCCTCGACGAAGTCCTCGTGGCCATCGGGGAAATTTCCAAGCTGTTGGATAAGAACAAAATCTTCCTCGACCGGATGGTCGATGTGGGCGTCATCACTCGCGAATCCGCGATCGCCTACGGCATGACCGGGCCGAATTTGCGGGCCTCCGGCGTCGCGCGGGATTTGCGCAAGGACAACCCATATCTCGGCTACGAGAAATACGATTTCGACATCCCGATCGCGGACGAAGGCGACTGCTATTCCCGCTACCAGTGCCGGATGGAGGAAATGCGCCAATCCGTCCGGATTTGCCGCCAAGTCCTCGATACCATGCCCGAAGGCCCGGTAAATCTGGCGGATCCGAAAGGCGTGCTACCCGCCAAGGAGCGCGTGCTGATGTCCATGGAGGAGCTGATCCACCATTTTATCGTCGCTACCCAGGGCATCGACGCGCCGCCCGGCGAAATCTATTTTGCCGCGGAAAATCCGAAAGGCGAACTCGGTTTCTACATTCATTCCAAAGGCGGCGGAGTCCCCTATCGCCTGAAAATCCGCAGCCCCTCGTTCTGCAACCTCTCCATCACCTCCAAGCTCCTTCCGGGCCACATGGTTTCCGACATCCCTGCGATTCTCGGGTCACTTGATTTCGTGATGGGCGAGTGTGATCGATGATGTTAATAGCGCTCTCTTATGAAAACTCTAGCCACCGTCGTTTTAGGAATCTCGCTCACCGGACTCGCACAAGCCGAGTTCCGCACTTGGACCCGCAGCGACGGGAAAACCGCGGAGCTTGAGCTCATTTCCGCCAGCGGCGGCGGCGCGGACCGCAGCGGCGAATTCAAGATGCGGAACGGGCGCACCGTGAACCTCAAGGCATCGGCCCTCGCGCCGCAGGATCTTGAAATGCTCAACTCATGGAAATCTTCGGAATCCACCGCCGCGGCCGCCACTCCGGAAACTCCCGCCGCCAGCGTCTTCGACAAATTCCTCGACGGGAATTTGGTGAAGCTCAACGGGAAATCCCTGAAAACCTGCCGGGACGCCACCAAGCCAAGCAAATACTATCTCTTCTATTACACCGCCTCCTGGTGCGCCCCATGCCAAGCGTTCACTCCCTCGTTGGTCGAATTCTATAACAAGAACAAATCCGGTAATGACGAGTTCGAGCTAGTGCTGGTGACCTCGGACAGCGACGAGGATGCGATGGAAGGATATGCCAAGGCCAAAAACATGCCATGGCCCCAGCTCAAAATGTCCCGCGTGGAAAGGTTCAAGAAGGAATTCAAGCATCCCGGCACCGGCATCCCCAATCTCGTTCTCACTGATCTGGACGGCAAGCTGCTCAAGACTAGCTATGTGGATGGCAACTACGTCGGCCCCGCCTCGGTGATGAATTATCTTGGTTCGATCCTGAAAAAGTGACCTGCGTTGCGGCCCGTCGCCCGATTTCTCCCACTACTCATGTCCGACGCCACTCTTGAAGAATCCGTAGCTTCCCACAAGACTCCGGGGAGCAAGTTCTATCCGCCTTTCACCATCACTCCGGAACTGGAGAAGGAAGCCGACGAGCGGATCTCGCATTATCCCGAGAGCAAGCGCGCCGCCACGCTGCCGCTGCTGCACATCGTCCAGCATCACTTTGGATTTATCTCCGCCCCATCTATCGAATGGGTGGCGAAGAAGCTCGAACTCCAGCCGATCAAGGTGCTGGAGGTGGTAACATTTTATCCCGGCTTCCGGCAGTCCGCGCCGGGGAAATTCCACATCCGCGTCTGCCGCACGCTTTCCTGCGCGATGGGCGGGAGTTATGAACTGATGGAGCGCCTGTGCGAATTGACGGGCATCGATCGCTCGGAGAACGATTCCCACCATCACCCGATCAGCGTCTCGCCCTGCGGAAAATACTCCGTGGAATTCGCCGAATGCCTCGCCTCCTGCGGCAGCGCGCCGGTCTGCCTGGTCAACGACGATTTCCACGAGGCCGTGCAGCCCGGGAAGGCCGAGGAACTCCTCGCCAAATACCCCGTCACGGTGTAAAAGGCCGGCATGTCGCATGCCATTGCCGATCTCCTCGACGAGCCGGACCTCGCGCTGAAAATCGCCAGGGCCGAAAAGGTTCTGCGCGAGGAAGCCGTCCATCGCGAGGCATTCCGCGACGCGATCCGATCAGATGAGAAGGGTGAATTCATCAACGGAAAGGTCATCATGAGTTCGCCAAACAGGCATTATCACAACCACGTCAGCTCGCTGATTAACCGGATCCTGGGCAATTACGTCCAGGCTAACTCCCTTGGTTGCGTTCTCTACGAAAAGGTCATGTGTGGCTTTTCTCGCAACGACTACGAGCCGGACATCATTTGGTTCGGACCGGAAAAGCATGCGTTGCTGGACCCTCAGACCATGATTTATCCGATTCCCGATTTCATCGTGGAAATCCTCTCGCCATCTACGGAAAAGCGCGACCGGGGGGTGAAGTTCACTGACTACGCGGCCCACGGCGTGCCGGAATATTGGATCGTGGACGCTAACAAGCGGACCATCGAACAATTCCTCCTTCGCGATGGCGGCGACGCCTACGAACTGGCGGCGACAGTTTGTGACGGGGAAATCTGCCCCCGCAGCTTTCCCGGGCTGGCCATTCCCATCGCGGCATTTTTCGACGATGCGGCGAATTTGGAGTTCCTGCGTTCGATTTTGTGAGCTTTCGCACCGGCAGGATCTGGAATAGAAGATGGATGTGAACTTGCCGCAGGATCTTCTGGAACGCCCTACTCTTGCGCTGGAGGTGGAGAAATATCGCGCCGTGCTCGAACGGGAAGCCGGTGCCCGCGAGGCGTTTCGTGACGCGATCCAGCCTCACGAAAAAGGGGAATTCATCAATGGAAAGGCTATCATGCATTCGCCGGCACGACACGTTCACAACATCACGCGAGCTCTTATCGAACGGCTCATCAGCACACTCATTGATTCCGGCAGGATCGACGGGGTCGTGGTCTCCGAGAAGGCCTGTTGCGGATCCACCCGCAACGATTACGAACCCGATGTCGCATGGTTCGGACCGGCAAAAGCGGCGAAACTCGATGCCGACACCACGATTTATCCCGTGCCGGATTTCGTGGTCGAGGTGCTTTCACCTGAAACACGGAAAAACGATCGTGGTGTGAAATTCACCGACTACGCCGCGCATGGCGTTGGCGAATACTGGATTGTTGATGCGGACGCGGGGACGGTGGATCAATTCGAGTTGGATGCCTCCGGCGAATATCGATCAAGAAAGCCTCAGGGGGACGGGGGCATCGCATCACTGAGTTTTCCGGGACTGATCATCCCGCTGGCGGCAATTTTCGACGGTCGCTCGAATCTCTCATTTCTCGCCGGGTTTGCGCCGGTTCAGGGTGCGGAGGCGCTGGCGCGCAGGTAGCCGGCGGGTTGCGCGGCAGGGCCGGATTCCAGCTCGAAGGTGACGTATTCGCAGCCGGCGGGCGGCGTGGGATCGAGGGAGCCTGGGACGGGAATGATGCGTTTCCAGACGGTTGCGGAGAAATCGGTGAGGTCGGAGGAACCGGCGACGGCGTAATCGACGCCATCCTGGCTGGCGGTGGCTGGCGCACCGGAAGCGGGGAATTTCGCGGCTGCACCGAGACGGACGGCAAGGGTGTGGACCAGTTTGCCGCCCTCCATGGCGGTGAAGGCGGGAGCGCGGCTGGCGGCGGAGGACGGGTCGCCGCCGAAGGCAAATTCGTGAAAATTGTCTTCGCCGTCACGATCCGGATCGGCGGTTGGCAGGCGGTCGGCGGAGCTGGCGACCAAAGGGAAGGATTCGATCCACGTTTCGAACGGCGACGCGACGCGCGATGAATAAACGAGTTCGAGATCATTGCCGGTTTGCCGAACGCTCCAATTTCCCGCGGCGCCGGTGGCCGCGACGAAGGAAGTCCGCGCGATCTCGAATTTCTCCGGCGCGAATCCGCCGATGCCGGAGGTGGTGCGCACGATGGTAAAGGTGCGGTCGGATTCGGTGAAATTCGAGATTCCGAGAGCGGTCAGATCGATCAGGACGGGATTCGCCGAAGTGGCGGCGATGACGAGGGAGTCGGCAACGAGCCGGTCCGACGCGGGGGCGGAATTCCAGTCGCCGCCAGTTTCGATGGCGAAGTGGGCACCACCGGAAAAGGTTGCGGGACCGGTAGTCAGAGTGCCGATGGAGCCGCCCGGCGCGAGGGTGCCGGAGAGGGCAAGCGGGCCGGACAAGACGCCATTTCCGGCGAGGGTGGCGGCGGGCTGGACGGTGGTCATTCCGGTTCCAATGCTGCCATCGATCTGAAGCGTGCCAGCGACGACGGTGGTGGGGCCGTCGTAGGTGTTGGCGGCGCTGAGTTTCAAGATGCCGGCACCTTGTTTCGTAAGACCGCCATCGGAAATCCCGGCTGCGGGGCCGTGCAGGAGCGGGGCGACAATGTGGATTTCATGACCGGCGGTGTCGATGATCGCGCCGCCGAGCTGGACGGCGGCGGTGAGGTTGACTCCGGTTTCGATGAAGCCTTTGGCGTCGGTCTTGTCGGATTTCGCGACGACCTTGGCACCGTTGAAATTCAAGCGGGCAATCCCGCCGCCGAGGCCGCGGTCGTTGAAATAGTCCAAGCGGATTTCCCCGCCGTTCAGGTTGAGGGTGGCGGTGCGGGAGGCGGATTCGGGGAACGAAAGCAGTCGGAGATCGGCGATTCCGCCATTCAGGGTGAAGTCGCCGTCGCCGGTGTCGGAAGCGAGGGTCAGCTCGCCGGAAGCGGTGAACGCCCCGGATCCGATGATCAGGCGGCCCGTTCCGGGGGTGCTGCCGATGGCGAAATTGTCCACCACAAGCGAGCCACCGGTGATTTCCAGAGCCGCGCCGCCGGAGACGCCGAGGGTGCCGTCGGATCCGTCCTGGCGGATCGACGAACCAGCGGGGATTTCCAAAAATCCGCCTTCCACGCGGATTCCGCCGCCTTTCAGATCGGCAGCGCCTTGGTAAATGAGGCGGCCCGCGCCGAGCTTGCGAAAGCGGGTGTTCACGCCGGCGGTGCCGGTGATGGTGCCGACGAGGGTGGAGTCGTGGCCGTTGGTATCGAAGACCGAGGAAGTCGCGGCGGTGGCGGTGAGCGCGATGTCGCGGGTGACGGTGAAGGGGCCTTGGAGGCGGATGCCGCCGTCGCCGCCGGTGTGGAGAAGGAAATTCATGGCAGCGCCGAGGCTGCCGTCGCTTGCGATGGAAACGATGGTGCTGTTGTTCCAACGAATCGCGTTGTAGGCGCCGCCGCCGAAGGTGTTGGCGGGGTGGTTCAGCGTGAGGATCGCGGAGTCGCCATCATTGTTGAGCGCATAGTTGGCGTTGTGGGCATGGCCGCTGACGACGCCGTTGATGGTGAGATTCCGCCGGAGGAACAGGTCCGAAGGAGTGACGCCGTCGAAGAACCAGTTTCCATCAATGACGATTCCGGCGGTGGTGCCGGGCAAGCCCCCGAAGGTGCCGCTGTTGACGATGAGGCGGTTGCCCTTCCAGACGACGTCGTTGCGGAGCGTGCGTTCGGCATCGACCGCCGCCCACCAGATGTTCCCGCTCATGGTGGTGAGGGTTCCGCCGCTGCCGAAGGGATCGTCTGTGCGGAAATTGAGGTTGTTGGCATTGAGCGTCACCGGGTTGGGGAAGGCGCTGGGCTGGCTGAACGTGTTGTTGCTGTTATTTCCGCCGGAAATCTCGAGGGCGGCGGTGCCGGAAATCCGAAGCGGCACGTCCATGGTGGTGCCCAGCAGATCGAGCGTCGGCGCGGTTCCGTCGAGCGTGAGCGGGCCGCCGGTGAAGGTGTAGCCGGAAGCGCTGCCAAGGTAGCTGGCGGTGACGCCCGCGGACTTGAGGGTTACGATTCCCGGATTTCCCGCGAAAATTGCGCGATCGGAGCCATTGCTGATCGAGGGCCAAATGGTGTCCGCGGCCGTGGCGGCGCTCCACCAGCGCGGCAGCGTGCTCTCCCACACTCCGCTTCCGCCTTGGGCTCCGGTCGTAGTGATGTTCGGGTCCCAAGCGAGTTCCACTCCGCCTTCGCCTCCGGCATATGGATTCCGGCCGAGGCTGATCTCCTGGGCATCCGTCATGCCGTCGCCGTCCGAATCGAGGTCGAGCAGGTTCTCGATGCCGTCGCCATCCGTATCGGCCAAGCCCTCGACGTTATCGCTGAGACCGTCGCCGTCCATGTCGCCGTCGGTAGCGCGGATCCAGTCGATTTCCCACGTTGCGCCGGAGACGCCGATGGGGTCGATGCGCAGGTTTTCCAAAATCTGGCCGGGCCAGTTCGCTTGGGCGGCCATATCGAGCACGACGACCTTCCATGTGTTGGCCGGGGAATAGGGCGCGCTGACGAAGCGGCTCTGGCTGAATCCCTTCTGCGCTTGGGTGGAGAAATAGCTTTGCACGCCGCCCGATGCAGAGGCGCGCATCTTGATCGCGATTTTCCGGACCTGGTCGGTCCTGAAGTGCGGCAGGGTGTTGGATATCTGCGGATCGCCCGTGTCCGCGGTGCCCCGGAGAAGGCCGCCGGAAACGGTGTAATTCGACAGATTGGCGTCGGCCGTCCAGCCTTCCGCATCGCCCGCGGTGTTGAAATCGAATGCCAAATCCTTGGCATCGTAAGGCTTTCGGCCGGCGGCGAGTTCGGGGCCGTCCGCCATCAGATCGCCGTCGGAATCCGGGTCCTCGACGTTGGCGAGGCCGTCTCCATCCACGTCGCCGGGCGGTTCGTCGGCGTTGAGAATGCCGTCGTTGTCGATATCCGGGGAAAACGACATGCTAAACGGCGCGGAGGCGGAATCGATCAACTCGATGCCGCTGACGGAAAACGCCTGGGTAGCCGCGGTGGCCAGGCCGCCCCAATCGCCTTCGCGGGCGCGGAGGATCAGCCCGGTGACGTTGTCGAGAAAGGCGGCGGGAACCACGCCGGCCACCCGGATTTTCCGGCTGTCCGTCGCGTCGTAGATGCCGAGCGGGTATTCGCCCTGATCCGCGTCCACAACGATCACCTCCATTTTCGAACCCGTGAACGCGAGCGACATCGCGTCGAATTCCGTCCAAATCTGGCGCGGGAAATCCAGCCGGTAGTCGACCGCTTCGTTCACGCCGTCGCCATCGCTGGCGGCCGTCCATTTGATGCTGTCATCGGTGCTGTCGAAGGGTCCGGTGGAGCGGCCGCTGCTGGTGGCGGCGAGGGCGGAAATCGTAATCCCGGGTTCCGCGACGAGAGTACCGCGGGAGTCCGCGCCCATTTCGAAATCGGCGAGGGTGGCCCGGTCGGTGCGGCCGGTGGAATTCGCGGAGCCGGCGAATTGGCTGACGCGCAGCACGGAGCTGCGGGCGCTGAAGTCATTGCCGAAGGTCGCGTCGTAGCCGCCGTTCGTGCCAACGAGCTTCGCGTAAAGCGTGTTGTTCTCCATCCAGCAGGACTCGGCGGAGCCGGCGCGAAGGGCGGCGAGGCTGGCCGCCCGCGGAAATAGCGTGGAATTGTTGCCCTTATACATACGGGTCGCGGAGGGCAGGTTCGGGAATGCCACGACCATTGAATCGCCGTCGTTGGCAAAGATGAGGCGGGCGTCGAACGTGTTGGCGATCTGGTGGTACTGGAAGCGGTAGTCGATTCCGGAGTTCAGCAGGACGGGGTTTTGGAAATACCAGTTGTAGGTCCCGCTGTCGTAGGCGGCCGGGCCGTCCGAGCGGATCGCATACACGGGCGTGGCGCTGCCGTTGGCCCATTTGTTGTCGAGCCGCAGCAGGCCGACGTGCTGCGAGGAGCCGACCCACGCGCCCCATTCCGGGACCAAGGTCGAGACCGGCTGCTTGTTGAAATCCTCGTAGATTTTTCCCGATCCCTTGATGTCCGGGGTGATTCTGGACCCGGGTGTGCCGGTGATACTGCCATCCCGGTCGATCAGCCCGGAACTCCACATGTAGCCGACCCAGCTCGCGGGGGTGAAATCCACCCGGTTGGCGAATGGCACCGAGGACGCGAAGGTGATGCCCTCGGCGAAATGGACGGTGCTTTTCTGGGCCGCGCCGTTCGTCTGGATGGCACGATCGATTCCCGAAAATCCGGCGAAATGGACATTCACGATGCCGCTGGGCCCGTCGTAAATGCTGTGCCCGCGGAACTGCGTCAGGCTGTTGGGATTGGGCAGCGAGCGGCCGGCGGCGATCTCGGTGGCAGTCTGCGGATTGCCGACATTCGCGCTGCGGCCGACGATCAGCGAGTCGTGAAGGACTTGGTTGTAGGCGAAGAAGGTAGCGCGCGAGTTGTCGCCGAAAGCGCAGTTGTAGAGATTTATTGAATCCGCGCGGAACCAGACGCTGCGGTCCCGGCATTTGAAGGTCGTCAACCGGTTGATCACCGGAATGACGATCGGCGAGCTGGCATTGAACTCGTTGCTGCGGGGGTGGTAATGGCCGTTGGTGAAGGTGGAGCTGTCCGCGGTGCTGATACCGCCGTCGATGCCGAGACAACTGAAGCTGTTCGAATGGGAGCGGTTGCCATCGAAGGTTCCCATGGCTTTCCTGCCGGGGACTGTGGCGGGGCCGTTGTAGGAACCGACCGGGGCGTCGAGCGCCACCATCCAGAAGCCCGACCCCTCGGAACCTGCGGCGGCGTTGTCGATGAAGTCATTGGCAGGGTTCGTAATCCAGAAGGTGGCGGGAAGTTTCACCAGAGGAAATGCCGAGGTGGACTCGCTCGCGGGGTCGCTGGGATCGTCGCCATCGAAGACCCGGTCGTGGAGTCGCACCGCTTCGCCGAAGGCCGGCAGCCGGGTGAGGACGCCCAGATTGTGCCGGAAGGTGTTTCCGATTTCCCCACCGTCCTCGAGGAAATAGCCGTGGCCGATGTGATCGTAGCCGACGTTGTCCTGGACGAGCGCGTTGTCCGCGTTGTGGATCGTAACCACACGATTGTAGGACCGGTGGATGCCGCAGCCGCGGATATACTGGCCCGTCACGTCTCCCGCGTGGTGCCAGTGAAATGGGTAGCGGGCGATGGCGGATTTCTGCCCCATGCGGAATAACTCGATGCCGGAAACCCGGCCCACCCCGGACGTGGGGCAGCACAATCCTTTCATGATCATGAAATGGCCGCCGAAGCCGTTATTCTCCGAAAGCGCGTCGCCCTGCACCTTCACGTTCCGGGTGAGCAGGCCCACTTCCGCACGCTCATCGAGGACGTGCAGGTCGGTGCCGTCGTTGTAGTTTTGCAAGGCACCCCAATGCATGAAGGCGAGCGGTGGTGTGAAGCTCACCGTCAATCGGTCCGCGGAAACCCCGGCGATCGTCCGCTGCTCCGCTTGGTGCGCGTCGAAATCCGTGGAGGCGATCACGATTTTCTCACCGGCCTGCCAGTCCACCGGCTCCTTGAGCTTGATGCTGGTGGCGTTTTTCGCGGCGGTGGCGCCGAGCTGGGTCCAGTTGAGGCGGTCCGGGCCGTGCATTTCGATGATGCCCCCGTCCATCGCGCCGAGAAATTTTTTGCCCATCATGGCGTTGGCCGCGCCGGCGGACTCGGTGAGCGTGAGCGTGAAATCCTGGAGAAACGGCGTCTCCTCGCTGCCGCAGCGGAACATCGCTTTCCGGCCCATGACCATGATGGAATCCGCCGTAAGTCCAAGCGGTTGGCGGGCGATGCCGAGCACACCGCCGACCATCACGTTTCCCAAAGTGGCGTTGGCATCGAGGCGGACGTTCGAGGTCGCGGGGATGGTCACCATTTCGCCACTGCCAGGAACCGCACCGCCGGACCACGTGGCGGGGGAGGACCAGGCGAGCGGCGCGGACAAATCCTCCAGCCGCACATCGTCCAGGAAACACGTGTTGTCCCCCGCCGCGGGCCCAGTCCCGAGCAGTTGCAGGGTGTGCGAGCCAGCCGCCAGCGTGGTGCTGTTGGTCGCCACTTCGAGGTAATTCGAATCCGGCGGAGTGAATCGCCCGAGCGTTTTCCCATCCACCAGCACCTCCACGATTTGCCGGTTCGAGCCCCGCTGGCTGATGGAAAACACAACGCGGTATTCCCCCGCGCCGAGATCGAGCGTTTGCGTCGCCGACGAACCCGCGTTCTGAAGAAACAGCACCTGCGCACCTTCGGGCGCCGCAGGATTCTGGCCGGTGAACGCCGTGTTGTTGCGGGAAAATCCGGCACCACTCGCCAACTCCCAGACCGATCCCGCCGGGCGGTAGGCGTAACCCGGAGACGCCGCCAGCGCGGGCGTTTCAAACCCGCCGCCCGGAACGGAAACCGTCGCAATCCCCCCCGGCACCGTCACGATCTGCGCCCCCGCCGATCCACCTGCTACGGCAGCGATTGCAAGCGCCCGCCAAAGCTTGGCCACGAAGGAATGGCCGCGAACAAAAGCTGGGTTTGCGAAGATAGGCGTCATGATGGGTTTGGCTTAGGCTCGGCCTCCCGCGCGATTTTGCAACCCGCGCGGCTCGAACCGTCCTCCCGGTATGTCGGACCAGAACCGGAAACGAAGCGGAAAATAAGATTCTCATTTGCCGTTGCGCTTGAACGGCAACACCGGAGTTCTATTTTCGCGCCATGAAAGTCGAAGTAGAAGCCGAAGAGGACGGACGCTTTATCGCGGAAGTGCCTGCCATTCCGGGCGCGATGGTCTATGGAGCGACTGCGGACGATGCTATTATGAAAGTCAAAGCCTTGGTTCTGCGGATCTTGGCTGATCAGATCGAGGCGGGAGAGGCATCCCCTGAGGTCGCCGGGGTTTTCACTACCGTATGAGCGTCCGGAGTTCTACAAAATCGCGCAAGGTCTTTAAGGCGTTGCTGATGGTAGGCTGGGTTGTAAAGCGTGAGTCGGGCAGTTCGCACCGCATACTGGAGCGGGATGACTGGCCTGATTTTGTCTTCTCATTTCATGATGGCACCGAGATCGGACCTCGGATGCTAGCTCGGATCGCCAAGCATACCGGCCTGGATCCGTCCGATCTCTAATCCGCCCCTCCACCACCGGATTTTTGGCCGAAAATTGGGTTTTGCCCGCTGGATTTCCCTGCCAATACTCCGCCGGAACGTCCGCCGCACATGATCGAATACACCAAGCAGCCGCACGCCCGGGAATACCGGCTCATTTTTAAAAACGTGGATCGCAAGGGCTGGGACCCGACGATCGACTGCTACATCAAGGACGGCGGCTACGAGGATTTGAAAAAAGCCTTCGGGATGCAGCCCAAGGAAATCACCGAGGAGGTGAAGAAATCCGGCCTGCGCGGCCGCGGCGGTGCGGGATTCCCCACCGGCATGAAGTGGACCTTCATCCCGCCGAACAACACCAAGCCGGTCTATCTCATCTGCAATGGCGACGAGTCCGAGCCCGGCACCTTCAAGGACCGCTATATCCTCCACCAGGACCCGCACCAGCTTGTCGAAGGCATGGTCATTTCCGCTTTCGCGGTCGGCGCGAAGACCGCTTACGTCTACATCCGCGAGGAATTTCCCGAGGCCGCGATGGTCGTCGAGCGGGCGATCGAGGAGGCGCGGCAGAAAAATTTCCTTGGTAAAAACGTCCTCGGTTCCGGCTTCGACGTGGAAATTTTCGTCCACCGCGGCGCCGGCGCCTACATCTGTGGCGAGGAAACCGGCCTGATCGAATCGCTCGAAGGCAAGCGCCCGTATCCGCGGATCAAGCCGCCGTATTTCCCCGCCGCGCTCGGCCTCTACATGTGCCCGACGATCGTCAATAACGTTGAATCGCTCTGCCACGTGAAGCACATCATCCGCATGGGCGGCGACGAATACGCCAAGCTCGGCGTCGCGCGGAACACCGGCACGCGCATCCTCTGCGTCTCCGGCGACGTGAAAAATCCCGGCTATTTCGAGGTCGAGGTGGGCAAGCTGACGATGCGCGAACTCCTTTACGACCTCTGCGGCGGACCGAAGGACGGCAGGAAATTCAAGGCCGTCATCCCCGGCGGATCGTCCTCGAAAATCCTCAAGTGCGACGAGGTTTTCAAAATCAAAAACCCGGACGGCACCACCAAGGACCTCGATTTCTGGGACATCCAGATGGATTTCGACACGCTTGCCGCCTGCGGCTCGATGGCCGGCTCCGGCGGCGTCATCGTCCTCGATGATTCGCGGAAAATGTCTTGGGTGCTCAACAACATCAACGCCTTCTACGCCCACGAATCCTGCGGCCAATGCACTCCCTGCCGCGAAGGCTCGACGTGGATGAAGAAGAGTTCCGACCGCCTCGTCGCCGGAGTAGCGACCGCCGGCGACATCGATACGCTGGAAAGCGTGGCCTATCAGATCGACGGGCGTACGATTTGTGCGTTCGGCGAGGCGTCGTCCTGGCCGGTCGAGGCGATTATCGCGAAATTCCGCGACGAGCTGCTGGCCGATACCTCCATGAAATATGCGGACCTGCCGCACAATCCCGAGGAAGAGGCCCAGCGCCGTTTCCTCCAGCCCGCGTGACGCCCGTGGCGGCGATCACCGGTCGCCGCACCGATCTCCAAATCCATGAAATCCGTCGCCATCGCCGCCCGCGTCATCCTCGGCGCGTGGTTCGTTTACAGCGGCGGCCAGCTCATTTTCGGCAGCGGGCTGGACCGCTTCACCTACGACATTTCCAACTACAAGATCGTCCCCGCGCCGCTCGACGCGATCATCGCTTACACGATTCCGTGGCTGGAGCTGATCGCCGGGCTGTGCCTGATGCTGGGAATCCTGCGGCGAGGCGCGCTGCTGGCGATCGCCGGGCTGGTGGCCACATTCTCCCTCGCCATCGAATGGGCATGGATTCACAAACTCGACATCACCTGCGGCTGCCACGGCGGCGACGCGCCAATCCAGTACTGGGCGAAAGCCGCGGAATTCGCCGGCTATTTCCTCGTCCTCGGCTGGCTTTGGTGGATGGAGCGTCCCGTTGCGGCGATCACCGGGCGCCGCGAGGCTCCTTAAGCGGCAGCAGCTTGCCGCATTTCCCGCACGGCTTCCCGCTCTCTTCATCGACCGTCGCCAATTTCCCGCGCTTGTCCTGCATCAGGCAGCCGGCGTTCGGGCAGTGGTCCAGGCCGAAATTGTGCCCTAGTTCGTGATTCGCCACCTTCCCCAGCCGCGCCTCGAACAGAGTTTTGCCCACCTTTCCCCGGCCCAAGCGGAAAATCGAGACTACGCACGCCCGGCCGCCTAATTGCCCGCTGCCAAGGATGCCCCAGTCGCTGCCATCGTGTTGCGCCAATGAAAAATGACACCGGAGGGGTGGAGTCGTTGCGCCAGGTTTTATGACACCCGGCGCTTGGGTGGGTTGTGTGGTTTTGGGTGGGGTTTGACAAGGGTATCCGTGGGGGCGGACGGAGTGGAGGTGGAGGGAGCGGTAGCGACCGGAACCGCAACGTAGTCCGCCCCCACGGCGCCCATTGCGGGGGGCTCTTCCCCGGCGCGTCCGATCTCGTCTTGGCGGTCTTCGTCGAGGCGGTCGGCTTGGCGGAAAATTTCCTCAAGCCTGCTTTCGATCTCGGCAGCCAAGGCTATGGGATCCAGCGCGGCACGGGTGGCGCGGAGTTGTTGTTTGGTTTCTTCGCTGACTTTTACACAGGCCAAAAGCCGGTCGCATGGGGTCGCGGGTTTGTCATATTTCTTGGTGACTTTGCTGCCTTCCCGTCGCTTTTCCACGAGCTTCATCACGGGCGTAAAGTAGTTGCGCAGCGGCAGCCAGGCGCGCTCGTAGAGGTCATCCACGAGGCTTTTGAGGGCGATGTCGCCGAATCTTCCATAACCTAACAATTGCCTGACGTGGGTGAAATTTTTCTGCTCCACGTGGGCTTGATCGTTCTTTTTGTATGCTCGCGAACGGGTCCAATTGATGCTGCTTTCCCGCTTCAAAAGATAGCTTTCGAGGACTTCATTTAGGAACTCGCTGCCGTTGTCGCAGTCGAATCCTTTCATGCAAAATGGCAGTCGTTTCTCCATGCGAATCAATCCGTTACGCACTTCTCCGCCGCTGTTCCCCCAGAGCGCGGCGAGCTCGGTCCAGCCGCTGTGGAAGTCGGTGAGAGTGAGGCTCCAGAGGAAATTTCCACTGCTGCTGCCACCGCCGTGCGACACCGTATCGGCCTCGAACCAACCGGGCTCATCGAAGGCTTGCGGACCGCAACGGATTGGCACGAATTTCTTGATCCGGTTGCTCGCGCGGCCGGTCTTGCGACCGGCCCGGCCGCCCTCGCCGGCGGCGCGGTGCGGGGCGGTGATGCGCTCCAAGGTGCGCGCGCTGTAACCGATGATTTTCTCGCGCGTGGCTTCGCTGATCGCTCCGTGGTGGCTCGCGTAGCTGTCGAACCAGAGCGGCAAAGTTTCCTTCAAACGCACGCCGCAGGGCTGTTCGCTGAGCTTCCAAATGCCGACGATGATGGCGTGCTCCGCGGCACCGTGAGTGGGCTTGGAACCGCGGATGAGGGCTTGTTTTCCAAGGCTGACTTTGCCGCAGAGCGCTTTGATCGCGTGCTTGCGATTCCAACCAAGGGCGTCGCAAACCTCGTCGATCATCGCGCTTTTCCCGACGCGATTCCTGGCGGGATAACGCTCCCGGCAGCTCTCCAAATATTGTGCTTTGCTCGTCTGGCTCATGATTCCGGATAGTGTTTTCATCCGGTGTCATTCTTTCTGACGCAACGACCGCTCAAAGCGGATTTTTCA
>JBBSUD010000017.1:0-53488 GCA_038235225.1 Verrucomicrobiales bacterium
CGGTGGATTTCACCATGCTGCCCGTCGGCCTCATGCTACAGGCGCTCGCCGCGAAGACATTGGATGGCATCGTCGCCGCCCCGCCGTGGGGCCGGCACGCGGAGGCGGCCGGTTTGGGAAAACGCGTGGCGGAATTCCCGGCGAAGAAATCCCATCACTTGTTAGCCGTCTTCTATCACCGCGATTTCCCGCTCCCCGGCGATGAGATGTTAGGACGGATTTCCATAGCATGGAAAAACCTGGAAACACCCGAATTGCTGCAACAAGCCTCGACCAGCATGACACATGGCGCCGCCCCGGAAATCAGCGGGGCAATCCTTACTCAAGCCATGCGTCAAAGCGATATCCCCAGTGCCATGGTTCCCGACCTAACCATGCTGACGACCGCGCTTTCCGATACCACCGCTTTATCTTCCAGCATGGCCGCGCGAGAGGCGATTGCCCGCCTGCTCCTGCCGGATTGAACCGCCGTCACTCCTCCCCGAGCCGCGCCGCAATAAGCCCGAGAAACACCTCCGCCACCCACGTCAGCGGGCGGTCCGGCGGCCACCACGCGCAGATCGGACGGCGGATTTCCGCGCCGGGAAGTCGCAGCCGGACCAGCCCGTCGCCGCCCGGTCCGGACCGTTCGCAAGCCGGCACGAACGCCACCGCCTGCCCCTGCCGCGCCAGTTCCAGCGCCGCGCGCGGGTCTGGCACGAACCATTTCTTCAGCCCCGCCGCGGCTCCCGGCTCGTAGCGAGCGGCCAGTGGAGCCGCCGCCTCCGCGTCGGGAAATACCAGCAGACAGCGCTGGAGTTCCGTTAGCGATACCCGCGATTTCTGGCCCAGTTCATGGAACGGAGCCACCCAGGCGTGGAATTCCTCCGCTCCCAAATCCCGCCGCACGGCGTCCGGCGGCGCACCTTCCACGTGGTCGATCGAAAAATTCGCGGCCTCGCCTGAGGTGGCGATTTCCAAATCCGCCGCGGGAAAGCATTCGTAGAACGCCGGCAGGGCGCCCCTGCCCAGCACCCACATCAACGGTCCCGGCAGCCGGATCGACACCCGTTCCAATCTGCCGTCCAGCGAGGCCAGCTCGGTCTTGATCGCCGCCATCCGCACTAACATTTCCTCCACCATCGGCAGCAGCCGGACTGCCGCCCCCGTCGGGGAAATCTGCTGGCCACCGCGGCGGAAGAGTGAGCAACCCAGCTCCTCCTCCAGCGATTTCATGGCATGGCTGACCGCGGACGGACTAACCGCCAGAACCTGCGCCGCCGCCGCGAAACTGCCTTCCTTCACGGAAATATAAAACATCTGCAACCGCTTTGAATCGACAATTCCGGGATCGAATTCCGGTGCCCCGGCGGCGGCGTGTCTCTCGTGAATCTTGTTCAGCATGCGGTCTGGCGGGGAATCGAGCAAAGCCCATGCCAAGGACAAGCCGGCGGATTTCATGGTGAATACATTTCAGCATGCGAGGCAGGGCGGTGGCATGACCGGTGCAAGTCAGGACACAGCCGGGCGTGTCGTCCCAATCGATCCGCCCCACCACCCCATAACATATGAAAGTAAAACGAATGATACCCTCATTGCTGACCGCGGCATGCCTCGCCATGATGGCGGGCGCGGCACACGCGGCCCCACCCACCTCCGAAGTCAATACCACCGGCCTCGCCGTCACCGACGATACGGTGACGGTTGGCCAGCTCCACTCCGCCACCGGCACCATGGCGATCAGCGAGACCGGCTCGATCCAGGCCGAGCAGCTTGCGATTGATCAGATCAATGCGGCCGGCGGCGTTCTCGGCAGGCAAATCAAGGTAATCAAGGAGGACGGCGCCAGCGATTGGCCGACTTTTGCGGAAAAGGCGAAAAAGCTTTTGGTAAGTGACAAGGTCGGCACCGTCTTCGGCTGTTGGACCTCCGCTTCCCGCAAGGCCGTGCTGCCCATTTTCGAAAAGGAGAATGGCATGCTCTACTACCCGACTTTTTACGAGGGTTTGGAGCAATCGAAAAATGTCATCTACACCGGCCAGGAAGCCACCCAGCAAATCCTCGCGGGTCTCGACTGGATCGCCAAGGAGAAGAAAGCCAAGACCTTTTATCTCATCGGCTCGGACTACATCTGGCCGCGCACCTCGAACAAGATCGCCCGCAAGCACATTGAGAACGTGTTGAAGGGCAAGGTCGTGGGTGAGGAATACTATGCCCTCGGCCACACCCAGTTCGGCACGCTCATCAACAAGATCAAGCTGAAGAAGCCCGATGTCATCTATGCCATCATCGTCGGCGGCTCGAACGTTTCCTTCTACAAGCAGTTGAAGGCCGCCGGCATCACCAGCGCGAAGCAAACCTTGCTCACCATTTCGGTGACCGAGGATGAAGTGCTCGGAATCGGCGGGGAGAACCTCGTCGGATTCTACTCCGCGATGAAGTATTTCCAAAGCCTCGACAACCCGAACAACAATGCGTTCGTCAAGGCATTCAAGGAGAAGTACGGCGAGAACAGCGTCATTGGCGATGTCACCCAAGCCGCCTACCTCGGCCCCTATTTGTGGAAAGCCGCGGTTGAGAAAGCGGGCAGCTTCGATATCGATAAAATCGCGGAGGCCTCCCCCGGCATCGAGCTGAAGACCGCGCCGGAAGGTTATGTGAAGATTCACCCGAACCATCACCTGTGGAGCAAAACCCGCATCGGCCAATGGCAGAAAGACGGCCAGGCCAAGGTTCTCTACGAATCCGGCCTCATCGAGCCGAACCCCTTTCCCAAGGGCTACCAATAACACCCGACAAACTTCCCCCCGGCGGGCCGGGCACTTCCGGCCCGCCAACCCTTTTCAAGAACTCCCAAAGATCCGACGACCATGGGCGATTACACCAGCGAGGAATTGCAAAGCATCTTCATCATGCAGGGATTTTCCGGCCTGAGCCTGTTCAGCGTGCTGCTGCTCATGGGACTCGGCCTGGCCCTCATTTTCGGCCAGATGGGCGTCATCAACATGGCCCACGGCGAGTTCATGGCGCTCGGCGCCTACACCGTTTATTTGTGCTCGAATCTGACCGAGAAATACGCCCCGGTGTTCGGTCCCTACTATTTCATCGCGGCGATCGCGCTCGCGTTCTTCGTCTGCGCCCTGCTCGGCGCGTTGGTCGAATGGCTGATGATTCGAAGGTTATACCATCGCCCGCTCGACACCCTGCTCGCGACCTGGGGACTCAGCCTGATTTTACAACAAGCCTACCGCTCGATCTTCGGAGCGCGCGAGGTCACCCCCACTCTGCCGGAATGGCTGATGGGTTCCTATTCGCCCAAAGATGGACTCGATATTCCCATCAATGGTATGTTTGTCCTCGGATTGTCGATCGTTGTCACCATCGCGCTGATTACTTTCATGTATCGATCCAGCTTCGGCCTGCGACTCCGCGCCACCGTCCAGAACCGGAAAATGAGCGGCGCTGTCGGCATCAATACCGCCAAGGTGGACCGGCTCGCCTTCAGTCTCGGCTGTGGCATCGCGGGCATTGCGGGAGCGGCCTTCACCACCATCGGTTCGACCGGGCCGGACAGCGGCAGCCGATATATCGTGGACTCCTTCCTCGTGGTTGTGGCGGGCGGAACGGCGAGTTTGTTAGGTTGCCTGGCATCCGCCTTTGGAATCGCCCAAGCACAGTCGGTCCTCGAGTTCTTCCTTGATGGCACCAAGGGCAAGGTCGCCACGCTGCTGGTGATTGTAATCGCCCTCATGATCCGTCCCCAAGGGCTGTTTCCGGGCAAGGTGCGGGGTCACTGAATCCATAGTTCGAACCATAAATCATCATGCCACTCTTCTTCCGAACCATTTTCAAAACACGCGGCGAGGCCATCGCGTTCGGCGGCTTCCTACTGCTACTCCTAGTGGTCCTGCCGCTCGCGCTGCCAACCTTCCGCCTGAATCTCGTGGGCAAATACCTTACCTTTGGCTTTGTCGCCATCGGCTTGGTCCTGTTATGGGGACGCTGTGGCGTGCTGAGCCTCGGCCAAGGCGTGTTCTTCGGCCTCGGCGGTTATTGCATGGCGATGTTTCTCAAGCTTGAAGCATCAGATCCCGTAACCACCGCGATCCAATCGACGCCGGGCATTCCGGATTTCATGGACTGGAATCAAATCACGAAGTTGCCATGGTTTTGGGAGCCGTTCCACAGCCTGCCATTCACCATCATGGCAGTGTTCGTGGTTCCCGCGGTGTTCGCCTTCATCATCGGCTGGGCACTATTCCGGCGACGCGTCGGCGGGGTCTATTTCGCCATCATCACCCAGGCGATCGCCCTGATCATTTCCTTGGGAATCGATGGCAACCAAGGCTTCACCGGCGGACGCAACGGCATCACCGACCTCCGCACCTTATGGAGCTGGGACATCCGCACCGAGAGCGCGCAAACCAACTTGTATTTCCTTTGCGTCATCCTTCTGTTTGTAGCCGCGATCGGTGGAAAATATATCGTCAACACCCGCTTGGGCCGCGTGCTTGTCGCGATCCGCGACCGCGAGGACCGCGTCCGCTTCTCCGGCTACGATGTGGCGATGGTGCGTGCCTTCACCTTTGCCTTCGCAGCGATGCTCGCAGGAGTTGGTGGCGCGCTGTTTGTTTTGCAGGTCGGATTCATGTCGCCCTCGCTCATCGGCATTGTGCCATCCATCGAAATGGTGATCTTCGCCGCTGTCGGAGGGCGGCTTTCGGTGCTGGGGGCGATTTTGGGATGTTTGCTGGTTAATTTCGCCAAAACGAATTTCTCCGAGGCATATCCCGATCTATGGCTCTATCTGATGGGCGGCACCTTCATTGCCGTCGTCATGTTCTTCCCGAACGGCCTCGCCGGCTTGTTGGAAAAGATTTCCTTCCGCAAGGAAAGCTATACCGGGCTGCTTGCGAAATTCCGCGGCAGCGACCGCCCCGCCGTCCGTCCTCACCCGAAATCCGCCCCTCTCCGCGATGAACACTGATCACGAAAACGTGCTGGAAATCGAAGACCTCGGCGTCTCGTTCGACGGCTTCAAAGCGGTCGATGGATTTAACTTCTATTTGGCCAAGAACCACGTCCATGTCATCATCGGCCCAAACGGCGCCGGAAAGACGACCGTGCTCGACCTCATCTGCGGGAAGACCGCCGCGACTTCCGGCAGCATCAAGTTCAAAGGCCGTGAACTTAGGAAAAAGCGCGAATACAAGATCGTCCGCGCCGGCATCGGCAGGAAATTTCAGAATCCTTCGATCTATGAAAATCTCTCGGTCTTCGAGAACTTGGAAATCTCTCATCCCAGCGGGCGCGGCGTGATCGGCTGCCTGACTTTCCGCCGCACGCCGGCGATCCGCGGGCGGTGCGAGGAAGTGGCGGGATTGATTGGTATGGCAGATCAATTGGACACCGAAGCCGGCATTCTCAGCCATGGTCAGAAGCAGTGGCTTGAGATCGGCATGCTGCTTATGCAGGACCCGGAAATCATCATGCTCGACGAACCGGTGGCCGGCATGAGCGTCCGCGAGCGCGCCGAAACCGCAACCTTGCTGCGGGCGATTTCCAACCACCGCTCCGTCATCGTAATCGAGCACGACATGGAATTCGTCCGGGAAATCGCCGACCGCGTGACGGTGATGCATCTCGGAAAAATCATCGGGGAGGGGTCGATGGAATCGGTCAGCGCGGATCCGAAAGTCATCGAAGTCTATATCGGCCACTAACTTTTTAATCATGATTGCAGTCGAAAATCTTCAGGTCAATTACGGCCAGAGCGTGGTGATCCCGGACATGACCTTCACCGCCGATAAAGGCGGAATTCTTGGCATAGTCGGCCGGAACGGCATGGGCAAGAGCACGCTCTTCCGAGCGCTCATCGGCATGATCCCGAGCGTGGGCGGGAACATTACTCTCGATGGCAAAGCGATCACCAACCAACCGTCGTTCCGCCGGGTGGCCCATGGCGTTTCCTTCGTGCCGCAGGGCCGGATGATTTTTCCCTATCTATCCGTTTACGAGAACCTCATTTCGGGCGTCGCCGGGCGCGTGGATTCCGAGGCGGTGAACGAGATCTACGCGCTTTTCCCCGTGCTGCGGGATATGCGCAAGCGCAAGGGTGGAAATCTGTCGGGCGGTCAGCAGCAACAACTTGCGATCGGCCGCGCGCTGATGACGAACCCGTCGGTGCTGCTGCTCGACGAGCCGACCGAGGGCATCCAGCCGTCCATCATCAAGGATATTTCCCGCAGTCTGCGGGAAATCCGGGATCTCAAGAAACTGACCATCGTGGTGAGCGAACAGGTGCTCAGCTTCGTGCTCGATACCTGCGACCGCATCATGGTCATCGATAAAGGCCGGCTGGTCCGCGAGGACCGCCGGGCGGACGTCGATGCCGACCAAATCAAGGCCATGCTTGCCGTCTGATTCATCCCTTATTTTACCCATAAAACCAACCTATCATGAAAACACTGATTAAAGTCGATCTCGAGGCCACACCCGAATCCCAAGACTATCTTCACAACCGCTGGCACCCGGATCTTCCGATGGTTGCCACGGTGAAGCAGGGAGACGAGTTCCGCGTGGAATGCATCGACTGGACCGGCGGGCAGATCAAGAACGACGACTCTGCCAACGACATCGACGTGGTGGACCTGACCAAGGTGCATTATCTATCTGGCCCGATCGGAGTGGAGGGCGCGGAGCCTGGCGACCTGCTGGTGGTGGACATCTTGGACGTGGGTGTGCTGAAGGAATCCGAGTGGGGATTTACCGGACTTTTCTCGCGGACCAACGGCGGCGGATTTCTCACGGACCACTATCCGGACGCACGGAAGGCGTGTTGGGATTTCCATGGAATCTATACCTCGTCCCGGCACATTCCGAATGTGGAATTCGCGGGGATCATGCACCCTGGATTGATCGGCTGCCTGCCTTCCAAGGAAATGCTAAAAACTTGGAACACGCGGGAGAAGGAGCTTTTCGATACCGAGCCGGACCGAGTGCCGCCGCTGTGCGCGCTGCCCTATTCCGATACCGCGCATATGGGCCGGATGACCGGCTCCGCGCGCGATGCCGCCGCCGCAGAGGGCGCGCGGACCGTGCCGCCGCGCGAGCATGGTGGCAATTGCGACATCAAGAACCTCACCCGCGGATCGAAAGTATATTTTCCCGTCTATGTAAAGGACGGCGGGCTTTCCATGGGCGACATCCACTTCAGCCAGGGCGATGGCGAAATCACCTTCTGTGGCGCGATCGAGATGGCAGGCTACCTCGACATCCGGGTAAGCGTCATCAAGGGCGGCATGGAGAAGTATGCCATTCGCAATCCCTTGTTCCTGCCGAGCCCGCTGAGTCCGGAATACAAGCGGCATATCATTTTCGAAGGGATTTCCGTGGATGAATCCGGCAAGCAGCATTACCTCGACCCGTTCGTCGCTTACAAGATGGCCTGCCTCAACGCCATCGAATATATGAAGAAGTTCGGTTATAACGGCGAGCAGGCATACGCCATTCTCGGCACCGCGCCAGTCGAAGGACATATCAGCGGGATTGTCGATATCCCGAACGCGTGCGCCACGCTCTGGCTGCCGACGGAGATCTTCGATTTCGACATCATGCCGAACGCCAACGGGCCGACGAGAAGCGTCACCCAAGGGTTCGATCTCGCCAAAGTCCGCTAACCAACCGCCGCCATGCCTGTTTACGATTTCACCTGCGCCGCGTGCGGGGACTTCCGCGAATTTCTCCTGATCGCCCGGCGGAACGACCCGGTTCCCTGCCGCATCTGCTCCCGGATCGCCCGACGCGTCATCGGTGCGCCTAACCTCGCGCTGATGAATCCAATCACCCGGAAAGCGATCGCAGTGAACGAGAAAAGCCGCCACGAACCGCGCGTCAGCACCGGCCATTCCTGCGGCAGCGGCTGCGGTTGCGGAACGAAAATCCGCCCCGCCCGCCAGAGCGAGACAAAGCTCGGCCAGCTGCAAGGCCAGAAAGCCACCGCCCGGCCGTGGATGCTGGGGCACTGAGTTTGATTCTGGTCCGCCATAGGTCGCATGACTTTTCTTCCAATCTCTCAAGTGTGGTAGCCGTGTGCGAAGCTTGCCCTTTCGAGAAAGAGGCTCAAGTGCTCGATTCCCCATCACCGGATCCAGCTCTTCGGCCCTGTAGGGCTAGAGGCATCCCTTATGTTGCTAAGGGTGAGGCGCTGGACAGCAAGCAACCCAACGCCACAAAACCTCTTAGGGAGGCTACCCCACCGTTAGATGCCCCCTCATCCAGGCCCTCGACAATCTTGCCGCTACTGATGCCGATCAGGACCAAGCTCAATCCCAAGCCTAAGGCGAAGCTATCGACAGCACCGCCAGCGATGCCGCCCACAACGCGTTTCGCAAGTTCATAAAGGAACTCAATGGCGTCGCCAAAGGAGCGTTCCGCGGGAAACCTGCGCTCCTCGCCAACTTCGGCCTTTATTTGACAGGCCCCGAGATGAATCCGGCCGCCTCCTCACTGAAGGGACGCGTTTTTCGTGGCGCAGAGGCCCAAGCCTCGGAACGTGGCGGAATATTCCTTCCCCTCAGATTCCCGCCGCCTAGCCTCCCGGCCAGCCCATGTCATTCCTCCTCGAAGAACTCCCCTACCAGAAAAAAGCCATCGACGCCGTTGTCGGCGTTTTCGACGGCCAGCAGCGGAATTTCTTCCACAATCCCTTCCAAGGAGACGTCCAGCCGAACATTTTCACCCTGCCCATTGCGGACGTCACCGCGAACAAACGGGCCATCTTTGCTTCCAACGGCCTGACCGAAGGCGAGGCCCATCTCAGCAACCATCCAGACATCTGCATCGAGATGGAAACCGGCACCGGGAAAACCCTCGTCTATCTCCGCACCATTTACGAGCTCTGCGAAGCTTACGGATTCACCAAGTTCATCATCCTCGTTCCCTCCGTACCCATCCGCGAAGGCGTTTTGGACACTATCGCGTCCTTCGCTCCCCAGCTCCACCGGATTTACGGCCCGCGTCTCAACGCTTTCGAATACGACAGCAAGAAACTCACCGAAGTGAAGCGCTTCATCAGCGGGACCGACCTTCAGGTCATGGTGATGACCACCCAATCGTTCAATTCCGATGACAACATCATCAATCAGCCCGCCCGCGACGATTCCCCGGAAGGGCTCTCCTACTGGCAGGCTCTCGCCAAGGTCCGGCCCATCCTGATCATGGACGAGCCGCAGGAAGGCATGGACACGGCGAACATCACTCCGCGCATCGAGGCGCTCGATTCCATTGCCCGCCTCCGCTACTCCGCCACCCACAAGCTCACGCGGAATCTCCTCTATCGACTCTCGCCCTACGAGGCCTACAACGAGCACCTCGTCAAAAAGATCGAGGTCTTATCCGTGGCCGAGAAAAACGACGAAGCCACCATGAAGCTTGAGCTTATGGAAATTCAAACCGGCAAGGGCGACCCCAAGGCCAAGCTCATGGCCTGGTGCAAGACCGCCGCCGGCTTCAAATACAAGGAAACCAAATGGCTCGATGCGGCTAAGAACCGCCGACTCGACGATGCCACGGGTAATCCCTCCTACAGCCAGTTCAATATTGAGCGCATCCATGCCAAGGGCTTGCGAACAGCCGGCGTGGAGCATGTGAAATTCACCAACGGCGTGGAGCTGACCAAGCGCGCCAGCACCGGGGACTTCGCCGGCATCTTCCGCCAGCAGCTCTACTGGCTCTGCTACCGCCATTTTCAGAAAACCGAACGCCTGCGCCCGCTCGGCATCAAGCCGCTCTCCCTGCTCTTCATCGACCGCGTCGCCAGCTACACCTCGCCAGACGGCCTAATCCGCACCCTCTTTCACGAGGAGTTTCCGAAAGCATATGCCGACCACTACGGCAAAGCCCCGGCAACCGGCCTGGTGGATGAGGTGCAGAGCTACTACTTCGCCAAATCCGGCAGCGGCGAGTTCACCGACAACGAGAACTCCATGGCCAAGCAAAAGGAAATCTACGACGAGATTCTGCGCGATAAGGAAACCCTGCTTTCCTTCGCCAATCCCCGCCAGTTCATCTTCTCGCACTCCGCCCTCGGAGTCGGCTGGGACAATCCGAACGTCTTCAACATCGCAACGCTCAACCAGACATTTTCCGATATCAAGAAGCGCCAGGAAATCGGCCGCGGCCTGCGCATCTGCCGGAATCAGGAGGGAAAACGTGTGTATGATTTGGAGGATGTAATCGAGGGGGAGGAAATCAACCAGCTCACCGTCATCCCGAACGAGACCTACGAGACCTTCGTCGCCCAATACCAGTCCGAGCTTGGCGCCGCCATCACCCCGCGCCACTCGCCCAAGGGGAAACCCGCTGGCAAGAAAGCCGTAAAGCTCTGCAAGGAACAGTTCGAGAGCGAGCGTTTCCGGAAATTCTGGAAACGCCTCGGCCAGCGTACCGATTATACCGTCCACTTCGACGAGGACGATCTGGTGGAGGCCTGTATCGATGCGCTCAACCGCATCGAAGTGCCGGAATACATCGCGGAAATCACCTCCACCCGCATCGACGAGTTCACAGTCGGCGGTGAGCAGTCCGTCTGGCTAGGCACGGAGACCACCAGGCTGGATGCCGTTTTCACCCCCATGGATCTCATCGAGGAGCTTTCGGAAAACACCCAGCTCGCCTATCCCACCCTCGTCCGCATCCTCGGTGGCATCACCAATGGCGATCAGCTCGTCCGCAATCCGCCGCGTTACGTCCACGAGGCCACCCGTGCCATCAGCCGCATCAAGATCGAGGAAATGGTGCGCACCATCGACTACCGCCCAACAGGCAAAGTGTTCGGCTTCGATCTCTTCAAGGACATCATTCCCACCTTCCGGGAAATCGTCCCAACCCCGAAAAACGGCGTCTATGACCACGCCATCATCGATTCCGGCTCCTCCTACGAAAGCAACTTCGCCAAGCAGACCGAGCTGGATCCCCGCGTCATCTGTGTTCTGAAACTGCCGGACTGGTATAAAATCCCCACACCCAATGGGAACTACACCCCGGACTTCGGCCTCGTCGTCCGCCAGAAGGGCTTGCACGGTGCGGACGAAGTGGAAATCCACCTCGTCGTGGAAACGAAATCCACCAACATTCTGGAGGAACTCGATACCGATGAGCAGGTGAAAATCAAATGCGCCATCCGCCATTTCGAAGCCCTCGGTGTAGGTGTCAACAAGCCGCTGGTATTCAAAGCGCCGGTGGATCGCCTCTCCGGCGTGCTCCGCGATGAGCCTGCTGCTTACGGGGGCATTCCGGCAAAAATGGGTTTCTACGCCCCCAAGATGAATCTCGGAGAAACCCTTGATCAGGCACTCACCGCCGAATAAATTTCCCACCCGTCAACAATCCGAAATCAACATTCACCAATCGTCAATTCTTCCTCTGCCAATCCCCAATGGATTGATGAATGTTGATTGGTGATTGTTGAATTTGGATTTTCTTCGAATAACTCTGAAATACCTCAACAATCCGAAATCAACATTCACCAATCGTCAATTCTTCCTCTGCCAATCCCCAATGGATTGATGAATGTTGATTGGTGATTTCTGATATTTGATTGCCAACAAACTCCGCATGACCCCAAGAATCCTCGAAGACCGATTGATCGATTTTGCAGTCGCCATCGTGGCCATTGTCGAAGGGCTGCCTCCATCCAAAGCAGGCAACCACATCGCGGGCCAACTGATCCGTTCTGGCACTTCGCCCGCGCCCAACTACGGAGAAGCGCAAAGCGCGGAATCGCGTAAGGACTTCATCCACAAGATGAAGATCGCCCTCAAAGAACTTCGCGAAACCATGATATGGCTAAAAGTCATCACCCGGAAACCGCTTGGCGATTGCGTAGGCGTATCCCAAGCCATCGCCGAATGCGACGAACTCATTTCAATTTTCGTAAGCAGCACCAAAACCGCCGATTCAAACCGCTAGCTTCCGGGACACGATCTGCGTCTTCTTACAATCAGCAATCCGAAATCAACATTAACCAATCAACAATTTTTCCTCTCCCGCCATGCCCGAATCCCCAGCGCCGCAAACCCTCAACGACCTGCTTCCCACCACCCCGGATCTCCGGCAGGAACGCCTCGACGAGCTCAAGCGCCTCTTCCCCGATCTCTTCACCAATGAGGGCCGCCTGGATCCCGACGAACTCAAACGCCTCGTCTCCCCCAACGAAATTCACGAGAACGAGCGCTACGAATTCAAATGGTATGGCAAGGCCGCTTCCAAACGCGAGGCCTTCACCCCCACCACCGCCACCCTCGTCTATGATGAGGCACGCTCCGTGAACCCCGACAAGGCGGATGGCAACATGATCATCGAGGGCGAGAATCTGGAAACTTTGAAACTGTTGCTCAGCGCCTACCGCGAGCAGGTGAAGGTCATCTACATCGATCCGCCTTACAACACGGGGAAGGATTTCATCTACAAGGACAATTACGCCAAGGACAAGAAGAGCTATTGGGAGGAAACCGAAATCACGGTTGATGGGGTCAAATTGGAGAGCAACCCGGACAGCTCGGGAAGATTCCATTCGAATTGGCTCTCAATGATGCAGTCACGACTTCTGGTTGCTCGCCAGCTACTTTCCGAATCGGGTGTGTTGTTCATATCCTGCGATGACAATGAAGTGGAGAATCTGAGGAGATTATCGGACGAAATCTTTGGTCCGGAAAATTTTATGGCTCAGATTATTTGGAAAAGTCGCGCGTTTCCTGACGCACGAGCCAAGACCGGTATCTCGACAGATCACGAGTATGTGTTGCTATTTCGTAAATCAGAGAACGGAGTTATGAGAGGCGTTGCCAGGGACGAATCCAAATTCGCGAATCCGGACAATGACCCGCGCGGCACTTGGATGAGTAGAAGTATGCTAGGTCTGGCCACAAAAGAACAACGTCCTAATCTCCACTATACGATTACCGATACTGAGACTGGAATCAGTTTTAACCCACCTGCGAACACCGGGTGGCGATATTCCCCCGTGCGTATGGAATATCTTATCAATGACCAAAGGATTCTGTTTCCTCGCAATCCTGAAGGTCGTCCACGCGAGAAAAAGTTCAGAGCGGATATCGAGGGGGATTTCGTTGCATTTCCTACAATCATCGATGACGTGCATACAGCAGACGGAACGAAGGAAATTCGGGATGTTTTCGGGGATACTATTTTTGACTTTGCAAAACCGTCGGAGTTGATCGCCCGGTTAGTTGAACAGATCGTCGGTGAAGGAGATCTGATTCTGGATTTCTTTGCAGGTAGTGGTTCAACTGGAGTAGCTACCCACCGTCTATTATCAGGCAAGTCGGCAATTAAGTGCAGGTCAATACTGGTGCAATTGCCAGAAATTTCAGCTCCAGACAGCGTATCTGCACGAGTAGGTTTCTCAACCATTTCCGCCATCACCATCGAGCGACTCAAACGCGTAATCCAAGGCTACGGGGACAACCCGCAGCCACTCCCCGACACCGGCTTCAAAGTTTACAAGCTGGCCAAATCCAACTTCCCGCGTTGCGAGTTCACGCCGGACCCGAAGTTGAGTGAGGAGGAGAACGTGGCGGCGCTGAAGCGCTACATCCATGAGAAGGAAAGCGCGTCTCTGCTACCTTTGGATGACGGAGCCGAACAGGCGGTGTTCGACGAAGTGCTGCTGAAATGCGGCTTCCAACTCCACTACACGCGCACCCGCCGCGAGGATTTCACGGAGAACACCGTTTACGAAGTGACCGATGGCAAGCGCACGACTCTTGTATGCCTAGCCTGGAACGAAGGAATCAAGGATACCACCATCAAACGCCTGCGAGAACTGGAGGAAACCAAGGAAAACCCTTTCTTCATCTGCTTGGAGCGCTCCCTCACCACCACCAGCAAGTGGAACCTCAACCATCTGCTAGGCAAACGCCTCACCGCATTCTAACCTCCCGCCATGGCCAAGCTCTTCTTCTCCTACTCCCACAAGGACGAAGCCCTTCGGGACGAACTCCAGACGCATCTGGAAATGCTCAAGCGCTCCGGTGCCATCGAAACCTGGCACGATCGCATGATCCCGGCCGGTGACGAACTCGATATAGCCATCGACCAAAAGATGGAAGAGGCGGATGTGATTCTGCTGCTCGTAAGTTCCGATTTCCTCGCCTCGAAGTATTGCTTCGATGTGGAGGTGAAGCGAGCCATGGAACGTCACGAGGCCGGCACCGCACGGGTAATACCCGTGATCCTCCGCCCCTGCGATTGGAAACACGCGCCATTCCACAATCTGCTGGCCGCGCCCAAGGATGGCAGGGAAATCACGATGTGGCCTAACCGGGATCAGGCATTTCTCGACGTGGTTACGCAAATTCGTTCGGCTTTAGCTGTCGTGCCTCCTAAACCTACTCCGCCTGAGCAGTATCAAGGCTTTCATGATCCTTCGGTAATATTTTCTCAGGTTTTCGGTCAGCGTTCCAGCAACCTGCGGCTGAAGAAGACTTTCACCGACGCCGACAAGGATCGTTTCATGGACGACGCATTCGACTACATGGCCAAATTTTTCGAAGGTTCGTTGGATGAATTGCAGAAGCGTAATCAAGGAATTGAGGGACGGTTCAAACGCATCGACGCGCAATGCTTCACCGCGGTGATTTATCAGAACGGTGATTCTGTCGCCCGGTGCGCCATCCGCCACGGCGGTTCAACTGCATTCAAAAGCGGAATCGCCTATTCTCACGATGATCGTGGTAGCGGCATCGGCAGCAACAGTTTCAATGAAATGCTTAGTCTGGAAGTGGGAGAACAAGCTCTGAGCCTGAAATCGATGGGCGTGTCCTCGTACATGGGCGGTCTTGAGCGCGAATCGTTATCGTTCGAAGGTGCTTCAGAACTCTACTGGACGAAGCTGATTGAGCCGCTGCAGCGGTAGTCCATTCCAGTTGGGATGCTGATCCGCCGCAGAGTTTTTTACGAAAAGGACGCGCTCAGGCTTAAGGGGTTCGATGTATTTCTTGCCAGCCTGAACCCCTATTCCGGGAGCCAGAGGAGGGCGGTTTTTTGGACGTCCACGCCGGTGCGGGTGGGTTTGAGAGTTTCGGTTTCGAGTTTTAGGGCGGCGGGGTCGTAGGTGGCGGTGAGGGCGGCGATGTCGGACTGGAGGGCTGATTTGGCGGTTTCGATTTCGGCTTCGACGGCTTCGACCTTGTCGCCGGCTACGGTCACGTCCTGCCGCTGCTTGTAGGCGCCGGAGGCTTTACCGAGGGAGGCGGAACCGCGGGAGATGGCGCTGCCGCGGGATTTCCGGCCAAGCAGCGCGCCGAGGATGCCGCCGAGCACGGAGACGCCGGCTTGGAGGGTGGCGGTGCTGGATTCGGCTTTTGGCGGGCGAGCTGGCCTTGGGCGGTGCGGAGGCGGCCGTCGAGGGTGGCCAGTTTTTTGGCGGCATCGTCGCGGAGTTTTTCAACGGCGGCATCGCGGGCTTCGCGGGCCTGGTGGGTGAGGCGGACGCGGAAATCGCCCTCGGATTCGGCGGGTTGGGACCATTGCTTGAGCGCGGGGCAGGAGAAGATTTCGGCGCGCTGGTTCCGGTAGAGCCAGTCGGCGAAATCCTTGGCGACCTGCTTGTAATTGGCGGCGTTCATGGCGTAGCCGGGCAGCTCGGCGAAGGCTGCGCCGGGTGCGGGATTTCCCGTGGCATCGTCGAGATGGAGCGGGGGCGGGACGTTGGTTTCCCAGTCGATGCCGGCGGGACCGATGGGATTCACCAGGCGGACGGTGATGGTCTCGTCGGCACCCGTTTTCGCGGAGGAGAAATGGACGGTGCCGACGCGCAGGAGGTGGGGCACATAGCGGACGATTTCCTCGCCGGCGGCGGCAGGGAGGAAGAGTTCGCCGACGCCGGCGCCGACGACGGGACGGGCGGTGGATTGCGCGGCGGACCCGGGCATGGACATCGGATTGGCGGCGGGGGCGGCAGCCTGGATTTCCTGAAAAGCGGCGCGCTTGGGATCCATGAGCGTCTTGATCTGGCTGCGGGTGAGCGGGCCGGTCAGGTAGCTCATGACCCAGCGGACGTGGAAAAGGACGGGGTGGTCCTCGTGGACGTTGTTCATGAGGAAGATGCGATTGCCGAGGCCGGAGAGGAGCGATTCAAGCTGGCGGCGGTCGAACTGGGCATTTTGCGAGCCGGCGGCACCTTCGAGGCCGTCGAGGACGCGCATTTTATCCCGCTCCGTCTGGAGCCGGCCGAGGAACCAGGTGCCGATGTTCGAGAGCGCCTTGTAGTCGAGATCGACGGGATTTTGCGTGGCGAGCAGGCAGCCGAGGCCGAACGCGCGGCCTTGCTTGAGCAAGGTCATCATCGGGCGCTTGGAGGGCGGATTGGCCGTCGGCGGGAGAAATCCGAAGATTTCATCCATATATAGCAAGGCGCGCAGCGAGGTGGTGCCGTTCTGGGTGCGCATCCAGCCGAGCGTCTGATTGAGCAGGAGGCTGACGAAAAACATGCGTTCGGCATCGCCGAGGTGGGCGATGGAGAAAATGGAGATGCGCGGCTTGCCGGCGGGGGTGTGGAGCATTTTCGCGATGTCCAGAGGCGGGCCTTCGAGCCAGGTGGCGAAGCCGGGCGAGGCGAGGAGATTGTTGAACTTGAGGGCCAGCGATTGCCGGGATTTCTCCGCCATGAAGCTCTCCAAATCGATCACGCCGACCTTGCCGAAGGCCGGCTTCTGGATCTGCCGGATCAGCGATTCCAGCGTGACATTCTGCCCGGCGGCCCAGGCGTGCTGGAAAATGGCGGCGGTGAGGACGGCCTCGGGGCTTTGAATGGGATCGGCCGCGACGCCGACGAGGGAGAGCAGCGAGGAGACGGTGCTCTCGATGCGCTCACCGAGCAGCTCGCCATCGTCCATGATTTCGAAGGGCGGCACGTCGAGAGAGCTGAGGATGCTGACGGGGATGCCGGCCTTGCTGCCGGGCGTGAAAACGTTGATGTCCACCTTGTCGCGGAGGCGGGCGATGCGCTCGGGGGATTGGCCCCAATCGGCGAGGCCGGATTTCCAGGTGGCGGCAGTTTTGGCGGCGAAATCGTCCGGGCTGAGGCCTTTGCGCGCGGCGTCGTCCTCATTGATCCACGGGCGGAAGCTGGCGGCGTCGAGCTCGGGGAAGGTGAGGAGGAGGTTGGAAATGTCGCCTTTGGGATCGATGACGATGGCCGGGATGTCGTCCATGGCGGCCTCTTCCAGCAGGGCGAGGCAGAGGCCTGTTTTCCCGGATCCGGTCATGCCGAGGACGACGCCGTGGGTGACGAGGTCCTTGGAATCGTAGAGAATCAGGTCGTCGTTGGGCTGCTTGGCGGCGGGATCGTAACCGCGGCCGAGGTAGAACTGTCCGAGCTTTTCGTAATCCGCACTGGCGATTTCCATGCGGCGGATGCTGCGAATCCGTGGCGGCGGACGCCAGCGGGAATGCAGCTCAATCCGGCAGCGCGACCTTGAGGCGGGCGAAGCGTTGGGCGGGATCCGCGGCGGCGGCGGTGACGCGTTCCCAGCGGGGATTGATCGGGACGACGGTCTCGGCGGCCGCGGGAATCCACGTGTGCAGATCGCTGGAAAACTGCGGCTGGTAAGTCGCCCCAGCGGTCCGGCGGACGAACTCGATGGTGACCCGCTCCTCGCCGGAAATCACCTGCTTGCCCACGACCGACAGGCCGCGAAGGCCGGTGAGCGGGGTCATCGTGGCGGGCTCGGGGAAGGTGGGGTCGAGATTGAGGGCGAACTCCAGGAGGTTGGAAATGCCGTCGGAATCCGGGTCGGCGAGCGGACCGGCGGTGGTTGGCGCGGCGATTTCCGCCGGGGAGAAATAGAGCGACTGCCATGCCGTGAAATCCTCGGCGGCGAGGGTGGCGGCGGCCGGGACGATTTCCAGAATGGCGGCGGCGGAGGCGGAAATCCGCGAACTGTAGAAGCTGGAGGCGACGTTTTCCGGGGCTTCCGGGACGAGGGTGAAGCCGGGATCGTCCTGGTATTCGAACCCGCCGGCGTCGAAGAGCGCGGCATTGAAGAGATCGGTGGCGGGTGGGATGCGGAACGGTCCATCGACGGCATAGTTGATGCCGGCTAGCCGCCAAAGGCCGCCTTCCAGGACAAACATGCCGCCGCCGGAATCGCCGTTGGAAAGGTGGCACTCGTTGGGAATGCCGGGCTTATCGAAATCGCATTGAAGGAATTCGCCGAGGTCCGGGTCGGAGGCGGTCTGGGAGACGACGTTGCGGCCCCAACGCTGGACGAAATCGCTGGCGTCCCATTTCCAGCCTTTCGGCTCGCCATTCACGACGATTTCATCGCCGCGCCGGGTGCCGCGGCCAATCAAGGTGGCGGTCGCGCCGATATCGGCCGCGCCGGTGGAAAGCGGGGCGTAATTCGGGAAGGGATTGGCGCTCTCGATGGTCCAAATGGTGAGGTCCGTTCCGGGAATGTTCTGGCCGGCGACGGTCGGGTGGAAAGCGCCGTGGAAATCCAGGCCGGTGCCCGCCGCGCCGATGTGTGCGGCCGTGATGAAGTGAAGCGGGCCGATCGGGACGCCGAGGAAATTCCCGAATTTGCCCTCATACTGCCAGCCGGAGTTGTCGCCGGGAGTGGCGGTATTGTGCTCGGGATCAGCGGTATCGAGGAAGATGACCGCGCCGGACGGGAGCGCGGTCGCCAGCAGGGTCGTCAGCGAAAGCGCGCGGATCATCGGGCAGTGTAGCACATTTCAAATCGCCGCCAGCACCTCGCCGAATACGGTTAGCGTGTCGTCGAGATCGGCCTCGGTGTGGGCCAGCGAGATGAATCCGGTCTCGTACGGGCTGGGCGCGAGGTAGATGCCCTTGTCGAGACAGCCCCAGAAGAATTTCCGGAAAAGCTCGAGGTCCTGCTTCATCACGTCGTCCACGTTGACGATTTCCCGGTCGGTGAAGAACAGGCAGAACATCGAGCCGACGCGGTTGAACCGGTGCGGCACGCCCTTCTCCGTGAGCAGCTTGCGCAGGCCGGATTCGAAATGCGCGCCCAGCGATTCCAGCCGATCGAACCCCGACCGCCGCTCCAACTCGCGGAGCTGGGTGAGGCCGGCGGCCATGGCGAGCGGATTTCCACTGAGCGTGCCGGCCTGATAGACCGGGCCGTCCGGCGCGAGCATGTCCATAATTTCCGCCCTGCCCCCGAACGCACCGACCGGCAGCCCGCCGCCGATGACCTTGCCGAAACAACTCAGGTCCGGCACGATTCCCTCAATGCCCTGCACGCCGGCGCGGCCAAGGCGGAAACCGGTCATGACCTCGTCGAAAATCAGCAGCGCGCCGTGCTTTTCGGTGATGGAGCGGAGCAAATCGAGGTAGCCCGGCTTGGGCAGGATGAGGCCGGCGTTGGCGGGGTAGGATTCCACGATGATCGCGGCGATTTCCTCTCCACGCTCGGCGAAAAGAGCCTCCAGCGCGGCCGGATCGTTGTAGGAAAGCACGATCGTCTTGGCCGCGAACGCCGCCGGCACGCCCGCGGAATCCGGCTGGCCATTCGTCAGCGCGCCCGAACCGGCGGCTACGAGCAGCGAATCGCTGTGGCCGTGGTAGCAGCCGTCGAACTTCACGATCGAGTCGCGCCCGGTGAATCCGCGGGCGAGGCGGATGGCGGACATGGTCGCTTCCGTGCCGGAATTGCACATGCGGACCTTCTCGACGGAGGGCACCCAATCGCAGACCTTCCGCGCCATTTCGACCTCGAAGAGATTCGGAATGCCGAAGGAAATCCCGGATTTGGCGACCTCATGGATGGCGTTCGTGACGGCGACCGGGGCGTGCCCGAGGATGTTCGGCCCCCACGAGCCGATGTAGTCGATGTAATGTTTGCCATCGATGTCCTCGATGCGGCAACCGGCGGCGCGCTTCACGAAGAAGGGTTCGCCGCCCACGTTCCGGAACGCGCGGACGGGGGAATTCACCCCGCCGGGAATCACTTTCTTGGCTGCGGCGAACATTTTCCGGGAGAGCGGTCCTTGCGAAATCATGCGCGGAACCTGAAGGCCGATGCCGGCGGCGTCCAACCCGGAAAGGCCGGAAATCCGCTACCGGGACCGGCAGGATTTCCCCTCGCGCCCCACCCGATCCGGGGCGATTCTGGCGGCCGCCCGCCGTGACCGACCTATTCTCCACGCCAGCCGCCCTGAAGGACAAACCCACGCCCGAAGAACCCCTCGCCGCCCGCATGAGGCCGCGGACGCTCGCCGAAGTGGCCGGGCAGCAGCACATCCTCGCGGAGGGGAAATTGCTCCGCCGCGCGATCGAATCCGACCGCTTCACCTCGCTGATTTTCTACGGCCCGCCCGGCACCGGCAAAACCACGCTGGCCAGCGTGATCGCGCGGACGACCGGATCGCGCTTCGAGTCGCTCAACGGGGTGGAATCGAACGTCGCGGAAATCCGCGGGAAGATCGACCAGGCCCGGACGTGGCGGGATTTGCGCGGCGAGACGACGATCCTTTTCATCGATGAAATCCACCGTTTCAACAAGGCCCAGCAGGACGTGCTGCTGCCTCACATCGAGCGCGGCGTGGTCCGGTTCATCGGGGCGACGACGCATAATCCGTATTTCCACGTCAATTCGCCGCTGGTCTCGCGCTCGCAGATTTTCCAGCTCGAGCCGGTGCCGGCGGAGGACATCGTGACGGTGCTGGAGCGGGCGCTGGCGGACCCGGAACGCGGCCTCGGTGCCACGCCGATTTCCGCGGATCCCGAGGCGCTGCGCCACCTCGCGGAGAAATCCGACGGCGATGTCCGCAAGGCGCTCAGCGCGCTGGAACTCGCCGTGCTGACGACGCCCGCGGACGATGGCGGCATTTGCCTGACCCTGGCCGTGGCGGAGGAATCCATCCAGCGGAAGGCGATCGTCTACGATGCCGACGGCGACGCGCATCACGACACGATTTCCGCGTTCATCAAATCGATCCGCGGCTCGGATCCGGACGCCGCGCTCTACTGGCTGGCGAAAATGCTGCACGCCGGCGAGGACCCGCGCTTCATTTCGCGGCGGCTGGTGATCGCGGCATCGGAGGACATCGGCCTGGCCGATTCCGGGGCGCTGCGGGTGGCGCTGGACGCGCAGGGCGCGCTGGAATTCGTGGGCATGCCGGAGGGGCGGATTCCCCTCGCCCACGCCACCGTTTATCTGGCGACCGCGCCGAAATCCAATTCCGCTTACGCCGCGCTCGGCTTGGCGATGGCGGATGTCGAGAACGGTCGGACGCTCGCCGTGCCGACGCATTTGCGGACGGGCACCCGGAAGAAACTCGCCGCCGCTTCGGGCGAGCCGGAGGAGGCGATGAAGTATCTGTATTCGCACGATTTCGAAGGAGCCTACGTCCCGCAGGCCTATCTGCCGGAAGGGAAAACCTACTACCGGCCCGGCGCGCAGGGCATGGAAAAGCGCATCGCCGAGCGGCTCGACCATTGGCGGAAAATCGCGACCGGCGAATGAGCCGCCGCTACGCCATCAGGAAGGAAATCGCCAGATTCCGATGCGGATGACCTTTCAACTCCTCGCGCACCGACGCGAGCCGATCCACCAGCTCTGGCCCCAGGGTGGTCCGCAGGCGCTCCTCGTAAACATCCGCCGCGCGCGCGCTCCGGACGTGCTTCTGCCACGGCGCGGTGAAGACCAAGTGGATTTCATCATGGAAATTCCGCTCTTTCAGCGCCTCCCATTCGCCGCCGTCGAGCCAGATGCCGCCGGTGATTGAGCGGTCGATGGAAAAGGGAAAGCCATGGCCGACCTTGAACCGGCTCATGATGGTGCCGGATTCCGGGCAAATCCTGGCTTCGGCCGGTTCGTGATCCTCCTCCGCCGTCGCGCCGTGCGGCGGCAGATGCGGAAGCCGGGCGGGCTGGTCGCCGAGCCATTTCAGATAAGCGTTCGAGGAAATGAAATGCCCGCCGCTCGCAGCGCATCGCCACGCCTCCAAGCCGCCCGCCAGCGTGACGGATTGCATCGGATTTCCATCGACGGGGCTGTTCAGGTGCGATTCGGACATGCCGGGATTCAAAGCGCCGGATCGGCGGGCGGAAAGTCGGAATTCGCATCCCCGCTGGTGGCGGCCGACTGTTCCCGCTTTTCCTCCACTTCTTTCCAGCGCGGCTTGGTCGGGCCATTTTTCCCGGCGGGCCAGCCTTCGCGCTGCCTGCCGCGCTCGCCGTCCCTGGCCTCGGATTGATCGTGGAAAAGCTGCACTTGCGTGTCGAACGGCATGTCGATGCCGGCCTTGTCCAGCGCCAGCTTGATTTCCTGAATCACCGACGATTTCGTGTGGATCACGTCGGTTTGCAGGCTCTTCGTCCACCACCTCGCGCGGATCGTCACCCAGCTCGCCGCCAAGTCCCAAACCAGCGCTTCCGGTCCGGGATCCGCCTCCACGTGCGCGGCCTTCGCAATCGCCGACTTGATGACGTTGCAGGCATTCTCGATCCCGTCGCCGTAGCCGATTCCCACGTCGTATTCGCTGCGGCGGATGTCGTGGGCGGTGCGGACGACGATCGCGTTGGTGTAGATATCGCTGTTCGGGATGACGATCCGCTGGCCGTCGTAGGTCTTGATGATGGTGGCCCGGGTTTCGATCCGCTGGACGGTGCCTTCATGGCCGTTCACCGAGATCTGGTCGTGAACGTGGAACGGCTGGCGCAGCAGGATCAGCAGCCCCGCCAGCCAGTTCTGAAGGATGTCCTTGAAGGCGAAACCGATCGCCACCGAGCTCACGCCCAAGCCGGCGATCAGATCGCCCGGTTTCAGCGAGGGAATCACCACCGTGGCCGAAAGCAGAAATCCGACGATATAGATCGACCATTTCACGAATCCGCCGAGCACCACCCCGAGGTCATAGCGGTTCCGGCGCTTGAAAGTGGCGGAAATCGAGCGGCCGACCAGCTTCGCCACAAAGAAAAAGACCACCATCATGATCAGGGCGACGATGATGTTCGGGATCATCCGCATGAAGCCATCCACCCAGGTGTTCACCCTCACCCACGCCTTCCCGACATCGAAATTCACTTGTTCCGGCTTCTTCGCGACCTCGGCAAGGAGGAGGGGTATGGAGAACTGCATCGGCGAAAATAGGATGAACCGCGGATTTTTCAAATTCGGGAATCGCCAAAAAGACGGGAGCGAAAAATCGCCGGGTTTCGTCTTGACGGGTCGGGTTCCACCGCCATCCTCCGCGCTCCGCAACCCCAACAACTTTCATTATGGCACGTATTTGCAGCATTCGAGGAACCCGCGTCCGCTCCGGTGGTAAAATCCACCGTTCCGGTCTGGCCAAGAAAAAGGGCGGAATCGGCCGCCACGTCACCAAGGTGGTGAAGCGCAAAGTCTCGCCAAACCTCCAAACCAAGCGCATCTGGGTGCCGGAGCTGAACAAATTCGTGCGCATCAAGCTGAGCTGCCGCGCCCTCAAGACGATCAACAAAAACGGCGCTTACGTGACCCTGAAGAAGGCCGGCATCGTCTGAGCCACCTCTCGGAAAATCCCCTTTTCAAGCAACGGCCCGGTGGAAACACCGGGCCGTTCCGCGTCCGGGCTTGTGGCCGATCCGCCATTTCCCTATCGAATCGGCAATGGATGGACTTCCCCGCGGCACCGGCCTGATTTCCTTCTCGCACGACGCGTTTTTCAAAGCCGTTTTCTCGGAACCGGCACATGCGGCGGCCTTCTTCAAGAAGCACCTGCCCGCCGGCATCGCGGCGCGGATCGATTTCAAATCGCTCAGGCTGGAACCCGGTTCATTTGTCCAAGCGGACCTCGGCCAAGCCCACTCGGATCTGCTGTATTCCGCGGAAATGGACGGGCGGGAATCGCTCATCCAACTGGTCTTCGAGCATCAAAGCACGGTCGATCCACTGATGCCGCTGCGGGCGCTCGGCTATCTCCACGGCGCCATCACGCGTCCTGGTAAAAAACTCCGCCCGCCCCTGCCGCCGGTGATCTGCATCGTGATTCATCAGGGGCCGGACACGTGGACCGCTTCCACCGCGTTCGAGGATCTCTTCGACCTTACCGACGAGCAAAAGCCGGATTTCCTCCCCTACCTGCCCAAGTTCAACCACATCCTGCTGGATCTCACCCAATACGATCCCTCCGCCAGTGAGGACGACAACACCCAGCAGGTCGTCCTCCAGCTCATGAAAATGGTCCGCCTGAACAAGCTCGCGGAATACTACGGCTGGCTCGCCGAGACCCGGCGGGAGCCACTGCCGGACGCGCTTTTGGGGAGAATCCTGCTCTACTCCATCAACACCGACAGCAATCTTGACCTCGACCAGATTTACCACCAGCTTTCCGCCAATCCCGAACTTAAGGAACGAGTCATGTCACTTGCGGAAAAATTGTATTACGAAGGCGAAGAAACAGGGCGCATCCAAGGAGCCATTCAGACGATAGAAAAATTTTTGGGCAAACCAGTAACTGCGACCTCGATCCTTTGCGACAAATCGCCGCAGGAGCTGCAATCCATAAAAGCCGCACTCGAACAGGAATACGAATCGCGCTTCAAAGGCCGCTGAAGTCCCTAGCCTTCACCCACCACGCACGGCACCAGGACGCCGTCGCTCATGCCGTGGATCTTCTTTTTGTCCGCGGGAACGATCGTCGCCAATGCTCCGCCGAAGTTCGTTTTTCCCGCCCCGTCGGTGAAGAAATAGGGGCATAGCCGCACCCGGCCCGTCATGATTTCCACCGAGCCGTCATCTTGGAAAACCGGATGTTCGACCAAGCGGCCTTCGCGGAAATCCTGTAAAATCCACGGCTGTTCCGCTGCTTGGCCGAGCGCCGTCCGCAGCCGTTCCGCCCATTCCGTGCCCGGTAAATCGTGGCCGATGAACACGCCGCGCGAACCCCACGCCGTTTCGTGAAACCCGCTGACCTTCAGCACAAGCTGGCGCTCTTTCTGGCTGAAATCCGCGACCTCCTCCCAGGAATTCACCCCCAGCCGCGGTAGCGCGGCGTGCGGTGGCAACGGTTCGGGATCGAGCACCCAGCCGAAGGGCACCAACTCGCGCAGGCGCTGCAAGTGGCTGCCGCGTAACGAACTCTCCCAGATTTTTTTCAATGCCGGCGACCACAGCAGCGCCAGCCACAGCTTGTCCTCCAAATGCGGCTTGAATGGCGGCGTGATTTCCAATTTCCCCGCCGCCGCGTCCTCCGCCAACCGCCTGACCGCCGGCACGCTGTTCCAGTCGAACAGCTCGAAAAATCGATACAGCGCCCTGCCGTCCGGCTCGTAGCCCTCCGCGGCGGCCACGTCCCACGCCTCCCCGAGCTGGCGGGTCAGCCAGTTCATTTCCGGCCGATAGTCCCCCGCCTCCTCGGAAACCAGCACCGTCCCGCCGTCCGGCAGCAGCGAGCGAAATCCGTCGATCATGCCGTCCGGGCCGCCCAGCACGTCGAACCCCGCTTTCGAATACACCTGCGAAAGCCACGCCGTCACGCCGATGCCGCCCGGCACGCTGTCCAGCTCGGACATGGCAAATCCGTCTTGCGTGAGGATCAAATCCGGCCGGATCACGCGGGGGAACTGCCCGGCCGTGCCCGGTTCCCGCTGGATTTCCACCAGCCAATCCGGCTTACCCCCGTCCAGCAGCGCGGCCAGCCAGCCCGGTAGTTTTCCCGCCGCGCTGCGCCGGTAGAGTCCGTCACACGCTTGTTGGAACCGCGCCAGCGGGTGGCCGAGCGCCATCATTTTCCGCGCTTCCGCCTTGTCCAGTTTCAGCGGCTCCGGCGACCAGCGCCAAGCGCCGCCACCGAACAACCCACCCTCCGGCAATCCGCCGCGCAGCTCAGATAGACTCAGTCCCATTTCCCGCCGAATCTCCACGTCATCCCTCCCCCGGCAAGCGATTCTTACACCAGCGGAATCCGACCGCGGCGCTCCGCAAAATCGGCATCCCCCTCCCCGCCTCCACCTCCCGCCGACAATCCCGCAGCGCCACCTCCTTGTCCCCGGACTTGCCTCGCCCGCTTCGCCCATCATGATTACCGCCGGTTCCGGCAAATCCGCCGGGCGTGAGACGATCCCCCTTGCCCATGAGTTCCCCGCTCCAGTTCTACCGCGCGTTCAAGGGCCGGATGACCGACCACGGCATCCGCCACGTGCTCACCTCCGGCATGGCCTGCGTGGAATACGGCATCCAGCAGAACACGAAGGACACCGACTGGATTGTGGAAATCGCCGATTACCCCGCTCTCGCATCCATGTTGGCAGGGTTGGATGAGAGTGGCTGGAAGGTGCGCCATCGCCAGCTTTTCGGCGCTCCCATGTTGGAATCCTACATGTCCGGCGGGTGGACCTGTCACTTGGGCATCCACGATGCTCCCGATTCGCCGGAGCATCATGTCGACTTGTTCGGCATCCCGCCCCGGCTCGCCAAAGAAGCTTGGGAGGGCGATTACGGACATTCGCTTAATCGTCCGGCGCTCGCGCAGATGAAGAAAACTGATCGCGCCAAGGACTGGCCATTCGTCAACGGACTCGCGCTCCAAGCTCTCGAACAGAACGATCCCGAAGGTCTGCTGCATTTGCGCGAACCCGCGCTTCTACAACAATTCGCCCAAGCCCAGCCTGCCGGAAAACTCGCGGAAATGACGAAAATCCGGCCGTTGCTGGCGCACTTGGCGGTGTCGGAGGAAATCGAATTGGAACGCCTGCTATCGGTCGAGGAGGCAATCTGGCAGGCGGTCAATCGGGAGCGCTACGGGGTCTATCAGCGGGACTGGAAGGATTTCTACCGCAGGTGGAAAGATGGCGAACCCGGCGCATGGCCTGCTGAAGAATCCTTTTCCGCGCAGCTCGCCCGCCTCACCGCAGCCGCGGAAATCTATGGATTGCCCATCAGTCCGCTTGGCCAAGCACAGGACCGTCAACGTGTCTTCGAGCGTGGCATCCGCCGGGCCTTCGCACTCACTCGCGCCACGGACGAAGAGATTGCCGCCACGCTTCCACCGCAATCAGTGATCCTGCCATGAGCCACGAACAGCACAGCCCATATTCGGAAATCTATTACGAAATCCTGGCCCGGGATCTCGGCGAAGAAAAAGCCGCTTGGGCCCGGCTGCCTTACGAAGAGCGCATGCGCGAACTCGAATGGTATCACGCCAATTTCAATACTCCCGACGACCTTTCCCTCTGGCCCGCCGAACTCGACGGCGGCGCCGACCGCCCCTGACCACGGCGGCGGATTGCAGCCGCCCGACCCCGGAGTTCCCCCTCATCGATTTCCACTCCCCTAGCCTTCCCTGAAAATCCAGGCCGTCGGGAATTCGACCACGCCGCGCTTGATCGGGGACATGAAGGTTTTGCGGCTGGCGGATGCGGTTCGCTGCTACGGAATCGCGGCGACCGGTGATCGCCGCTACGGCGGATTTCCCACCTTGCTCCGGGTGCGGCGGGTTGCGAGGGTCGGCGGCATGAGCCAAGACGTGGTTTCCCTGCTCCAGCAACTCATCCGCATTCCGTCCGTAAATCCCGACAACGCGCCGGGCACGGACCAGACCGGCGAGGAGACTTTGGCGGTGTTTCTGTCCGGCTGGCTGGAGGGGATCGGCGCGGAAATCGTGCTGGAGGAAATCAAGCCGGGCCGGCCGAATCTGATCGCCCGTTTCGCACCGATGGACGGTCGACCGCGGATTTTGCTGGGACCGCACCTCGATACGGTCGGCATCGGCGGCATGACGGTGGCGCCTTTCGGCGGCGAAATCCGCGATGGCAGGGTGTGGGGACGCGGCGCGTCGGACACGAAGGGGCCGATGACCGCGATGCTTTGGGGCCTGCACGAGAACCGCGAAATCCTCGCGGATTTGCCCGTGGCCGTCGATTTCGTGGCGTTCATGGGCGAGGAATCCAAGCAGTGGGGCTCCAAGGATTTCGCCGAAAAACACGGCGCGGATTACACCTTCGCCCTCGTCGGGGAGCCGACCTCCATGCAAGTCGTCCACGTCACCAAAGGCTCGCTCTGGACCACTCTCCGCGCGACCGGCAAGGCCGCCCACAGCTCGCAACCGGAGCGCGGGGAAAACGCCATTCTCAAGCTCTGCCGCGCGCTGGACCGGCTCGACCACCACCTCGTCAGCCAGCTCGCCGAGTTCACCCACCCCGTCCTCGGCCGCTCCACTTTGAACGTCGGCGTCATCCGCGGCGGCGCGCGGCCGAACATCGTCCCGGACCTCGCCGAAGCGGAAATCGACATACGCATCACCCCCGCCCTGGCCGCGGCCGGCGGCGCGCTCAAGTTGCTGCGCGAGACCATCGAGTTCCACGAGCTGCCGGTGGAAATCGTCAAGCCACACGAGAATCCGCCGATGGAAACCGACCCCACCCATCCCATGATCCAAGCGCTGCTCGCCACCGGCTCCGGTCTCGCCGGCGCGCCGTGGTTTTCCGACGCCGGTCACCTCTCGCTCGGCGGCGTCCCCAGCATCTGCATCGGCCCCGGCTCCATCGACCAGGCGCACACCATCGATGAGTTCATCGAGATCGCCGCCCTCGAAGCCGGCGCGGACTTTTTCACCCGCTTTATTTCCAGCCTGCGGGGCTAATATCTCCCGAGGCTAAGTGCTGGCTTTGCAAATCCGCGCAGCCAATGACTTGGACTTTCCGGTTAGGCGATTGCTCCAAACCGTGTTGAGATCGATCTTCCGCCCCGGCGGATGGGCGGTGACCAGATCGAGAACAACTTCGAGCAGACCGGGAAATCCTTTTGGTACTTCTGACAAAGATTCTTCGAGAGACGTCAGCAACAGGTCGCGGAGATGGATTTGAAGCAGCGGGCCGTGGGTGGAAAGCTCGCGCAGCGGTGGAACTGCGCGTCCCAGTTGGAGGATCGGCACAACCACAAAGCTCTTCTCCGACATTTGTCGCATTGTGGTATCCGGATGCGGACAGCAGGCGATCATCAGTTGCCGGAAGATAATGCCCAGACCTGTTGTGGCGTCAGCAAGCCGGCCATCCTCGCTGGCTTGGAGAAACAGATCCACAGCCGCCTCCCTTTCCGCTTGGCCGGGGCTACCGAGTGCGAGCAGGAGATGGACCTGCATGGTTTGGCGTAAGAGCGGACGACGCTTGGCGAGTTCAACCATCACGGCGGCGGCGGAGTCGATATTGCTTCGGCTTGTTCCGGATACCGTATAAAATGTATGTGTGATGTCCTCGGCGATCACCGCATCGAGAAACCCGGGTGTGAAACTGTAACGCCAGCTGATCGCAAACGGATCGTATCCGCTCGATGCGTGTTGCAACGGATAGATATGATCCGTTGGAATTTTGTCGTGATTATACAAGAGATCTTCGCGTCGATCCGGATCGGACCAATCGATATATTTTCTGGCATTGAGTCCGCCCAATCCTCCAGACCCGATGGTCGAGGGTTCGCGCCAGATGGCCGGGGTTGTCCAATCAGACTGTCCCTCCACATGGAATTTCGAGAAATGCGGGTGGTGGGAGAAGTCGCCGTCCGGTTCCCGGGCACGCGCCGCAGCGAGCCACCATGCTGGTTTTCCGGTGGAACCCACAACTTCCCCGGTCAGCCGATAGCGGAGCACGCGCGACGCCTCATCCTCTCCGTCCGGGATTTCGTCACCCAAGGGATGGCAGCGGGCGATGGTTTGGATAAAATCGAAATGCAGCGGGCTGAGTCCTTGATCGAGCAGCGTCCGAAGTCTCGTTACGAGAGTATCGCTGCCGATGAAGCCGAGCGTGAACTCCGGTGTGCAAAGCGGCCGCGAAACCCGGCCATTACCGATGTCATCGACCAGTTCCGCGATCCGGCAATCGGCGAATCCCCAGATTTTGCGGTGATCCGGGATAGCGGCCGGCCACGCGGAAGTGTCCGGTGGAGGATCAAAATCGTCGGAGGAAGAAACAAGGACGGCTGGATCCGGTCCGAAATGCAGAATAAGCCGGGCGATCAACCTTTCCGACCAAGTCGGGTGATAGCCATTTTTTCCACCTTCCAAAACCGCATGACGCGCCCGCACCTCCACGGCCCCGAAAGCCGCCGCCAGTTTTTGCCGGTCCGTCGCCGCGAATCGCGCCAATCAGTCCAGAAAGAGTTCCAAACGCATCGGATCGGCTTTGCCTGATAGAAGCTCGTTCGCGATAAAAGGCAGCTCGTCCACAGACCTGAGGGGGACCAATCGATCACCAATGACTGGCAGAAGAACGGAGCACTGCTCGATGTCAGGAATCGATGACACGGGAACCTTTCCGAGCCATTTCTGAAACGAGACGCGCAGTGACGGGATGATCTTGTCCGCGAATGGCGAGAGCGCTGCGGGAATCGCCTTTTGAGCTGCTGGCGTCAGGGCTTGCAGCACAGCCAGAATTCCGGCTTGAACCTTGGGATCGGGATTCAGCAAAGCTGCGGCGATTTTTTCCGGGATCTGGCTTCCGCACTTTGGATGTTGTTTCGCGACCTCCCTGACCAGTTTCAAGCCCGCAACCTGTAATGAATTGGAAGCGTGGGTAAAGATGGCGTCCGAGTATGGGACAAACGCTTTGGCGTCGAAGCCTTCGATTCCAACGAAGCCCGCCACCGTGTCGATCGCAAACCTCGCGACCGCGTTATGCGGCGATGAGAGCAGCGTGAAATAGTCATGCTGAAGTTTCAGACATTGTTCCGGAGTGGGGGCGAGCTGATTGTGAACTTCGAGAATGTTCCGGGCTTCGAACTCCCGCTGCACGTCGGCGAGGGTTTCGATAATGGTCCGCAAAACAGGTTGGATCGGGAAATTGCCTTCAGAGAAAAGGAGGCCGATCACGGTCATCAACGGGAAAGCGGTATTGGGATACATCAACCTGCGTTCCCCGTTGCCGGCAACTTCATAACTCATCCGCAAGTTAAATCGATTCCAACTTCGTTTCCGCGCCATCTGGCGAATGCAGACATGTAAGTGGCTTTCGAGAATGACCGGATTGTCCAACAAGAAGCGCTTGATTCGGTCCGTCAGGCCTTCGCATTGGATAAAGATATGCTGCGGTAGCAAGTCGTAGTATAAATCCCCCTCTGGTGGAGGCTGTATGCTTCCCGTCTTCGAATACCTGAGAATCACGTTTCCCGAGTAACCGTGAATCAATTGCGACAACCAAACCGGAGGATTCCCCGTCAGCAGTGTTATCGTTTCCTCCGCAAGCAGAAGTTCGTCACGCGGATGTTTCGACAACTTCTTTTTTGCCATGCTTGCCATCATTTCCGCGAGATCGAGGCAATCGATCTTGCGATGAACCGCTTCAACCATCGCTTCCCTTTCGTCCTCCCCGGCCTGATTGGTGGCGTACATTTCCGAGCCGAAAAGTTGGCGCGTTTCCACAATCGCCTTGAGCAGCTTGGGATATTCCTTCGGAGGAACGGTTTTCAAGATCCGCAACCGGTCGGCGGTTGAGGTAGCGGCGATGGCGTCTTCGAGTGCTTTCATAACGGAATTCGTGCGGCGAGGCGGAGGGCGAGAATGTGGGAACACGGGCCGCGGGACAGTCCGAAGCGACCGAACCAGAAACAGGTGCAGCGCGAACCCTGCGGACCGGTTTCGACAAGGTGCGCGGTCAGGGGATCGGGACCCACCCGGCCGCGAACAGTTTCATTGATGCGGCTTTCGACGACGACGGCGTCCGAGGCGACCCACGCCTCGGCCTGCGAGAGCCGGGGATTCGTCCGGCGGACCAGCACCTCGTTGCCAGGAATTTTCCGGCGATACCAAACCGCGTCGATATGATCGTAACCAACCTGCCCTTGGCTGGCGAGATGGGCGAGGGCAGTGCGGATTTCCGGTAGGGAAACTCCCAGCGAAATTGCCGCTGCCTCTATATCAAAAGTGGATTGCCCGTCGCAAAGCAGCGCTTCGCCAATTTCCGGTGCAATCTCGCGGGACAAATCGTTGAGCGCCGCGCCCTCGCCGGAGAAACCGCGCCAGACCTCGGGCGACAGGGCGAGCGTGAGCCGTAAATCGTCGAAATGCAGCGTCCACAAAGTCAGGTCACGGGTCGGATTGGTGGCGACAGTAAGTTTCCGCGCCGCCGGAACCAGTGCTTGGAGGACGAGCAGCCGCTTGGCGCCGGTGAGCCGGATCGCCTCATCCGCCGGAGTCCGGGCGACCCTCAATCCTCGCGGCGATGGATTGAGCCAGTGGGAATCCCGACCATTTCCCGTCCGTGGCAGCTCGCGGAAAAACGCGGCAATCGCCGGTCCCGCAATTTTCGCAACGGTTTCAGAATTCGCCGAAATTGCCGGGATGGAGGCGAGGCCCTTGAGCCACGCCAGCGGCAGATCGACCTTGCGCTCCAGCAGCGATTCTTCACCGCGGACGAGTACGAAGGCGTTCTCATCGATGGCGAGACTCAACGCGTCCCGGTCGGTGACGCGGTTGAGCGCGGCACGCATCGGTTGGTTGAAATCGACGTTGGTGGTGCCGTGGGATTGGTGCAGGATTTCCGCTCCGCCGGGCAGGAGGTCCACGCGGATTGCGAGCGAACGGCACGCAGAAAATCCCTCGAACCGCAGGATGCCATCTCCCGACGTCACGATGGGATCGGCCATGCGCCGCCGGGATTCCGCGATCGCTCCCGCGTCAAACCAACGCTCGCCGACAACCCGACTCAGGCATGTGAGCACCGATGCCAGCAACGCCGGACGCCGAACACGGCCTTGGAAAAACGGCTCGTCACGGCCTTCCGCCAGCGCGGAAAGCGCCAGCGTCCGGCCGGATTTCCCGGAGACAAGCGTCGATGGGGCGCGGTAGTGAAGAATTGTGCTGGAAATGGCGGAGGAGTGGGTTGCGGATGATTAGGCTGCGGAATTTTCCCGAGGTAAACCGATTTTCAAACCGTGCGCTCCAGCCTGCGCCCCTGAAAATTCCGCCCGTTGCGCGGGTAGGCATGCGGCCTACGATCCGCCATGTCATTAGCCTGCGCGAACGGCCGCTGTTGCGAGATCCCCGAGTGGATGCGGAAAATCCTCGTCGCTGCGGGCATCTATTATCTGGCCTTCGCCGTGTGGGCGATTTGCTGGCCGCACATGTGGTTCGATTGGATCGGCCTTGCGCGCCCGAATCATCCTCTCATGTGGCAGGGCGTCGGGCTGGTGCTCGGCGTGCTCGGCGCGTGCCTGCTGCTGGCGGCCAAGGATCCCATCGAGCACTGGCTCATCGTGCTGATCGCCTTCGGCAAATCCGCGTGCGGCGCGGTCGGCTTCGGCATGGCGATGTTCCAGCATGAAATCCCGCTGTCCTCGGCATGGATGACGATGGCGCCGGAAGTCGTCCTGCTCGCCCCGCTGGGCGCGATTTTGTATGCATCCCTCCGCGCGCACACCGGGGTTCCGCCGACGCGCTCCGAGCCATTTTCCATCGGCGAAGCGGCGGAAAACTACCAGCTTGCCGAGGGCGTCTCGCTCGCCGATGCCTCGCGCGAACGCATGCTGGCGCTTGTTTTCCTGCGCCATTTCGGCTGCACCTTCACCCGCCAGATTTTGCGGGAGCTGGAGGAAATCCAGCGGGAAGCCCGCGGCCACGGGGCGGAGCTCGTGCTCGTCCACATGCTGCAAGGCGGTCGGGAAAGACAGTATCTTGGCGAGAGCGACGGCGTCTGGCGCATCGCCGATCCGCGCTGCGAACTTTACCGCGCGTTCGGCCTGGGCAAAGGCGGCTTCCTGGAACTCTTCGGCCCGCGCGTCTGGTGGCGCGGCGCGGTTGCGATTTTCAAGGGCTGCGGCGTCGGCCACCTTGCCGGCGATGGTCTGCAAATGCCGGGCGCCTTCCTCTTCCGCGATGGGAAAATCGTCTCCTCGCAGCGCGCCCGCTCCGCCTCGGATCTGCCGGATCTGCCGGGCCTTTTCCGGGAACTGCCGGGAAATGACGGGGTGGTGGCGGTTTGAGCGGCGCTGGCCGGAGTTCGGGGTACCGCTGCCGGCACGACCCGGAAGAGCAACCTGAAGGTTGAACTCCTGTCTCGATTTCCAATCGGATCAGGCATCTGCAGGCGCGCCTCCGATAGAAAAGCCGCTGTGCCTGGTGAGGACATGGCGGCTGTTATGCGGTGAATCGGAATCAACTTACGGCGCGCCGCCGATGGGGGTCATTTTTGTGGCGAGGGCTGCGGCTTTCGCTTGGAAATCCGTCATCAGGTCCGACTCGGTGGACATGATTCGCACGGCGCTCTTGGTGGCCTTTTCCATGCGCTCTTTGATGGGTTGCGTCCTTTCCATCATTTCTTTCTGCATCGCCATGGCGTCCTCCGGATCGACCGCAGCCGGGCCGATGCTTTTGGCCATGGCGGCGATTTCATCATACTTCCTGCCGAGGTCGCCGAACTTGGCGAGCGCGGCGCGGGCGCTATCCTTATCCGTGATGCTTTCCATCAGCTCGACGTATTGTTTGGAGGCATCGTAGCTGGCTTCCATCAGTTTGCGCGCCCCGGCACCGACGGCGGCGGAACCTGATGTGGATTTGGGAATGTTATTGCTGTTGTCCTTCACCACTTCCTTGGCGGCTTCGATGTTTTCTGTGGATTCCTCGCCAGTTTCCTTGGTGGAGGCTTCGGCGGATTCCCGCACATCTCTGGCGGCGGCCGCGGTGTCGGAGGATTGCTTGCACGAGGGCTGCGCAAGCAGTGCTGCGGCGAAGAGTCCGAATGGGATGTATGGGTTCATTTTCATGGTTCGGGGGCGATGGAAGTTTGGGAATTTTATAATCGAACACGGGGCTTGGCGGATGCAATCCGCCGCCACGGGCCCATCATTTTCCAAGTCTGGCGGGTGTCACGGGAGCGGTGACTTCCCTCGCTCCGGCGGCGGCGATGGCGGCTTTCCCGCGGACCGTCAGATCGCTGATGAATTCGAACTGATCCCGCAAATCGAAAGGATATGCCTTCACCTGATAGCGGGTGCCCCAGGGCATTTCCTCGAGCATGACGGCGACGGGTTTGACATAACTCAGGAAGGCGCTGGTCAGTGCGACGTCCTTGAGCCGGGCGCGCATGGCGGCGGCATCGTGGGACGGTTCGAGATGGAACTCCGCGATGCACATGAGCGTCCGCGAGCCGTCGTTCGAGTTGGAAACGTTTTCCGTCCACATCTTGGAATGCGGCACGGAGATCGTGTTATCGGCGGCGGTCTGGAGCTGGATGGCGCGCAATCCGACCGAGCGGACCTCACCATAATCGCCACCGATTTCCACCCAGTCCCCCGGCCGGTACGGGCGCTCCACCACGGCGACGATGCCGGCGATGAGGCTGGATACGTAGTCTTTGAACGCGAAACCGACGGCCACACTGACAGCGCCGGCAATGAGGAGGAAATTCTGCAGGGTGATGTTGAAGATGATGGGCACGAGCCAAACCATCGCGACGCCGAGGAAGAACAGCCGCAGGATCGGCTCCGCTCCAAGCAGGTAGAGGCGGGCTTGGCTGGGGCCGCGCTCGGCGAGGTAGGGCAGGATTTTCCGCACCAGATAGATGGCGAACCACGCGCCGAGAATGATCAGGACGACTTTCGCGACGCTGATGTCTTGGAAATCGTTGATCAGGCGGGCGGCCTTGTTGCCGGTTTTTTCGGATTCGGTCATGGCGGTGTCAGAGATTGCCAACGGGGATGCCGGCGGCGGCGAGATGTTCCCGAATTTCCGGGTAGGCGACCGGGCGGCAGCGGAAACGTTCGCCATCCAGCTCGACGAAGCCGAAGCCGATAAGACCGGCGGCGGCGAAATCCCCGGCATTTCCCGGCAGGGTAAGCTGCAATTCCTCCAACGTCATGCCGCCGTGGAGGAGCAGGGCGTGGAGGACGAGGAGAAATTCCTGACGATCCCGCGCCGGCAGGTCGATTTCCGTGGGGTCCACGACCCAGAGCGTGCGCTCGTCGTTTCCCGGGTCGCCGCCATTTTCGAGATCCTCGGATTTGCGCTCGGAGCGCAGGCTGGCGCGCCAAAGATGCCACGCCACCCAGGGGATCCCGCGGCTGCGGGCGGCGAGCTTGACCAGATGGTCATTGGCCAAGCCGCCCTTCGCAGTTTTCTCGAAGACATCCTTCCCAGTGAGGGAAAGCAGAAACTTGGCGCCGCCGATTTCCATATCTTCGTTCAATTCGCAAAACCACTTCCGCAGGCGCGCGGCGTCGAACGCCTGAAACGTGAGTCCGGCCGGCAGAATCAGATCGGCTCCGGTGGCGGTTCGGAGAAATTGCCACGCGAAGGAATCGCAGCCCACGAGGCACGGGCGATCCTGCAAATGCAGCGCCATCATCAACTCGCGGATCGTGCGGAGGCCGCCGTGGTGGCGCAGGAACCATTTTTCCAAACGGGGAATCACCAGCAATCCTCCGCCGCGCAAGTCCGGTAGCGGCGGCGGCAAATCGTCCAAAAGTGCGGTGCGCGGCGGCGCTTCGAGCACCGCGTGACCCTGCTCGGCGGCCCAAGTGCCGATGACGTCGTTCCGGTCGCAAGGCGGCATGACGATGAGACGGAATTTCTCCGTCCGCTTCGGCTCAGCGAGCCATTGGGAAACAGTCAGCTCCAGCTCGGCGATCAGCGGTCCGCAAGCCGGCGGGGAAACCACTTGGTCGAGCGTTTTCAGGAGTGTCTTGTGAAGTTTTTCCTCAGCGATGAACGGCTTCTCGTCGGTCTGGTGATACATTTTGCCGACCCGCTTCCACCACTGCCGGAGCGTTTCGTTGGTTGGCAGCGAGGGCGGCGCGTAATCGGCGGTTTTCAGGAACAGGAGGGGCTGGTCCTCATCGTCGGGGGGGTCCTGTTTCGGCATCCCCGGACGGTTGCAGGGGAATGCGAACGGGGGAAGCACGGAGAAGTGGATGCGGGAACGAAGGCCGCGGTCGGATGGTGACTAGCCTGAGAAACTTTCGAGCAAATCGTCCGCGGTGAAGAGCTGGCGGTCGGGGCCGGCGGAGCGGAGTTGCCAGCGTTTGGCGCCGAGGGCGTGGAAATGGAGGGGCGTGCCCCAGCGGTCGATGAGGCGGTTTCGCGCGTCGAGCAGCGGGGATTTCCCGGAAATCCACGGGGCGGAGCCGGGACGGAGGCCGCGCAGGGCGGCGCTCCATTCCTCATTGGCGGAGAGGGGGAAATCGGTCGCGCGCTTGGCGACGATGAGGAAATCCGTGATCGAGCGGGATAGCAGGCGCAGGTCGCCGGCTGGATCCCCGGTGCCATAGCCGGCAAGCTGGGCATCGCCGGGAGCGGAAAAGGGCGCGGGGAGAGGCGCGGCGTGGGTGGTTTCGGTGACGACGATTCCCGGCGGAATGGTCTCGGCGGGCGGCGGCGATGGCGGAGCGGCGGGCGGAACGCGGGGCTTCCAGAGGAAATACGCCGCGATGAGGAGAACAAGGAAGGCGGTGGCGAGGGCCAGGCGGGATTTCCTCATGGCTTCACAAAGCCGAGCGGGCCGGTGCCGGACAGCGGGTTCCAGAAATTCGCGATGTTCGGCAATACCGTCGCCATTTCCGTGGCGGGGACGCCGAACCAGCGGAGGAGCTCGGCGAAATAGACATCGGCCGAGGTGGTCGGGAGCAGGCGGCCGCCGTAGCCGACGTCGTCCGGGCCGTCGATGGCGAGGTCCGGGTAGGTGCCGAAGATTTTCCCGCCATCGACGGGGCCGCCCATCACGAAGGCGTTCGCGCCCCAGGCGTGGTCGGTGCCGCGGCCGTTCGAGCGGAGGGTGCGGGCGAAATCCGAGGCGGTGAAGGTGATCACGTCGTCGGCCAGGCCGAGGATTTCCAAGCCCTGCTGGAACGCGCCGAGCGCGGCGTCCATGGCGCGGAGCTGGCCGGCTTGCGGACCGAGGAGATCGCCGTGCATGTCCCAGCCGCCGTAGCTGACGAAAAACGTCTGGCGGCGGAGACCGAGGGCGGCGCGGATTTTGATGGTTTTGAGGACGGCGCGCAGGTTCGAGGCGAGGCCGTTTCCTGCCGGAAACAGGGTGCGGGCCGCGCCGAGGTCGGCGGTGGCGGAGTTGAACTGGTCCTGGAAGAGGAGCTGCGCGCCGTCGGCGTCGCGGGTGAGATTGGCGAGGCTCTGGGTGAGGAGGTTCGAGTAGGTCTGGTCGAGCGTGCTGCGGAGAGCTTGGTTTTTCAGGAGGTGGGCGGGGCTGTAGCTCTCGAAACTCTGCGAGCCGCCGGGGGAAATGGCGAACTGGGAGGTGGTATTTCCCACTTGGAACACGTTGTTGCCGCTGAGCGTGATGCTCATGGAGGTGCTGCCGGAATTGTAGGCATCGTGAATGACATCGGCGGCGCGGCCGGCCCAGCCGGTGAGTTCCGCCGCGCCTTGCGGGATGGCGGTCTGCCATTGCTCGATCTGGTCGCTGTGGGAAAACAGCGCCCGCGGGATCGGCAGCGCGGCGTTCTGGCCGTTGGACCAGGCGGTGTATTGGGATTTTGAAATGGTATCGACGAGCGTGCCAACGTTGGTGATGGCCGCCAGCCGGCGTTTCCCCGCGAACGCGCCGGTGCCGGTGGCCATCTGGTGCATGGCGGTCATGGACGGGTGAAATCCGAAATCCGCGGCGGCGCCGTCGAGGCCGAGGAGGGCTTCGCGGTCGAGGGCAAGTCCGCCATCGGTGCCGGTCGGACCGCGCGAGGCGGCATAGCTGGCATAGCGGGAAATTTCCCGGGGGACGAGGGCTTGGAAGGAATCCATGCCGCCGTTCAGGAAGATGCAGACGAGCGCTTTTGCATCGGTGCCGGGTTCGAGGCCGTCGGCGGCGGCGCTGCTGGCGAGCTTGAGATTGACCAGCGTATTCAGAATCGCCGAGGAACCGATGGCGGCGCAGTTGAACTGGCGGAGGAAGCGGCGGCGGGAAATGGGTTCGGGGGGCATGGCTTCAGGGAGAGGATTTCAACCGCGATCGGGGGCGGACGTGTGAAGATTATCTAACCACAGATGAAGTGGATGGGACGGGGAATGTGGAGGCGGGGCCTGCGGTCGCTCGGCGCGGGTCAGCGATGGGCGCGGAAGAAAAGCTTCGCGGGGACCGGGCTGGGGACGAAATACGGGCTGGTGACGGTGAGATCCTCCCAGCCGGTGAGGTTCAAGGATTGCGACAAGATGCCGGTGAACGTGACCTTCGGGACGCCGGTTGCGAGCGAGATCTGTGCGGTCGGCGGGTTTTGCCGGAGGTATTCCATCGCGCCGTCCGCCACGACGAGCGAGGCGTAGGCATCTGCCTCGGAGCTGGAACGGGCGGCGAAATGGGCGGCGATTTGCTGTGCGGTGAGGGCGCTGGAATAGAAGGCGATTTCATCGACACCGCCTGCGCTGGGGCTGCCGCCGTCGAACAGCGCACCAACGGAGAAAATGGAGGCGGCGCTGTCGATGGGATTTGCGGCATAGACGCCGCTGAGGCCGGGCCTGTTGGTGGCGTTCGCCAAGACTCCATTCACATAAAGCCGGGCGTCGCTGCCGGACCAAACGCCGACGACGTGCGTCCACTGGTCCAGCGTGTATGGGCCGCCTTCGAGGTCCCAGCCATAGCTGGAACCGCTCGCCGCGTACAAGCGGAAATCGTAGCCCACCTCCGGGCCGCGCTGGAAGAAGACCCAGCCGGTGCGGTCGCCGGTGGCAATCCGGTTCGCGACCGGGGCATCGTCGTTGTCGGAGCTGACCGGCTTCGCCCAGAACTCGATGGTGAACGGGCTGCCGGACGGCGGATTCAGCGCGGCGAGGAAAGGAACCGTCGTCCGGCTGCCCGCGCTGTAGGTGACGGCGAAATCATCGTAAGCGGCGAGCACGCCGGGCTGGTCGAGCAAGGGGCCGCCGATGTGCGTGCCATCGCCGGCGGTGCCGAGACTGCCCGTGTTATACGAGAGAGGCTGCGCGGTGGATACTCCGGCGGCGGCGGAAACCGCGAGCGCGCAGATCCAAGGGTTGCGGCACGCGCGGTCGCGGAAGCAGGGGGCATTCATCATGAGCGCGACGCTAGAAATCCCGGCGGATTCGTCAAGATCCCGCGTCCGGCAGCGACGGGATGGCCCGGCTCATTTCACCTGCCGGTTCTGGCGGCTAATGACGAGGGTAGAGGCGACGCCGCATCCGAAGATGATGGTGGCGAGGAAGATGCCACAGTATTTCTCCGTCTCGATTTCGCCTTTGGGTTCGCTGTAATCGAGCGGGTTGTGGGGTTCGTCGGGGGTGAAAAACGGGATCGGCTTGCGGAGGCCGTAGAAGACGACGCGCGGGGTTGTATTGCGGTAATCGTTCCGGAAAGTTTCGGCCTCGCGGACGAGGAGGTCGATGCGCTCGTTGACGAAGAACTCGGATGCGGGCAGGGCTTTGGGGTCGTTTTCCGGCCAGACGGGCATCGTCTCGACGGCGGCGCGGGAACCGGAGGTGGCATCTTTCCGAATGCGGCCGATGAGGGCAAGCGCGTCGCTGCGGGACGACGCGCCGGCGGCGAGGAGCCGGCGGAGTCCCTCCTTGAGGAGATCGAAACCGGCGGCATCTTCGGCATCCATGGGCCCGGTGCGGGCGCGGGCGCGATCGATGCGGCGCTGGAGGCGGAGGCGCTCGGATTCGAACGGATTTCGCGTGGCTTGGGAGACGATCATCGCTTCGTAGGCGTAGCGCAGCGGCATGATGGTGGCGGGGACGGGCAGGCCGCCGCGCTCCCGGACATCGGCGGCGTTATCGAAGAGGCCGTGGTTCATTTCCTTGTAGGGGACGAGCGCGCCGGCGAGGAGCATTTGCGGCACGAGCAGCAGCGGCACGGCGGTGAGGGCGGCGCGCTCGGTGCGGACGAGCGAGGAAATGACGAGCGCCATGCCGGTGCCCGTCCACGCGGTCAGGGTCATCCAGAGCCACATGTAGGAAAGCATCCCGTCGATTTCGAGGAAGTAATTCCCCACGATGAGGTAGGCGAGGCACTGGAGCGACCCGACGATGCCAAGGGCGGTGAATTTCGCCATGACGTAGGACGCGGCGCCGGGCTGGCAGTTCCGCTCGCGCCGGAGAATCGGGCGGTCGCGCAGGACCTCGGTGGCGGAATTCGTGAGGCCGAGGAACATGGCGACGGTCACGCTGAGGAACAAATAGGCGGGAATGTGCAGCGCGCTGGCGAAGCGGTAGCCGCCCTCGGGCGAGGAGCGGAGCGTGATGGCGATGAGCCCGGCGAGCAGCGGGGCTTCGAGGCAGGTGCTGTAAACGGTGCCGCGGTTGCGGACTTTCGAAAGCAGCGAGCGCAGGAAATGGGTGGCGAAAACGGCGACGACGGCGCGCAGGCGGCGGGTCGGCTTGGGCGGCACCGGCAGGCGCTCGCCGGAGACGGAATCGCCAGCTTTCGAGACCGGCCCGCCGCCGCGCTGGAGCGAGTGCATCAGATCGGCGCTTTCGAAGCGCTCCTGCCAGAACGAAGGCGGAAATCGCCGGGCCGCGCCGGTATTCGAGCCGCCGCCGATGGAGCTGAGCGGGGTTTCCAGGACGTCGAACACAAAATCCGCGCCAAGCGGGGATTTCGCGGCGACGGACGGGTGGGAAATCGAGAGTTCGTCGCAGGCTTCGCGGAAATAGCCGACCATGGCGTCCGGCGTGCCGAAATACGCGAGCCTGCCGCCGGAATCGAGCAGCAGCACCTTGTCGAAAAGCCGCAGCACCGGCGCGCCGGGCCGGTGCAGCGAGGCGATGACGATTTTCTCCCGCGCCAGCGAACGCAGCGTCTCGGCAACGTGCTCGGAATCCTTCGAGGAAAGGCCGGAAATCGGCTCGTCGAAGAGGAACACCTCAGCGCGGCTGCCAAGGTCCACGCCGAGATTCAGCCGGCTGCGCTCGCCGCCGGAAATCGTCTTGTCGCCGGGGGATCCGACGCGGCGCTGGGCGATCGATTGCAGCCCCAGCTCGGCGAGCATCCCGTCCACCCGCCGCTCGTGCTCGGCCAGCGAGAGCGCGGGGCGGCGGATCGTGACGGCGTGCCGAAGGTGCTCGCGCACCGTGAGTTGCGGCGTGAGCGCCTCCTCCTGCGGCATGTGCGCGATGAAGGGCACGAGCTGCTCGCGACGCTCGTACAGCGGGATGCCGTTCAATTTCACCCGGCCGCGCGTCGGCTGGCGCTGGCCGGAAAGCACGGCGAGCAGTGTGCTTTTCCCGGAGCCGCTCGGGCCGATGATGCAGAGCATTTCGCCGCGTTTCACCTCGAAGTTGACATGGTCCAGCGCGCGGGAATCCGGGCCGAAATCGTGGATGAGGTCCTCGACTTGGAGCGACTCGATGAGCGTCCTTTCCTCGTCGAGAAATCCCTCGGAAAACCGGCAGCGCACCGCCTGACTGCCAGACAGGCGGATCAGCGATCCATCTTTAAGAACCGCGGTTTGCTTCACCGCCACGCCGTCCACGAGCACCGGCCCGTGGCTCTCGCGAACGATTAAATCGCCCTCCGCGCGCTGGTCGTCGTAGCGGATGAAAAGGACACATTTCGGCGCCAGTTTCGCACCCAGCAGGAGACCGCCGGCCGGGAGCTCGGAAGCGTCGTTCGAGACGATGAATTCCTGCCGCTCGCCGCTGAGGCGGAAGCGCCGGGCGGAGCGCGTCGCCTTGCGGCGCAGCTCGTCGATGGAGAGGCTGAAGCCTGCGGAATCGCCCAGTCGCTCGTGATTCCGGCATAGCACGATGTCGCCTTTGCGGAGCCGGTTGTGGGCGCCGGCGTGCAAATCCGTATCTCGCAGCGCCTCGACCTCGGCGTCCAGTCCGAAGCGGACGCGCACCTCGCTGAGCCGGCCGCGGGTGCGCTCGGCGGTCAGCCCGGCCTCGCCGGATTCCAGGTAAATCGAGGGCGTATTGCCGGTGCGCTTCACGTCCAGGAAAAACAGGAGATCCTCGTAGGAAAGCATCCAGCCGGGCACCACCAGCGGCTGCCGCTCGCGCATCCGCAGGAAGGATCCGTGTTCGACCGAGCGCCCGCGGATCCACAGCGGGGCTTTCCCGGTATTTCTCACTAGGATCAGATCGCCGGCGCGATAGACCCGGAATTCGTGGTCCGCGGCGGCCGGCGGCAGCAGCACGTCGCACTTCCCCCTGCCGAAGACGAGCCGCTCGAAGGGCAGCTCGGAATCCTCCGGTTCGCCCGCGTCGCTGCGCATTTCCCGGAGAATCGCCGCGCCGTATCCCGGCCTGCCGAGCCGGCGCATGAAGACCTCGAAGCTGGTGCGGTTGCGCTCCGAGCGACCCGCCGCATCGACCAGCGTGAAGAGCTGGAGGCCGAGCGCGAGCTTGCCGATATCGTCAAATCCGTCCTTCAGCTCGATCGCCAGCCCTTGCAGCGGCCGCGGATTCCGCACCGCGCGCTGCAGCCGCTTGGCAAGCCAGCGGTGGTCGGCCTCGGGAAAGGCGCTGCGCAACATGTCGAGAATCAGGTCCGCCTCCAACGGGCTGAGCTCGTCATCGAGCGTCGCGAAAGCCGCAAACGCATCCACCAACACGCCGACCTGCGACGCCGTGCCGGGCCGCAGCGAGCGCATCCGGCCGACCGCCGGCAAGAGCTGGAGCCACGGCGCGGCGCGGTTCCGGCGGCGCGGCGGGTGTGGCGGCTCGCTGCCGCCCGACGAAGAATGCATGCCGGGGATTTACGCGAGGCCTGCGGAAAGCCGCAAGGCCCGTGCGGAAAAAGGGGTTTGCATTTCACCCCCTATCGCTATTCTCCCTTACTCCCGCGCGGGACACAGCCCCGGCACCCCTTTGTGGCGCTGGCCTCTCGCTCGCGGATTCTCACCGTTCATCATGTCCGACTCACCGACTCCACCACCGTCCAACAACAATCCGAACCGGAATTCGGGCGATTCCAGCGGCTTCAACTGGCGCGTTCTCGGCCTCATGTGCCTCGCCACCGTAATCCTCGGCGTGGCGTTTTTCCGGCCGCTTTCCGGCAACAAGGTCGTCCCGCTCACCTACTCGCAATTCCGCCAGGCTTGGGACCAGGACCGCATCGTCACCAACGATTCCGACCGCCCGCTCGAAGTCGTCACCACCGACACCTCCTTCGACGCCACCATCCGCGGCTGGATCAAGCCGGGCCTCAAGGAACCCGCCGCCGACGCGCCAACCCGCGATTTCCGCGTGCTCGTGAATTTCGCACTCCAGCGGGATGAGATCAACAAGCTGCTCGGGAACAACATCCGCTTCCAGCAAGTCGCGAACGCGGGCGACCAGCCACTTGCCGAGGATGTTGAAACGCTCTCGTTGTCCGAACTCAGGAAATTTCTGGCGATGGACCTCGTCTCCATGACGGACTCGGAAAATCCTTTCCGCATCCTTACCACTCCCGGCTCGGACGACGCCGTGATCGTGGGCTCCCGCAAGGTGATGGACACCACGGCCGCCGCCACCGATCCGACTGCCAAAACGGACGGTGCGACCGAATTCACCGTCCCCGTTTCCACCACCATCCAGAGCGACGACCTCAACAAGCTGGTGACGGAAAACAAGGCGGTTTACAAGAAGACCAAGGACTACCTCAGCAGCGCCCTGTTCACTTTCCTGCCGTTCCTGCTCATCATCGGCATCCTGTTTTTCCTATTCCGCCAGCAGATGAAATCCGCCGGGCGCGGCGCGATGTCCTTCGGGAAATCCAAGGCCCGCCTGCTTACGATGGACCGCAACAAGGTGACTTTCAAAGACGTCGCGGGCATCCAGGAAGCCAAGGAGGAGTTATTCGAAATCGTCGATTTCCTGCGCGATCCGCGGAAATTCCAAAAGCTTGGCGGCTCGATTCCGAAAGGCGTGCTGATGGTCGGCTCGCCCGGCACCGGCAAAACGCTGCTCGCCCGCGCCATCGCCGGCGAGGCGGACGTGCCGTTCTTCTCGATTTCCGGCTCGGACTTCGTGGAAATGTTCGTTGGCGTCGGCGCTTCCCGCGTCCGCGACATGTTCGAGCAAGGCCGCAAGCACGCGCCCTGCCTGATTTTCATCGATGAAATCGACGCCGTCGGACGCCATCGCGGTCACGGCATGGGCGGCGGTCACGACGAGCGCGAGCAAACGCTCAACCAACTTCTTGTCGAAATGGACGGCTTCGACACCCAGGAAGGCGTGATCATCATCGCCGCGACCAACCGCCCCGATGTGCTCGACCCGGCGCTGCTGCGCCCCGGCCGGTTCGACCGCCAGGTCACGATTTCCCTGCCCGACGTCAACGGCCGCGAGGAAATCCTCCGCGTCCACGTCAAGAAAATCAAACTCGCCGCCGGCGTGGACCTTTCCAAAATCGCCCGCGGCACACCCGGATTTTCCGGTGCGGAACTTGCCAACCTCATCAACGAGGCCGCCCTGCTCGCCGCCCGCCGCGGCCTAAGCGCCGTCACGCTCGACGAGATGGAAGAGGCCCGCGACAAGGTCCGCTGGGGTCGCGAGCGCCGCAGCCTCGCCATGTCCGACAAGGAAAAGATCGGCACCGCATGGCACGAAGCCGGCCACGCCTACCTCAACATGGTCCTGCCGGACACCAATCCGCTCCACAAGGTCACCATCATCCCGCGCGGTCCCTACCTCGGCGCGACGATGTATCTGCCGGATGGCGACAAGTATTCCACCCAACGCAAGGAGGCGCTTGCCAACCTCATCGTCACGATGGGCGGCCGCATCGCGGAAGGATTCCACAGCGACGACGTGTCCAACGGCGCCTCCGGCGACATCCGCCAGGCCACTTCGCTCGCCCGCAATATGATCTGCGAATGGGGCATGAGCGATAAGCTCGGCATGGTCGAATACGGCGAGGGCGACGGTCCTGTCTTCCTCGGCCGGGGCGACATGGGCGGCCGCCGCACGAACTACAGCGGCTACACCGCCCGCATCATCGACGAGGAAATCAAGCGCTTCATCGACGAAGCCTACGAGACCGCCGAGCGCATTCTCAACGAAGGCCGCGACAAGGTGGAACTCATCGCCAAGGCGCTGCTCGAGTACGAAACGCTCGATGCCAACCATCTGCGGGACATCATCGAGCACGGCGTAATGAAGGATCCGCCATCCGCTCCCAAGCCGCCGCCGGTGCCGGACGAGCTGAAGAAAAAGCCCGTCACCAAGCCCGCCAGCGAAGACTGCCCGGACGGACCAGGTCCGATTCCCGGAGTGATCGGCGCGCCGGCCTGAGACAATTCCCCGAAAGCCCCCGGTCGATCGCGATCGGGGGTTTTCCTTTTGGGGAAATCCGCCCATTTTTCGTTAGAATTGCCGCGTGTCCGTCCCGCCTCCCGCTGAAATGCCCGCGATTCCCCCTGCCGGCAGGCCCGCGCTGACCGAGCGGCGGCTGCTCCTGCTGCTCGCCGCCGTGCAGTTCACCCACATCATGGATTTCATGGTGATGATGCCGCTCGGCCCCCAGCTCATGCGCGAGCTGCACATCGGGCCGGAGCGCTTCGGCAACCTGATTTCCGCCTTCGCGCTCACGGCCGGAATTGTCGGCCTCGCGATGGCGCCCTTCACCGACCGCTTCGACCGCCGCAAGCTGCTGCTCATCTGCTATGCCGGATTCACCCTCGGCACCCTCGCCTGCGGGTTTTCGACCAATGCGAACACGCTCATGCTCGCCCGCGCGATTTGCGGCGCATTCGGCGGCGTCAGCGGCGCGACCATTATGGCAATCGTCGCCGATGTCGTCCCGGCCGAACGCCGGGCGCGCGGCATGGGCGTCATCATGACCGCCTTTTCCGCCGCCGCCGCGCTCGGCGTGCCGCTCGGTTTGAAAATCGCGCAAGTCTGGAAATGGGAGGGGCCGTTCCTCGTCGTGGCCGGCATCGCGGCATTTGTCTGGGTCGGATTGTTCCGCATTCTGCCGCCCGTGCGCGGCCACCTGAGCGGCGGCAAAGTCCGTTCCGGCCGGGATTTCCTCACGCTCCTGCGCAGCGGCAACGCATGGCTCGGCCTGGCGCTGATGGCGACCATGGTCTTCGGCCATTTCACCGTCATCCCCTTCCTCTCGCCCTACCTCGTGGCGAACGTCGGCCTGCCGGAGCACAACCTTTTCCTGATCTACCTGACCGGCGGCATGGTCACGATTTTCACCGGCCCCTTCGTCGGCAAGCTCGCCGACCGCCACGGCCGCTTCCTCATGTATATCATTCTGGTCGCGGGCGCGTGCGTCGTCATCCGCCTGCTCACCTCCGCGGGTCCCCTCCCCTTGCCGGCGACGCTGCTGCTGGCCGCGGGATTTTTCGCCTTCGCCAGCGGGCGCTTCGTCCCCGGCCAGGCGGTCATTTCCATGGCCGTGCCCTCGGCCCGGCGCGGCGCTTACATGAGTCTCATCGCCTGTTCCCGGGACCTCGCGTCCGGCCTGACCGCCGCGCTTGGGGCCAAAATTGTCAGCGAGGGTCCGAGCGGGAAATTGCTGCATTTCGACCGGCTGGGCTGGCTGGCGATCGCCGTGAGCATCGGCAGCCTGGCGATTTTCCGCCTCGTGAAATCCGTCGAATGACCACCGCCAGCCCCGCTGTTGACGGATCGCGATGCGGGTGAATCCTTAGCCGCCTCCGAGATTTTCCATGAATCCCCCCGAAGAAGCCGCCGCCGCCACGCAGGAAGAATGGGTCCGCGTCGGCCAATACCCGACCCTCGCCGACGCCTACGATCACGGCCTCGTCATCCTGGCCATGGGCGAGTCCTGCCGCGTCGAGGAAGCCGCGGTTCCCGGCGAATACGATCTCCAGGCCGAGCCGGTCCCGGCGGACAAGATTTCCGCCGAGCTGGACGCCTATTCGCAGGAAATCGCCGGGCATCGCCCCGCTCCCGCGCCCGCCGGCGAATGGGCGCGCCATCCGGCCCGCTGGTGGCTCACGGCGCTTTGGGCGGCGGTGCTGGTGGCCGTTTTCTACTTCCAGAGCCAAGACCTCGGCCTCGTGGATTTCGCCGCATCGTCCAGCCTCGGCCTGTTTCGCGATGGCGAATGGTGGCGGCCGTTCACCGCGCTTTTCCTCCATGCCGACCTCAGCCACCTCGCCGGAAATCTCGTGGGCGGCGCGATTTTCGGCACGCTTGTCGCCCGCACCGCCGGTGCCTTCCGCGGCTGGCTGGCGATTCTCCTCTGCGGCGCGCTTGGAAACGCCGTGACCTCCGCGGTGAATTTCCCGGAGCCATACTACTCCATCGGCGCCTCCACCGCCGTCTTCGCCGCGCTCGGCATCCTTTCTGGCATGGGCATCGCCGAAACCGTCCGCGATCGCGCCCGTCTGCCATGGGTCCGGATCTGCGCGCCGGTCCTCGCCGGATTCGTCCTCCTCGGCTGGCTCGGCGCAGGAAGCGGACCCGGCACCGATGTCATGGGCCACGTCTTCGGCTTCGGCTCCGGCGTCGCCGCCGGTGCCGCGATGGGTGCGTTGGAAACCCGCGAAGAAGGCTGAACCGAAACGATTTTCCCTGCCAACCCGCATCGTCTGCGCCAACCGCGCAATCCGCACTGGAGAAATCGTAAGCAACCCGCGCCGGCGTGCTCGCGCGCACCGCGGCGGAAATCAGTTTCCCCTGGCGAGCGCGAGATTTTCAGGCAATACCCCGGCGGCATGGTGCGTCGAATCTTTCCATTCCCGCTGCCACCCGCGGCACCGCGCGGAACACGAACACGATTTCCCAACCCGCCGCCCTGGCCGCGGACGACGGACAGAAGCGCACCCTCGCCCCCCGCCGATTCGTGACTTGTGTGAATCCTCCGCATCCCGCAAACATCGGGACGTGAAGCTGCCCCTCCCCAAACGCGTCCATAGCGACCTCCGCGCACGCCTGCTGGACGGCTCGCTGCCTCCGGGCACCCGGCTCGATTACAAACAGCTCTCCAAGGAACTCGGCGTCTCCACCACCCCCGTCCGCGAGGCCGTCACCCAGCTCGCATCCGAGGGATTCGTGGAGCTCATCCCCCGCCTCGGCGCGGTCGTCCGCTCGCTCACGCGGAATTCCGCCAAGGAATTTTACGAAGTCCGCGAAGCCGTCGAAACTTTCGCCGCCATGAAGGCCGCCGAGCGCCACTCCGCCCGCCACATCGAGACGCTCAAGGAAAACCAGGAAGCGATGGAAGGGCTCTTCGCCGAGGCCCGAGATAGCGATGCGATCAAGCTGTCCGACGTGAAACTCCACGCCTTCCTCGATGCCGACGTTGCCTTTCACAAGGCGATCTTGCTCGGCGCGCGGAACCCCGCTCTCGCCCGCACCGTCGAGGAAAGCCACATCCAGTCCCGCATTTTCTACGCCGACCGCGGCGTCCACGACAGCGCCCGCCTGTCCCTCGCCTGCCTCCAACACGGCGACATACTCGCCGCCATCGAGCGCCGCGACGGAGCCGCCGCCGCCGAAGCCATGCGCACCCATATCCGCACCTCGCTTGAGTTCACCCTCGAGCACCTGGAAGCCGCGCTGGATTGAACGAAACAGCTCCGGTCCCCCACCCTGTCGGGAGCTCGAAATGGTCCTTCGCCGCTATTTCTCCTCCGGCCAAATCGCCTTGAGCAGCGCCGCCAGCCGGTAGCCGCCTTTTGAGAGTTCCTCCTCCACAATGTCCCGCGAGCGCACCGCATAATCCTCGGGCAGCGCGATTTTCCATTGGAAATGCTCGGGGAATTTCTCGTCCGCCGGAATCAGGGTGCGCTCGCCGAGTTCGATCCCATCGAAGCAGCGCCGTGCCAGCCGCACGCTTTCACTCGCCCACTGCGTCGGCCACGTCGCGGCGGGACCGGTGGCGTCCCAAGCCGGCTGCGGCGGATGCTTCGCCACCAGCCAAGTGGTGAAATCCTCCTCGCCGGCATGGTCGCGCGCGGCCTTCACCGTGATCGTGTCCCAGTAACCATGAAGGTTGATGCGGCCGCCGAGCCGGTAGTAATTCGCCCCCGCGTCATCCTGGCCTTTCGCACCGGTTTCCGGATTCACGAAATGATTGTCCGCATCCACATAGCTGCAACCGACGTGCAGCGGTTGGTGCAAATCGCCGATCAAATGGGCGATCAGCAGGAGCGCCGTCCGCTTGCCGATGTGGAGCGGATTTTCCGGCGCTTCCTCCGGACTTTGCAGCACGCCGATGCAAATCCGCAGGATGTGGACAATGTCGCGATCGTTGGTGCCGGTGATGCCATCGCGATACTCCTCCACCTGAAACGGCACGTCGCAGTAGTGGTAGGAATGGTGCTTCGGGTTCGCCGCGATGAAGCTCTTCATCTCGTCTGAAAGGTATTTCTCCGGCAGCTTCGCCCGGTCCGCCCAATTGGCCGCATAATCGAGGCGCTCGTCCGGCAGCAGCAGCTTGCGCACCTCTCGGCCGGCGCGGGTTCCCTCCAGATCCTTCTCCGCGATTTTCCCAATCGCCTGATGGCCAGCCGGCCCGTAGCCCGGCGCGGCGGCGGTCTGAAGCAATACGCAAAGGGTGGCGGCGAAGATGGGACGGAGCATGAGACCGGGACCGTTCGCGGGAAAAATCCGCGCCACAAGCCGGAAAACGAAAACCGCCGTCCGGCACGGGGCCGGGCGGCGGTTGGCGAAATGATTTCCGAAAATGACTCAGGCAGCGGTGGCCGCCGAGCGCTTCGTCTCCAGCGCGGACTTCGCCAGAGCGACGATGGCCGAGAAGGCGGCGGCGTCGTGGACGGCCAAATCCGCGAGGATTTTGCGGTCCGCCTCAATGCCGGCGGCTTTCAGGCCTTCTATGAAGCGCGAATAGGTCAGATCCTCATTGCGGCAGGCGGCGTTGATCCGCTGCGTCCAGAGCCGGCGGAACTGGCCCTTGCGGCGCTTCCGGTCGCGGTATTCGTAGGTCATCGCCTTGCGGACGGCGTCCTTGGCGTAACGGAAAAGCTTCGAGCGGAATCCGCGGAAGCCCTTGGCCCGAAGCAGGACGCGCTTGCGGCGCGCGCGGCTGGCGGGAGAGTTGGTGGCACGTGGCATGTTGTTTTTCTAGTTCGAACGAGCCGTTGATTTCATTACCTCCCACAGTCTCGCCCGTTCATGGCTCCCTCGCGGGATCAGGCTGTGTGGAGGCCCGCCCGATTCGCGGGCGGGGGCGTGGATGCGTTGCCGGTTGCCCGGCGATCAATGGAACGGGAGGTTCTCCTTGACGTTTTTCACGTCGGCGGCGGAAACGAGTGCCGGCTGCCCAAGACGACGCTTGCGCTTGCTGTTCTTGCCTTGCAGCAAGTGACGGGCACCCTGTTTGCGACGGAGCACTTTCCCTGTCCCAGTAACTTTGAAACGTTTGGCAACGGCTTTCCGTGTCTTTGCTTTTCCTGAGACTCTTGGCATGGGGCGGGCAAACTAGGGACCGACACCCCCTTGGCAAGGCAAAAGTAGGCTGGATTACGCGATCCCAGTGCCTATGCACGAGGCTCTCGTTGCGGTTTTGGTTTTGGGAGGCGGGGTCTGGCGCTGACGACCAGCGAAATGGCGGCGCGGTCGTGCTCGGCGGCCATGGTGCCGCGGAAGTCGGTGGTGGTGATTTGCTGCGGCTTGTGATGCCGCGATAGCCATTCACAACAAATGCTGTTGGCCACTCGCGTGAACATGGAGTGCAGGCGCAGCGGCTTGGCGTTGCGCAGTCGGCTGCGGTCATCATGACGCGATGCATCGAGGCGGGCGTGCAGGCCGGTTTCGATGCCCCAATGGTCGATGTTAGCTTCCAGTTATTGCTCGGGCGATAATTCGCAGGCCGGACGACTGGTGACCAGGCAAACGGTTTCGGGGTTGCGACCGGCACGCTGGCGGTGGAGGCGGGCGATTTGTGCGGCGCAGGGGAATAATAACTCTTCGCCGGTGGTCGGCGTGCAGACGAGTTGCCGCGTCACGTATTGGCGTTTCTTTTCTTCGCGGCAGTGCCCGGCGAATTTCCCGACGTGGTTTTCCGGGACAAAAGGGGGGAGCCCGGATCGGGCGATTCCGACTCGATGCGCTCTTTGATGGTGGATCGATTGTCTTTGATGGTCAGCGGATAGTCGGCTCCGGCATCGAGCACGATTTGTCGCGCGGTTTGCTGACAACTGTGCAAGGCATCTAACGAGACGAGCTTGCCATCGAGATCGAGCCGACCGATGAGCTTGAGCGCGGCGGGGATTTCGTTGCTTTTGTCCTCTACGAGTTCGCAGCCGAGGTAGTGCTGGGAGGGCGGACTAATCGCGGTGACGACGTTATGGCCGCCGGCGTGTTTGGGTTGTTTGCCGTCGATGACGACGATTTCCTGCTCCGGGACGGGACCACGGATACGCTGCTGCCAATCTAGCAGGACTTGCTCGACGATGCCGGCATTTACGTTAGACATCATGCGGCTGAAAGTGGTCTGATCGGGCGTGGGATAGCGTCGGGACTTGCCGTCGCGGCGCACGCCGAGGGCTTTGAGTTGGGCTTGGGAGAGGCTTTGGGCAAAGGCTTCAAGATCTTTTTGGCCGCGTGGAGCGTCTGCTAGATGGGCGGCAGCCATGATGCCTAACAACGTGTGGACCGGATAGATGCAACGCCTGCGACTGCGATACTCGGGCACGCGGTCGCGAAACATGGAGGTTAGAGATTTGAGTTCCTCGCCACGCTGGGTGCAGCGCGGCGAGGAGGCTGCTTCCACGGCGGCGAGGGCGGGCTTGAGTTGTTCGGCCTGGAGGCTGCGGCATGCGTTGCGGGCGAGTTCGCGCACGAAGAGCTGCTTGGGGCGGTCGTGAGGCTCGTAGTAATCGCGTGAGACGCGTTGGTTGCCCTGGGTGAGTCCTAACTCTTTCCAGCCCGCCGCGCGGTAAACCGTGCCACGGAACAATTGTGGATCGACGAAGGTTTCCATCACCAAAACCGGGTGACCGTAGCGTTCCATCCAGTCATTGCTCAAGCGCGCTGCCGCGCGTGACAAGACGGCGGAACCGAGATTGGGGCCGGTTTTATCCGGCAGGAGCAGGAAGCGGGAATTGTTAGCTATCAGTGGCAGACGCCGCCGCCGTTGTTCGTCGCTCCAACCGATCCATTGGTCGCGGTGGCGCAGCCGACGGGATGCCGCCGTGAAGAGCAGCACGCCGAGCCACTCGCCATCCGGGGCGATCGCCGCATACCAGAGTCGTTCGCCCACGGGATTGGGGGCACCGAGGTAATGGTGTTTGTCGAGCAACTCCGCCGCCCGACCGATCTGTTGATCGGTCACGAGAGGTTCGATGCGGAGGTCACGCAGCAGACTTTGAAGAGTCGGCCACGGCGATGGGGCGGGTTGGATTGGAGCGATCACCCGTGCATTGGAAAAAATCTGCCTGGAGAAGTCCAGAATTCAAATTTATGGTGCTCAACATGAATTCTTTGCCTAATTCAGGGCATAGGCGCTGGCACTGACCCCTTCGATACAAATTCCAGACAGCGAACGCAATGCTTGTTAGTCGGGATCGCGGTAGGAACCGCCGTTGCCGGCGGCCCCCCGCTCAGATCCGTACGTGAAGAATTACCTCATACGGCTCTTGCCTCAAGTCGGGCGCGGAATCTCTGCTCTGGATATGGATGGATTATATGGGGCCGGGGAAGGTGTTTGCGGCCCAGC
>JBBSUD010000018.1:0-52964 GCA_038235225.1 Verrucomicrobiales bacterium
GCTCTCCAAATATTGTGCTTTGCTCGTCTGGCTCATGATTCCGGATAGTGTTTTCATCCGGTGTCATTCTTTCTGACGCAACGACCGCTCAAAGCGGATTTTTCACACGCTCCCCGGTGTCATTCTATCTGGCGCAATGCGATCCGGCACTTCGTCCTAATTTCCTGATTGCTTGTTAGGAATATTCCCTATATTCGGTTTCGCCATGAAAATTCTTCTGTTCGCAATCGCGGTGGTCGGGATGTCGGGGACGAGCGCCCAAGCGAGCTTCCACCTCTGGAATATTCAGGAGGTGTACACGAACTCGAACGGAACCGTGCAGTTCATTGAGTTTTTCTCGGCGGCTGGCAGTCAGGAGTCTCTCTCAAGCCGTAATTTGGCATCGACCGGTGCAAGCACCTTCGTGTTTCCCGCCAATCTGCCGCTCAACTCCCCGCTGGCGGGCCACCCTAACACAGCTTCCTCGACGCAGAACCAGACGTTCCTTATGGGAACGGCGAACCTCTCGACACTTTTCGGTGTCGTACCTGACTACATCATCCCAGCGGGCTTCCTGACCTCCGGGAGCGGCAACGTCCTGAACTTCCAGTCGGGTACAGACTCGGTCAGTCTAACCAACCTGCCGACTGGTGGAGCTCAGTCGCTGAATGCGGAAACTAGCAATCCGGCCCCAACCGCTTTCTCGATCAATTCGGTCGCCACTCCGAAAAATTTCCGCGGAGAGACGGCGACCATCCCGGAGCCTTCCGCTACGTTACTCTTTCTCGCGACATGCGTTTTCGGCCTGACTCTGCGTCCCGCGCGCCGCGAGTAGGCGATTGGAAGAATTCAGATAGAGGAGCAATCCGGCGAATGCTTCCGTGGAGGGTTGCCGGCTACGGGACCAGCACGCGATAGAACGGTCTACCGAAAGTCGAAATCGCATCGGAATCGAAGAACGCGACAGCATCGGCCGCGGCGTTCCTGTCCGGCACACCAGCGATACTTCGCCAGCTTCCGCCGCCAGCGGAGTTGAGCGTTGCAAGTGATGGATTTAGCTTTTGATAACTTCGACACATTGGAGGAATGCCTGCAGGTCAAGAGGCTTAGCTGGATCGTGTCGTTGTAAATCGCTCCACCGCCCGTGCCATTGAAAACTTTGGTTGCGATTTTGCCGTTGCTCATCTTCAGATTTACAAAGGTGAGGTTCGCCCCTTCGAAACTTTCACTAGGCGGAATTACGGAGTTGTAGATGCGGAGCTTCTCCGCAAAGCGGCCCCCGTTTCTCATGATGGACCGGTCCGCTCCCCTGCCGCCATATCAGGTTCTAGAATCCACTTACCATGACTTCCAAGAATTTCCTGCTGGCGGATCGCGTGGGTGCGGCAAGGCGCATGGTGACCATTTCCGTAACTCCGTCTCCAGAGGCGACGGCCGCGCCCACTTGTTGGATCTGGTTGCCGCTCTCATCCCATCCGCCTGTTAGCGAGTCCGACACGCGGACTTTGTAGCTTAGATCGACGTCGTCGAGCCTGCGGCGGAACGTGATTGCCAGGTGTTTGAGCCCATCGTCGGGATCGGCGATCATGGATACGTTTGGCCAGCCGATCGGTCCTTGCGCCACCTTCGGATTCAGGTTGAAAGCATACTCCAGAGCGTTGTTTCCTTGGTCGGAATCGGGGTTTGCGAATGGCCCGGCGATGGATGGATTATTCGCATCGACGCCGAATTGCGCGGTCTGCCATGTGGAAAATCCGCTGCCTGCCACGCCGAGTTCCACATAAGTAGCCGTCTGGACGGGCACCAGTTTCAGTCCGCTGCCGAGGGCTAAATTTTCGTAGGTGGAAAAGGCACCGGTGGCACTGGAGAAATTGAGCAGCCGGAACTTGTCACCAAGCGCTGGCTGGAAACCACCGATCCGCGTGACCCTGAGCTTGCCCGCCAAGTCCATGGAGCCGGTGAACACCTGGTCGAATTGAGGCGTGACCGCATTGGTGCCCGCAAGTTTGACGTCGAAGGTTCCGGAGGAGGTTTGTGCAAAATTCCAACCCGAGCTGAAGATGTGCGGCTGGCTGCCCAGACCCAGGATACCCGCGTTCGTCAGCAAAGGTACTACGCCGTTGTTGCGGAAAACCTCGCCGGAACTGAGTATTTGGAGATTCCCGGTCGATAAATTGTTGAATGAGGAATTGTGTCCGTAGAAAAGGTCGCCGCCGCCGGTGAGGGTTCCGTTGCCGGCATTGTTCAGGATACCCGAACTCAGATAGGGTCCAGCCGAGATGTCCACCGCTAGATTGCCGCCAGCCGCGACGGTGACGGTGGTGGAAATGGTTCCGTCGTTCCAAGCGAACGTCCCACCGCCGCCGAGAACGCTCAGGCTTCCGGGACCATACATCAGAGTGGTGTCACCGAGTTCTTCGAAGCCACCGGCTGGCGTGCCGGCGATTCCGGTGGAGACTGCTCCGTCGAGCCGGAGGCTGCCGGCAATAATCCTGCCGCGACCGGGGCCGGTGAAGCGCGCACCGGTTCTGAGGACATGTCCGCTGCCGGAGAATTCGATCCGCGCGGCGCTGTCCGCACTGTAAAACACGCCGTTGCTACCGACGTCGGTGCTGCCAAGATTGAAGCTTAGAATGCCGGTGTCGCATTGGACGGTGCCGTTGTTATCGAGCTGCCAGTTGACCAGACTGGTGCCGCCGGCGACGGATTTCTTAAAGGTGCCGGTGTTGGTGATGACGGGCGGGACGCCAACATTCTGGAAGACGGTGCCGGTGCGGTTGATAACAAAAGTGCCGCTGTTGTTGACGGCGGAGTTATGACCGACGAGCTTGCCGCCATCATCAAAAGTCAGGTCTCCCGTGATGGTCGTGGTTCCATTGAGATTGAGTGTGCCGGAGCTCAAATAAGGCGTGGCGGTGGTATCCACCGCGAGACTTGCGCCGGCTGCGATGGTCACGCTGGTGGAAATGGTTCCGTCGTTCCAAGCGAACGTCCCTCCGCCGCCGAGAACGCTCAGGCTTCCGGAACCATACATCAGAGTGGTGTCACCGAGTTCTTCGAAGCCACCGGCTGGCGTGCCGGCGATTCCGGTGGAGGCTGGGCCGTCGAGCCGAAGGCTGCCCGCACTGAGCCGTCCGCGGCCGGGACCGGTGAAACGAGCGCCGGTTTTCAAGACATGGCCGCCGCCGGAGAACTCGATCCGCGCAGCGCTGTCCGCGCTGAAAAACACGCCACTGCTGCCGGCCTCGGTGCTGCCGAGATTGAAGCCGAGTGTGCCGCTGTCACTTTGGACGGTGCCGTTATTGTCGAGTTGCCAATTGACCAAACTGGTGCCGCCGGTGACGGATTTCCTGAAGGTGCCTGTGTTGGTGATGACGGGCGGAACGCCGACATTCTGGAATACGGTGCCGGTGCGGTTGATAACTAGAGTGCCGCTGTTATTGACGGACGAGTTATGACCGAGGAGCTTGCCGCCATCATCAATTGTTAGGTCGCCAGTGATGGTCGTGGTTCCGTTAAGATTAAGCGTGCCGGAGTTCAAGTAAGGCGTGGCGGTGGTGTCCACCGCGAGATTTGCACCGGGGGCAATGGTGACGGTGGTGGAAATCGTTCCGTCGCTCCAGGCGAAGTTGCCGCTGCCACCGAGAACGCTGAGGCTGCCGGTGCCGCCCATCACCGTGGCATCGCCAAGTTCCTCAAAGCCACCCGCGGGGCTACCCGCGACTCCGGCGGAGACTGGCCCATCGAGCCGGAGACTGCCCGCGCTAAGTCTGCCGCGGCCGGGGCCTGTAAAGCGCGCGCCGGTTTTCAAGACATGTCCGCCGCCGGAAAACTCGATGCGTGCCGCGCTGTCCGCGCTGAAAAACACACCACTGCTGCCGGCCTCGGTGCTGCCGATATTGAAGCTCAGAGTGCCGCTGTTACTTTGGACGGTGCCGTTGTTGTCGAGCTGCCAGTTGACCAAACTCGTGCCGCCGAAGACGGATTTCTCAAAAATGCCAGTGTTGGTGATGATGGGTGGGACGCCGGCATTCTGGAAGACGAGGCCGGTGCGGGTGATAGCAAAAGTGCCGCTGTTATTGACGGCGGAGTTATGACCTAGGAGCTTGCCGCCATTATCAAAAGTTAGGTCGCCCGTGATGATCGTAGTTCCGTTAAGATTCAGCGTGCCAGAATTCAAGTAAGGCGTAGCGGTGGTATCCACCGCAAGAGTCGCGCCGGGGGCGATGGTGACGATGGTGGAAATGGTTCCATCGCTCCACGCGAAGGTGCCGCTGCCGCCGAGCACGCTGAGGCTGCCGGGACCGTTCATTACACTAGCGTCACCGGTTTCCTCGAAGCCGCCGGCGGGTGTGCCAGCGACACCAGCGGAAACTGCTCCGTCGAGCCGAAGGCTGCCCGTGCTGAGCCGACCGCGGCCGGGGCCGGTGAAACGAGCGCCGGTTTTCAAGACGTGCCCGCCGCCGGAAAACTCGATCCGTGCCGCACTGTCCGCGCTGAAGAACACGCCACTGCTGCCGGCTTCTGTGCTGCCGATATTGAAGCTCAGTGCACCGCTGTCGCTTTGGACGGTGCCGTTGTTATCGAGCTGCCAATTCACCAAGCTGGTGCCACCAGCAACCGATTTTCGAAAGGTACCGGTGTTGGTGATGACGGGTGGGACGCCAGCATTTTGGAAGACGAGGCCGGTGCGGTTGATGATAAGAGAGCCGCTGTTATTAATGGCGGAGTTATGGCCCAGGAGCTTGCCGCCATTATCGAAAGTTAGATCGCCGGTGATGGTGAGCGTTCCGCTGTTGAGGATGGTCCCACTTGAAAGGTAGGGCGTGTAACTCGTGTCGATATTTAGAGCCGCGCCGGTCAGGATGTGGAGCGTGCCGGTGACAGTGCCGTCAAACCAACTCGAAGAAGGGCCGGTGATGTTTACCACGAAATTCCCCAAAACCGTGGCGTCGCCGCCAAGGCGCAAGCCATAAACGGTGCGATCGATACTGGACTGCACACTGTCGATTCCGATTTCAACGAAGTCATTTTCTCCGGGGACTCCATAGGGAGACCAGTTCTCCGCGGTGTCCCAGAGGCTGCTATCATTCCCGACAATATTATCCCGCAGGGTCCGGCCGGTCCACTTGTAAACCGGGTGAAAGTCCACGGAAAACGACGAGGTGCCGCCGACGACGGATGCCGGCGATTCGCCATTCGCCACGGTGATTTGGACGGTATAGGAGCCATTGGGCAAATCGGTCCCGTTAGGCAGGTTCCAGCCGTTGGGAGCTGTCCAAGTGCCGTTCACATTGTCGAGATGCACGGGAAGATTTACGGCGGTGTCACCCCATGCCGTCCCGTTCCAGAACTTGTAATCTCCGCCCGGCAGAAATCGGGTGAAAGTAAGCGTCGCCGAGGAAACTCCCGTTTGCAGGTCACGGGCGATGCCTGACAGCCCGCTAAGATAGGGCGCAGTCAGGACGCTGCCACTGACCGGGTAATCCACGGTCGCCTCAGGAGGACTCGTATCGGCCGCCGTCCTGAACACGGAGAGATGGACCGTCGAAGTGTTGGCCGCCGCGTCGGTGGCCGTGGCATAGATTTCCACCGGCTGGGACGGCAGCAAATTGGCGCGGCCCGGCGAGGCCGCGTCGATCCGCCAACGGCCGCCCGAGAGCGAAGCGGGAAGATTGGCCACCGACGTGGACCAGGCAGTGCCGCTCCAATAATATAACGTTCCCGAGACGGTGCGGTGGAGCTGGCAAGTGACCGTCGTCGCATCGGTGGCGAGAATCGCGAGATCTCTCAAGTCCACCACGCTGTCGCCATCGTTCCACGGTTCGATGACGGTGGCTGGGGCAACGTTGTCGATGGTGAAATCCACGTGGATAAATGCGCTGCCTTGATCGTTTTGGTCCACCGAGGTGACGTGGAGCTGATAGGCTCCATCGGATAACCCGGACGGCAAAGTTGCCCGCCAAGTGTGGGGGCCGGTGGCGATTGGAAACAGCGCGTTGATGGGCGCATTCGTGGTGTGGGGCGCGTAGATGAATGTAGGGGAATCGAATAATTCAGTGCCCCAGTTAAACCATTTTCCGGTGCTGCCGTTATAGAGCGCGATAAGGGATCGCAGCAGTCCCACGGCATTGTTATTTCCTGCTGCCGCTTCGTCGGTGGTGAGACCATACACTCCGGCCGCCGCAAGGGCCGCACTGGTGTAGGCCTTCCCCGGAAGCGGGCTGCGGATCGATTGGGAAGGTGCGCGCGTGTCTGCCATGACATAGCCCATGTCTCTCAGGATACTGGTCACGATCGGCCCGAAAAGCTGCGTGGGATAGCTGAGGTTTGGCGTCATCAGCTCATTGACATTTTCCAATGTGGAATACTTTGTCTCGTCCAGATGATGCAGCGAAGAGCCAGACTTGAATGTGGCGGGAGCATGCAATTTCGCGGCCTTGTCATTATTGTAGAGCCGGGTGACAGGGCCGTCGAAAAACACGTTGTCGCTGGTGGCGAGGGTTGCCCGGCCGGCGTTGCTCATGGTGGTGAATTGAGTCCCCGCACCGTTGGCCATAAAGGAATCCCACACATTGGGATGCCCCGAGGGATAATCCCCGGCCACTTCATCAAGTCCGGAGATGAATCCCAACCCGTGGCCGATTTCATGGAGCACGACCCCCACAAACGAGCTCGAGGTGGAACCGGTGGGGTCGGTGTCATAATTGAAGCTGAAGCCATCGGTTGTCACGTCATCCACGTAGCTGTTGCAATCCACGCTGATATCGACGGTGCTTCCTGACTGGACCAGATCCTGGCCAGACAATTGGTCTGCCAGTGACCCCGGATAAAAGGTGTTCGCCCTGGGAAAGGTGCCGGCCACTGACTGGAAGAAAAAATGCTTGGGCGACGCGCTCGCCAGCGGGATCGATCCGCCGGAGGGGGCCCTGCTTGACCACCCCGCTTCGACGGAGATCGGCACCGTGCCAGTGATTTGTGCCGACCAGCGGGAGAGCGCGTATTCGAAGGCGATCCGGCGCTTTTCTCCCAATGTTTTTCCCGGATTTGTCGCCGTGGGAGTGCGGGTGCCGGGATCGAAGAAGCCAGTGCCCACCGCGTCCGTGTAAACGACCTGGATCGGGACGGCGGAAGCCGTGAACGTGAGCAGTAAGAGCATCAGCAGTGGGGGGAGTGTTTTCATGACAATTAATTAGGGAGCTCTGGCTTTCAGCGGGATGCGATAGGTTTCGTCGAGAGTGATGCCGGTCAATTTTCGTCCGTCCTTGAGAGTGATTTCCTCCTCAACCAACTTGGTTTTGGGAGTCCCTTCCGGAGGAGTGGCAACGTGAGTGCCTGGCTCTTCCATTACGAAGATTCCGGGGAAATGGCCCGGAACGAACCCCGGTGCCAATTCGACAGGCTCAGGAGCGGGACCCGCGACCGGCAGCGCCGCGACGGGTGATGGGGAAGTCGTATCAGGCACGGGAGTCGCCGGTCCGGACGAAGCGGGAAGCGTGGTGAATTGCTCCTTGGTCGGCAATTCAGCCACCGCAGTCCTCCGGCGGTGGTGTCGGACCGAGATACCCCCAATCGTCACGAAGATCACGCAGAGGCATGAAATCAATACAAACCGGACTCGTTGGGAGTGAGGCATTCGCTGTTCGGGGGATACGATTCCGAACTTGCGGATAGAGCAAGGGGAGTTAGATCCCGCGAATACGGGGGGTCTTATCCGGGGACCCTTGAAGGCCGAATGAGTGATTATCGTTCGGCAAGGGAGATATCACAGGCAAGATCCGCGACCGGTTCGGCCCGGATATTGTGCCAACCGGGCGCGGTTGAAGTCGCCGGGAGATCGCGAAGAAACGTCAATTCGTGGAGCTTGCCCCATTCGTCTGACAACCCGGATCCCCAGTGAAGCGGCGCCGGTCTAGGAATGATGCGACGCGCCGCGTCCCTGTGAGACGGGACGTTCGATCGCGCGCCGCCTCAGCGTGCCGAGGCAGAGATCGGCGAGCGGGAGGACGACGTTGAAATTTTTGTGCATGTAGCGGTGGTGAAGGCGGTGGTGGCCGTCCAGTTTTTGGAAAAACCACGGCTTCTCGATCCGCCGGGCCTTGGGGAGGTGCATGCACCAATGGATGTATTCGTAAAATCCGTAGTAGGACGCGAAGGCGATGAAGCCACCCACGGCGAACGCCCACTCGCCGAACCACCACGACAGCGCGGCGAAGGGCAGAATGCCGATCGCGATCAGGACGGGCCCGTTCCACCACGCCATCGGGATGGTCTCCTTGTCCTTTTCATTGATGAGGTGGTAGGTGTGATCCGCTTTGAAAACCTGGTGGTGGATCACCGCATGCGCGTGGAAGGCGTAGCGGAATTTCCCCACCGGGCGGTGCATCACATATTTGTGAAGCGTCCACTCGAAGAAGGATGCGAAAACGATGCCCACGGCGATGCCGCCGAGGGCCCAGAGGATTGGGTAAAATGTCATGGGCGATTTCGGGCTGCACTCTCCCGTCGCGGGCGGCGTATAGGGAGAAAACGGAACCGGCAAGCGCCATCGGAGATGGCGAATCCCCGGACCGGGGCGTTCGGACGTGGGATATCCGCGCGAACGGGAAAGGTCGATCTCCCGGCGGGGCACGCCATCCTGGCGGCCCCGCCCCGCCCTCGAAAGGGCGGTCCGCGGGGTCACATCAGGGTGCGGTAGCTGAAGGAAAGGGCGTCGCGCCAGCTCCAGCCGTAGCGGGTGTATTCGTAGAGGTTGAGCTCGGGGTAGAGATATCGGTTGAGCGAGAGCGTCCGGCCATAGCTGACCTGGTCGAAAAAGCTATAACCGCCATACAGCGAGCCGATCTGCCGGGTCAGCACCACCGAACCGCTGTTAGCGCCATAGTAAGGCAGCGCCCACAGCTCAAAGCTCAGCGAGCCGGAGCGGAAGCCATCGTTGTTCGCCACTTCGTCCATGCCGATTTCCCCGCTGTGGTAGTAGCCGCCGCCAAGGTTCCGATAGCGGCCGCTCTGCGAGGTGCCGTAGCGGTAGTAGCTGGCGCGGCTGCCTAGTTCGTAATACCCGGTGCCCTCCAGCGTCACGTCCGCGGCGCGCGCGTGGGAGAATGAGAAAAATCCGGCGCAGCCCATTACGGCTGCGGCCACTGTCGATGCGATGGTTTTCATTTGGGGTTGATCTCCGCTTGCTTCGCGGTCGGCGGATTGACGGGTTCCCTGAAGCGTTATTCAGGAAATTTCCCGCCATCGCCGCCGTGGTTTTTTCTCGCCTCGGACCTTCTCCGGAGTGTTTTCGCCGAGAGGGGAATCGTCGGATTTGCCGGACGAATCTTTTTCCCCATTCCGCCGCTCCTCACCCGCCGGCGAAAACCGGCTTGAAACCGGCTTCGGTGAGGATGCGCTTCATTTCCTCGCGCTTGTCGCCTTGGATTTCGATGCAGCCATCTTTCACGGTGCCGCCCACGCCGCAGGACTTCTGCATCCGCTTTGCGAGCTCCTGTTTCTCGGGCAGCCCGATGCCTTTGAAGTTTTTCGCGACGGTGACGGCCTTGCCGCCGCGATGCGCGGTCTGGCGCACGATGTCCACCCGCCCGCGATCGGTGTTCTTCTGCCCGCGACGGGAGGTTTTCGGCAAATCGTCGGGACCCGCGGGCAGATTGCCGAGTCCGGCCAGCGCGTCGAACGGACCGGGGGCCGGGCCACTTCCGGCACCCGGGGTTGTGCTTTCCTTGTTGCGGGACATCCCCGCCATCCAAGCATGGCAGCGATGGAATTCACCTTTTTTCGCGGCGGGATCGCAGGGAGACGCCGGCTGGGACGGGCAATTCGCCCGAAGTCGCCCGCGGCCTTGACCGCAGCCGGCCGATTCCCGATTTCTATCACCCGTCCCCCCGTCATCACAGCGGGTCCGCGCGATTCCACACCCGCTTCATGAAGACCCTTCTCGCCTCGCTTTGCCTCCTCAGCACCGTCCCCGCCTCCGCCGCGCCCGGCGCTCCGGACCCATCGTTCCTTACTGATCAGGCGGGGAACTACCACCGCGCCGCCGCCCTGTTCCCGGACGGCGAAATCGTCGCAGCGGGGCATACTTTCGAAAGTTACGGCGGGCTGGTCCGCCTGTTTCCCGACGGCATCGCGGACCCGACATTCCGTCCCCTCGCCAGCCTGAAGGCGCGGGGCATCACCGCGGTGGTTTTTGAGAGCGCCTTCGTTCAGAATGACGGGAAAATCCTGGCTGGCGGTCAATACTTCCGATCGGATTCGACGCCAATTCCACCCGTCCTTCGTTTCAATCCGGACGGCGGCATGGACGATTCGTTCTCACCGCCGGAACTCGAGCGGATTTCCGCAATCCTGCCGGACGGCAAGCTGCTGGCCGGGCAATACGACTTCGCCGGACCTTTCGGCATTGGCTACGTGCTCCTGCGGCTCAACCCGGATGGCAGCGTTGACCCGTCATTCTCCGCTCCTGAATTTTCCGGTATTCCGAATGCCGTCGAGGTTCTCGACGACGGGCGGATTCTCGCGGGCGGCGGGTTCTTCGACTACGGCAGTCCCCCGCGGAACAGCTTGGTGCGCTTGCTGCCGGATGGAACGCCGGATCCTTCGTTCGATGCCGAAAATCCGGCGGAAGTGAGCGCCATCGTTGCCCAGCCCGACGGCCGATTGCTGGTGGGACTCGGCTTTCACGGCGATTCCTACCGCCTGATGCGGCTTCTCCCCGACGGCGCAGCGGAGCCGGGATTTTCCGTCTCGGCCAGCAGCATCAAGACGTTCCAGCTTCAGACCGACGGTGAAGTCGTGTTGGGCGGCAGCTTTAGCGACGTCAATGGAGTCAATCGCCCCGGTCTCGCGCGGGTCACTTCCGCCGGCGCGGTGGACACCGGATTTTCCGCGCCGGATCTGAGCCAGTTCAATTCCGGCACCGTGGTCATCCAGCCCGACGGCCGCATTCTACTTGCGGCCGATGTTCTTCGCCGGCGGCTGAACGACCCGGCCATTTCCAGCTTCGCCAAGGATTCCGGCACCCTCCGCTGGCTCCGCTCCGGGGCCGCGCCGGAAGTCGGCCAAGTCACCTTCGAACTATGGGACGCCGTTGGAAATCAGTGGCAAGCGCTGCCCGAGCCGTCCCGCATCACCGGCGGCTGGGCCATTCCGTCCGCAGGATTGCCGGCCGATGGCGTCATCCGCGCCCGCGGCCTTCCCCGTGCTTTCCCGGCCGGCGGCGGCGCGATCGAGCAGCTCCACGCATTTGGAAACGTGCAGCCCGCCGTCGCGCTGGCGAGGGCCGGAAATCCGCTCGCAAATGGCGCCAACGCGGATTTGGGCAGCGTCGTCATCGGCCAGAGCGCCATCACCCGGTTCCGCTTGAGGAACTCCGGATCCGGCGTGCTTGACGCCGCCACACTGACCCTTTCCGGCCCCGGGGCCTCCAGCTTCGCCATCGTCGAATACGCCGCCGCCCAGCTCGGACCGCAGGCGGAGAAATCGTTCGGCATTCGCTTCACCCCCGCCGGCACCGCGCCTCGCGCTGCGGATCTGACCATTGCCTCCAACGCCCAGGGCGGAAATTTCACGCTTCACCTCACCGCCGCCGGCGTGAGCGTCGTCGCCGCCAATTTTGCCAGCCCGACGGACATCCCGCTCACCGCCGCCCGTTTCAATGCCGCGGATACCTCGCTCGGTCCGCTCACGCTCGGCTTCGCGCCCACGGCCGGAACGGTGCTCACCGTCGTCCGCGTCACCGATTTCCTCCCGATCGCGAACCGATTGACCAACCTGCCGGACGGCGCGCGCATCACCGCGGATTTCGCAGGCATCACCTACACCTTCATCGCCGGCTACTCGGGCGGACCGTGGACGAACACCTTCGCGGGCAACGATCTCACGCTCGCGCTCGCCGGTCCGGGCACGCCACGGCCGGATTTCGACCTGCCCGATCCCGTCATTTCTGGCTCCGCAAAGGCCGCCATCACTACCGACGGGACCTTCCTGCTCGCCCCGTCGAACGCGACGCCCTTGAAGTTGTTGGCCCGCGATGGAACTCCGCTCCCGCTCAACGCCGCCTTCGGGAGAGGCTCCGGCGGAGGATCTTACGAACGATTCGCACCGCTTCCGGACGGCGGCTTCGTCATCGCCGGCAATTTCGACAGCGTCAACGGCCTGCCGATCCGCTCGCTCGCCCGCTTCGACAGCCGGGGAAATCTCGACGCAGCCTTCGCCACCGACCTTGCCGGAAATTTTGTCAACGCTCTCGCGGTGCAGCCGGACGGGAAAATCCTCGTCGGCAGCGGATCGAGCGGCGCCTCCCTCTCCCGCTTCCATCCGGACGGCAGCCGGGACAATTCGTTCGCGCCACCGGTGGGCGGCTATTTCATCCAGCTCGCCCTTCAGACTGACGGCGGAATCCTGGTGGCTGGCGATCTGACTCTGCCGGGCGGCGCCACCAAAAAGCTCGTCCGGCTGCTGCCGAACGGCAGCCTCGACCCCGGCTTCGATTTCATGCCGTCCGTCAATTACGGCGGCGCGGGAAACGTCGCGCAACAGGCGGACGGAAAAATCCTCGTGGTGGAAGGTTATGGAACTTCCGGCGCCGCCCTACGGCGTCTTCTTCCTGATGGCAGCAGCGATTTCCCCTTTCAGCCGGATTTCGGCGACAGGCCCGGTTTCGATAGCGTTTCCCTCCAAGCGGACGGAAAAATCGTCATCGCCGGGCAATTCCACGAAGTAAACGGCGCGGTCCGCCCCGGCATCGTGCGCCTGCTGCCGGACGGCTCCACCGATCCGGGCTTCGCGTGCGATTGCTCGCCGCTGGATTACGCCGTGCCGTTTGCGAACGGCGAATTCCTGATCGACGGCGGCATCGTCGCCGGGGCCGCCCATCCCGGCCTCGCCCGCCTGACGAACGATCCGGCGGAAATCGCGCTCCAAGTGCCGGACAGCACCGAAATCCGCCTGCTGACGATCGGCGCGGCTCCGGAACTGGCTGGCGTTACGTTCGATGTGCGCGCTTCCGGCACCGCGGATTGGGTCCGCCTGCCCGCGCCGGTGCGGATTGCCGGCGGCTGGTCGCTCGCCGGTCAGGCGCTGCCCGCCGGCGGCATCGTCCGCTGGCGCGCCCGCCCGGTCACCGCCGGCAGTGCCGCCGCGGCGCTGGAGGGATTCCAGAACTTTGGCACCGCCCAACCCGCGCTCGAACTGCGTGATGCCGATGGCGCGCCGCTCGCCAGCGGCATTGGCGGGATCAGCTTCGGCGCGATGTTTCCCGGGCTCACCCGCAGCCTGACCGTTACCGTAACCAACGCCGGCGACGGCGTGCTGAGCGATTTATCCGCCGTGATTTCCGGCCCGGACGACTCGGATTTTTCGGTCGTTTCCGTCCCAGCCCTGCCCTTGGAGCCGGGGAAATCCGCGGTGTTCCAGGTCCGCTTCACGCCCGTGGTCGTGGGCGGGAAATTCGCCACGCTGGCCATTTCCAGCAACGATTCCGACCCCAGCCCCTTCATGATCAAACTGTCCGGCACCAGCTCGGACACGCTCTCGCCGCTCTTCCACAGCCCGGCAGAAACCATCATCCGGGCGGAATCGTTCACCGCCGCCGGCAGGAACTTCGGCACCCTCGCGCTGGCCTTCGTCCCGGCTCCCGGCACCAAGCTCACCGTAGTCGGCCTCACGGGCAGCGGCGGGATTTCCGGGACTTTCGCCGATCTGCCCGATGGCGCGGCCATCACCGCTGATTTCAACGGAACGAGCTATGAATTCCTCGCCGGCTACGCGGGCGGCGACGGCAACGACCTGACGCTCAGCCTGATCGGCCCGGGCGTCCGCGATTTGGGCTGGAACTCCGCCGTCACCCGCTCCGGCGTCTATGCGGCGATCCCATTGGCAGGCGGCCGGACGCTCGTCGGCGGCGATTTCCAGACGACGATCGGTGGCAGCCATTACCTGTCTCGTTTGAACTCCGGCGGGTCCGCGGATCCCGCCTTCGACCTCACAAGGCTCGGCACCGTGATCACAATCCGTCTCGCGGCGAACGGGGAACTCCTTCTTGGCGGACAGTTTGGCTCCACCAAAACGTCCGCCGCCGCAGCCGTAATCAAGCTGCGGTCCGACGGGACGCCCGATCCATTCTTCGTCGCGGAGGTCGAGGGCGTCGCTACCGCGCTTGCCGTGCAACCGGATGGGAAAATCATCGCCGCCGGGCGGTTCGGACAGTTCCGAGAAATCAGAAATATCGTCCGACTGAATTCGGACGGCTCCTTGGATGGCGGATTTCTCCTGGATTCTCTCGCTAAGGTTACTTGTATCCAAGTCCTCTCGGACGGGAAAATCCTGATTGGCGGAAGCTTTGGCGGTACGGCCGCAGTTGGTTCCCAGAACCTCGCGCGACTCCTCCCGAGTGGCGCGCCTGACCCATCGTTCGCCGCTACGTTCGAATTCGACTTCTACGGGGGATCCGTCTACGCGCTCCACGTCCAGCCGGACGGGAAAATCGTCGCCGCAGGCAAGTTCATTCAAGTGAACGGTCTTCCCGCTGCCAACGTGGTCCGCCTCCTGCCGGACGGCGCGACCGACCCGGATTTCTCCGCCAGCACCGACGGCGGGGTGACCGCCATGGCCGCCCAGAACGACGGCAAGCTCCTGCTCTCCGGCAACTTCACCGCGGTCAGCGGCATCCCGCGCAACCGGTTCTGCCGCATCGGTCCCGACGGTATCCTAGACCCGGCGATCACCACGGATTTGGCCGCCACTCCCGCTACCGCCCTCGCCTTGCAGGCCGATGGGAAAATCCTGGCTAGCGGCGGTTTTACCAAGGTCAGCGGTGCGCCGGCGCCCTATCTCGTCCGCATGCTGAACGACCCGGCAATCCCATCGCTGCTCGCGGACGGACCGTCCGCCCTGGTCTGGAACGGTGGCGCGACCTTCCCCTTCGAGTCCGCCGTGGTCTTTGAAATCCACGAGCCGGGCGAGTCGGGTTGGCGTGAAATCGGTCCCGGCCAACGCTCCGCCGCAGGCTGGCGGATCGACAGCATTGCCCTGCCCGCCCGTGCTCTCGTCCGTGTCCGCTCGACGATCCGCACCACGCGAACCGAATACCCGCTGGTCTCCGCACCGGTCGCATTTGGAACGGCGTTGCCGGAAATCTCGGTGACCGATTCGGCGGGAAATCTCCTGTCGAATCCAGCCCCGGTCCGGGATTTCGGCTCCATCCCGGTCGGCCTGATTGGTAATCTGCAATTCCAGGTCGCCAACCTTGGCACCGCGCCGCTAACGGGGATTTCCCTCGCCATCACCGGCCCGGACGCCGCGGATTTCAGATTTGAATCACAGCCTGCCGCCACCTTGGAGGCCACCGAATCTGGTGCCATCGCTCTCCAATTTATTCCCGGCGCGGCAGGTCCGCGCCACGCCGATTTGCAAATCTCCAACAGCGTCGGCACCATCATCGTCCCGCTGGCCGGAACGGGTGGTTCCGTTTTCGCGCCCGTTTTTCTGAGCCCAGCCGACCGGCCGCTGAACGTGACGGATTACGATTTCGCCGGCATTTCCTTCGGCGGCCTGACGCTCGGATTTCTGCCGCCCGTCGGCAGCTCCCTCATCGCCATCGAGAAATCGGGCGGTGTGCTCGCGCCGCTCGCCGGGCTGCCCGATCAGAGCGGCGTCACCGCCAGCTTCGGCGGAACTCCCTACCGCTTCATCGCCACCTACCGCGCCGGAGACGGCAATGACCTCGCCTTCATCCGCACCGGCGCGGGCGTGCCCGATCCTTCATTCCGCCCGGACCCATCATCGTTTCTTTCCGCTGTCGCCCTCCTCCCCGGAGGGAAATCGCTGGTCGGAGGCTTCTTCGCCACGGTGAGCGGCGACCCCCACCTTAGGCTAGCCCGCGTGCTGCCAAATGGGGCAGCGGATCCGTCGTTCACCCTCGCCTCCACCGCTCCGCCCGCTGGCATCGCCGTGATGCGGGATGGGGCGGCCATCGTCTGCGGCACCGTCAGCGGCACCGGCGGACTGGTCCGCGCGAATCCGGCCAGAATCAACGCCACCGGCGCGCTCGACGCCGCGTTCGCACCGAACGTGAGCGGCACCGTCCTGCGCGCGCTGGAACTGCGTGACGGGCGGATCCTCATCGGCGGAAATTTCAGCGGAGCCGGCGGGATTTCCGCAACCAACCTCGCGCTCCTCCATGCCGACGGCTCGCGGGACACGACGTTCTCCGCCTCGCCGTCGAGCGGCCAGGGATCGACCGTTTCGGCGCTTGCGGAACAGCAGGATGGGAAAATCCTCATCGGCGGGGAGTTCACCCGCTTCAACAACGTCCCGACCTATTACCTCGCCAGGCTCAACCCGAACGGGGCCAAGGATGCCACCTTCACCACGGTTGTCGCCCCGGTCACGGTAGGGCGCGGCGGCGTATCGGCCATTCTCGCCCAGCCCGACGGCCGCATCGTCATCGGCGGTGAGTTCAACAGTGTGAACGGCGAACGCCACCTGCGGATCGCGCGGCTCAATTCTGACGGCTCGCTCGACCGGTCTTTCACCACCGCGCTGGACGCCGCGCCGTCCACCATCCTCCTCCAGACCGATGGCAAACTACTCGTCACCGGCGGATTTGCCGAGGCGGACGGTCATGCGATGAAATCCCTCGTCCGGCTCGATCCGAATGGCGCCATCGACCCGCAATTCCGGTCCATAATGCGTTACGGTTCCGTGGGATCGGCCGTGTTGGAGCTGTCCGGCTCGCTTCTCATCGCCGACGGCTTCGGCGCGCCGGGCGGCATCGGCGGAGATCATTTCGCGCGTATCGTTGGCGATTTCGGCTCGACCCGGCTGCGGGAAATGGGCGCGAATTCGGTCAAATGGGACCGCTCCGGCGCATTGCCGGAAATCGAGGCCGCGCGGCTGGAACTCTCCACCAACCAAGGCACCACCTGGACCAATCTCGCCGCCGGCACCCGCACCGCCACCGGCTGGACCTTCGCCGGACTGGCCCTCCCGGCCAACGGATTGCTGCGCGCGTCCGGGCGGGAAATCGTCTCGACCAGCGCCTCCGCCGTCATCGCCGAAACCCGCATCATCGGCGCGTCCGATTTCGAAGAATGGCGCGCCGCCCGCTTCGGCAACCCGCCGACGCCCGCGTCCGCCGCTTTGGCCGATCCCGACAATGACGGCCTGGCCAACCTCCTCGAATTCGCCCTCGGCCTCGACCCGCTGCGCGACAATTCGGCCGCCGCCCCCCGCTGGACATTCTCCGGCGGCCGCCACGTCCTGATTTTTTCCCGCCCTCCCGGCACCGTGGGCGTCACCTACCGCGCCGAGTGGACCACCGATTTGGCCTCAGGCGTCTGGCAGCCCGCCACCGATCTCAGCTCCGCCGGTGTCCTCAAATTCGAGGTCGATCCCGCTGGCCGCCCCCGCTTGTTCTTCCGCCTAGCCGCCAGCATCCCTTGATTCACCGTCGCTCGCTGTGGTCGAGCGTCCATTGCAGCGCCATGTCGAACTCGCCGAGGAAGCGGGCGTCGGCGTGATTCATGTCGTGGGTGGTGTCCTCCAGCGTGACGAGTTTGTGCGGCGTCTCGGGGTGCAGCGCGGAAATCCAGTCGGTGTCATCCAGCACGTCGAGCGCCCCGGCGAACTGGACGACCGGCACACCGTGCAGCGCCGGCGCGAGGCTGGCGAGCGAATACGTGTCCGGCCCCTCCGGCAGGATTCCCAGCAAATCTCTGCGGCTCAAGCCGTAGCGGCTGCGCGTGCCGGGCGCCACGGCGATCACGCCGGCCAGCGCCGTGTCCCGGTCCGGGCTGGCGGCGGCGGAAAGCGCCCACTCCGCGCCGGTGGACCAGCCAGCATACCAGACCGGGCAATCCGCCGCCAGCCCGGCGCGCTTCCTCACGGCGGAAGCCGCGGCATCGAAGGCGGCGATGAGTTCGGCATGGCCGAATTTCCGCGTGTTGGTGAATTTCCGGCAATCCCAGCCGCCCACCGCGAAACCGGCGGCGGCGGCGTGCCGGGCGACCGGCTCCTCCCACTGGCCCGACCAGCCACCGTCGCCGGTCGCCACGATCAGCACTCCCTTCGGATGCTCCGCTGCGAAATAAAGTGTCTCGAACGGCCCGCCCGCCAGGTTCAGCGGCAGGATTTCCGACTTCGATTCCTTATAATTCCGCGGCAGGAACGTCCGCCACGCGAACCAGCCGATCGGCACCAGCAGGGCCAATTGAACGACAAAAAACGAACGGCGGAAAATCGTGCGGGTGCGGGTGGTCATGGGAAATCGGGAGTTATGCTAACGGCCGGCGGCGGCTGGCCTTCCCGCTGCGCCGGGCGGTTGCCCGCCTTGCCGATGAGGGTGGTGATGTCGAGAATGGTGGCGGGCAGATCCCACGCGTTGGAAATCGCCAGATAGCGCGGTTTCCACACCGGCTGGAACTTGCATTTCCACGAGCGCAGGCCGTTGAAATTGTAGTATGCCTCGCCCTTGTAGTAGATGAGTCCGCCGATTTTGTTCCAAAGCGGGGCGAAGCGGTGTTCCGCCAGGCCGGAAAGCGGGGCCATGCCCAAATCGAACCATTGGTAACCCCGCGCCTTGCCCCACAACATCATGTTGACGAAGAGGCAATCCATCACGCCATTCGGCGCGTCCGGCAGGTGGCGCATCAGATCGGTGGACAACTCCTCCTTGCCATTCCCCGGCCAGATGTTGCCGAAGGCGATCGCGCGTCCGTCCACCAACAATACCGCGGCAGGCAGGCGGCATAGATATTCCTCGGAAAAGCTGCCCAGCGAAAACCCTTTCTCGCGCGCCTTGTGGTGGGAAATCCATGCGTCGGAAACCGCCCGCAGTTCGCCGATGCGCGCCGCAACCGTCTCCGCTTCCCATATCTCGAACTTCCAGTTCTCCCGCTCCATCCGGTTCATCACCTTGCGGAATTTCTTCAGCTCGGAGGTGTTCAAATCAAAAGTATCCAATGGCACCATCGCCTCCTCGCCGAGTTTATAGATCCGCAGCCCCATTTCCACGCACACCGGCATCATCGCCTGGCCGACTTGATAGAACGCGGCGCGTTTCCCCTCGTCGTGCGCCTGCTCGATGAAGCGCCAGTAAAGCCCTTCGAATTTCTCCTCGTCGCCCACCGGGTCGGCCAGCGCCACGCGCGTCCGGCCCTGCTCGCCGAACATGAGGAAGGCGCTGCTATCGTGATTGAAGAGGAATTCCTTATCTCCCACCAGCGCCAGCGCGCCGCTGGCCCGCGCGGTTTGGAAAACCATTTCCGCAATCCGCTCCGGCCCCGGCGAAGGCACGCGCGCTCGTGGCGGCGCTGGGCGGAAGTATTGCAAGAGCGCCACGAAAATAAGGATCAGCGCGCTGCCGGCCATGCCGCGCAGCAGCCGCGAGGCATCGCCCTTGAACGAATATTCCCACCACAGGCTGCTTTGATAATCAACATGGCGGCTGGTATAGAATCCGAACCAAATCGCAAGTCCGACAATCGATAAAATCAGCCCCCACCATTGCAGCGAGAAGCGCCGCGTCCAGATGCCGGCGTGCCGGTGGAACTTCGATCTGAAAGGCAGCAGCGCGCCGAGGAACACCAGCAACACCAGCGATTCCTCCCAATCGAATCCTTTAAGCAGCGAAAACAAAATCCCGCCCGCCGCCATCGCCACCGCGATCCACCAGGCGGCGCGGACCTGCCGCAACAGGCCGCTGGCCACCACAATCATGATGGTCCCCGCGATGCTGGAAAGGAAATGCGATGCCTCGACAAAGGGCAGCGGAATGAAGTTTTCCAATATCAGGCGCCGCTGCGTTTCCATCGGCGTGGTGGCGGAAAGCATTAGGATGAATCCGCCGGCCAGCGCCGTCATTCCAGCGAGCCGGGGCGCGATCGCCGACCATGCCTTGCCGGTGCCGTCCACCGTCATCCGCGCCCAGTGGCGCTTGCCCCAGATTTCCCGAATGCTTACCGCGATGATCGCCAGCAGGAACGGTAATAAGTAATAGACCAAACGATACGTCAGCAGCGCGCCGGCGATGACCGGCTTCGGCATCGTGCCGGCCACGAATTTCGTGATAACCAACTCCATGACGCCGACGCCGCCGGGCACGTGGCTGGCCGCGCCGACCGCCTGCCCGACAGCCGTGGCCGCGAGAAATGACGGCGTTGAAATTTCCGCTGGCAGGAAAATCCGCAGCGCCATCCCGGCGAACAGCCAGTCCAGACCGGAGATCAGCATCGCCGCCAACAGCAGCCGCCACGGCGGGGTGGCGGCGAGCCATTTCCACTTCACGCCGCGGGCGGAAATCAGGCAGATGCCCACGCACGATGCGAGCAGCGCCACGCCGATTCCCCGCCCGGCCGCGGCCGGCATCCAGGGCTGGACGGGCGGCGCCCAGCACATCGTGACGCCCGCCAGCAGCGCGTGGCCGAGCCAGCCTGCGGCGAGCAGAAATCCCGTGATTTTCGCCACCTCCGCGCCGGTCAGTCCAGCTTGGCCGTAGAAGCGCAGCCGGATCGCGCCGCCGCCGAGAATGGTGCCGCCGCCATTCATGCTGAAGGATCCGGCGACCAGCGCGGTGCCGATCACGCGGCCGGCGGGCAGCTTTTTGCCGAGCCAGCGCAGCGCCAGCAGGTCCAGCGAGGCGTTGCAAACCAAGCTCACAAGCGTGAACCCGAGCGCCGCCGCCACATGCCACGGGCCGATCCGGCGCAGCGCCTCGTTCAGGTCTTTCAGGTGGAATCCGCCCCATTCCCGGCCCAGCCACCACATCGCCAGCGCCAGCATGGCGACCCATGCGAACGGCGCGAATCCGGCCAGACGTTGTTTCAATCCACGAAATCCGTTCGGAAGTTGCATCGGGCGGCGGCGGATTGCGCGAACGCTTCCCGTTGTCCACAGAAATAGCGCGGGCCGGATGCGGCTTGTCTGAAAATCTCGGGAAATCTCTCAGGATTCACTGCGGCGGAATCCCGATAATGCCGGAGCGGTAGCGCTCCGTCGCCGTCCAGCGCGGGCCGCCGCCGTTCTTCAGCGGATTGAACGGGCTTTCCTCCAGATTGTTGAACGACGTCAGCGCGCGGGTGGAATGCGCCTCGATGATTTCCCCGGAGAATCCGGGAAACACATGGTAACCGGTGTGCGCCACGCCGACGAAGAACCTCACGTTCCGGAACGCCGCGGGAATCGTAGTGTCGAAGCCGACCAAGGTGGTCTTATCATCGACGCGGTTGAAGTAATACATGTTGTTGCGCATGACAGTTAGATAGCGCCAGGCATGCCACCCGCGGCTCGCACGGGTGCCGTCCTCGCGGTCCCAGCGCTCGTTGTCCCGCGGGCTGGGGTTCCAATAAAGGATGCGCCAGCCAAGCTTTTGCAAGGCATCCAGCACGGCGCAGCCGTCCAGTTCGTTGGCGCGGGCATAGGTTTCGATCTTGCTCCAGGCACTCGCCAAATCCTGATCGCCCGGCGCGTTGAAACCCGCCCGCAGCGCGCCCAGGCACAGACCGATGCAACTGGTGGGCTGCAGGCTGTCCACCAGCGCGGTGGATTTTCCGGCATTCCGCAGCGCCGCGATGCGCTCCCGCCGGGTATCGAGCGAGTTGTTTCTATCGCCATAGTATTTCGACACGCCGTTGGCCCGATAGAACTTCACGTGATCGTTCCAAACGCCGTTCAGATAGTCCCGCGCGGTATCGACGATGGTATTGTTATATCTCCGGTGTGCGGCGATTTCCGCCGGGGTAAAATCAATCGAACCCCGGAACCCGGCGGAAGCGGGCAAGAGAGTGAATAGAATGCAGGCGGCGGTGAGGAAGAGCGCTTTCATGGGTGGGTGGGTGAATCGGAGTAATCATACATAGACCGCGCCGCCGGCGGACATGCGCTTGCGAAGCTGGGCGAGCATTTCGCTTTCGCTGTTCTCCTTCGCCCAGCCCGGGCGGAGCTGGAAATGCGGCTCGTCCTTGATGCTTTTCCAGTTGCCACCCCAGTCGAGTCCCAAGTCCGTGCCGATGGCTCCGATGGCTTTGTACACCGGCGATTCCTCCACATATCTCGACCCGTTGAAGACGCCGATGTCGAAGGCGATGCCGAAGTTATGATTGGAATAGCCGCCGCGCGCCCGGGTGACGATGCATCCGGATTTCGTGCGTCCCTGCGCATACAAATCGTCCTGCTCCTCATAGGTCCGCAGACCGCTGATGACCTTAATGGTGATTTCCATGGATGCCGCTTTCTTTACCAGCGCGCGGGCATACGGACGCACCTCGGGCTGGAGCGTGACAATCGATTTCTCGCTGCGCTCGTCCACCATTTCCCCGCAGTCCTCCGGTGGTGTGGCGGGCTGACCGGCGGCTGATTCGCCGCCACAAACGCGCTTGTAGATGGCTTCCCAAGTTCTGGGTCCGGGTTTGCCATCCGCCATCACGCCGATTTCCTGCTGAACCCCAATAATAAGTGATTCGATATTCATAGGATCTCCCGTCTATCCGAAGTTTTTCCGGCTGGCAAGAGTCCAGTTCGCAAAATTTGCAGGATTCCACAGCAGCGATTCGCCGCGGATTTACCATGCCTTTACGGACAGCGACGGCGAGAGGCGTTGAAATGGTTTCGTTATGCAAACCAAACGAACCGCAATTTTTGGATTCCTCGCCGCTCTATCAACCCCGTCCTTGCTGGCGAAAACCGACGCGCCCGCCGCGCCGGAGAAAATCCAGATCGCGCTGCTGCTGGACACTTCCAACAGCATGGACGGCCTCATCGACCAGGCGCGGACGCAGTTATGGAAAGTCGTGAATACCTTCACCGAAGCCCGCCGCAACGGCGTCGCGCCGGTGGTGGAAGTCGCGCTTTTCGAATATGGCAACAACTCGCTCGATGCCGCCAATGGCTACATCCGCCTCGTCGAGCCGCTCGGCCGCGATCTCGACCAGCTCAGCGGCGATCTCTTCGCACTCCGCACAAACGGCGGCGAGGAATACTGCGGCGCCGTCATCCGCCGCGCCCTCGGCGATTTGAAATGGGACGACTCGGCCGCTACTTACAAAGCCATATTCATCGCCGGAAATGAACCATTCACCCAGGGCGATACCGGCGCGAAGCAGGCCTGCCGGGACGCGCTTTCCAAACACGTCGTCGTCAACACCATCCACTGCGGCTCGCGCGAGGCGGGCGTCGCCGGTTCGTGGAATGACGGCGCGGCGCTCGCCGGCGGGAAATTCATGGTGATCGACCAAGACCGCGCGGTCGCCCACATCGACGCGCCGCAGGATGCCGAGATTTCCCGCCTCAGCCAGGAACTGAACAAAACCTACATCGGCTACGGCGCGAACTGGAAGGCCTCCGCCGCCAACCAATCCCGTGCCGACCACGACGCCAGCGCGAATGCCGCCGCCGGCGCCGATGTCCAGCGCGCCATCGCCAAGGCCAGTTCCAATTATAGCAACACAACGTGGGATCTCGTGGACGCCATGCGCGCCAAAACCGTGGATCCCGCGACGATCCCGGCCAGCGAGCTACCCGATTCGTGGCGGGAAATCGCGCCGGAAGACCGCGCCGCCCATATTGAAGAAGCGGCGAAGGAGCGCGATGCCCTCCAAGCGAAAATCGTGGCCCTTAACAAGGAACGCGAAGCCGTTGTCGCCGCGGAGGTCGCCAAGCAACCAAGCACCGGCGGGCAAACCCTTGACCAAGCACTCGCCGCCGCCGCCCGCGAACAAGCCGCCGCGCTCGGCTACAGCTTCGGGAAATGAGCGTGATTGCCGGAATATCCCCGGGCTGAAGGTTTGAACAACGACCGATCAGCCCCCATTTTCCCACCGTGTCCGAGATTTCCATCCTTGTCATTGAAGACGATCCCGCGATCCGCCGCGGGATCGTCGATGTGCTGGAATACGCCGGCTACGTCACGCTGGAGGCGGCCGACGGCACCGCCGGCATGGAACTCGCGCTCAAGGCGAACTACCGCTTGCTCCTGCTCGACCTCGTGATGCCCGGGCCGTCCGGCTTCGACATCCTCGCCGCCCTGCGGAAAAAGCGGCCGGGCCAGGCGGTCATCGTGCTGTCCGCCCGCGGCGAGGAGAACGACCGCGTCCGCGGCCTTACCGGGGGCGCGGACGATTACGTGGTCAAGCCGTTCGGCATGAAGGAATTGCTCGCCCGCGTCGATGCCGTGCTGCGCCGGACCTGCGAGCGCGCCGCGCCGGCCGATTCGCGGGAAATCCCCGGCGGCAGCGTGGATTTCCGCGAGCGGGCGCTGCGATTTGCCGATGGCAGACGCGAGGAACTCTCCGAACGGGAGACGGATTTGCTCCGCTACCTGTTGGATTCCAACGGCCGCATCGTCAGCCGCGAGGAAATCCTGCGCAATCTCTGGAACCTCGATCCCGACCGCACCGAGACACGCACCATCGACATGCACATCATGCATCTCCGCGCCAAACTCGGCGATCGCGACCAAACCCACCTCGCCACCATCCGTGGCCGGGGCTACCGCTGGACCGCCTGAGCCATGAGGAAAATCCCGCGCGGCATCCTGCTCTGGACCGCCCTCGCGCTCTGCGGGGCGCTCATCGTGCTGGCCATGGCGTGGGTGACGCGCAGCGCGCTGGCCGCCGAAGGCAGCCGCGCCCGCGCCGAGGCCCGCGCCGATTTGGAAGAGCGCACCCGCCTCGCGCTCTGGCGCATGGACGCGGCCGGTGCGGCGATCGCGCTCGGCGAGAACAGCCGCCCGCCCGGCGATTATAGCGGCGGGATTCCCCCCGGCGATCCGCTGTTCCGGCTGCATTTCGAAATCCGCCAGGGCGGCAGCCTGATCTCGCCGGAAGCCGCCGCCCGCCCCGCCGATTTCCACCAACTCCGCCAGCTCCTTCAGGCAAATCCCCTGCCCGGCGGCGAGTGGTCCGTGCTCAACGAAGCCGCGGAGGCCGGGGAAAACGCTTGGCAGGCGGTGCCCAAGGAGGCGCGGAAATCGCAGGCCGACAACGCCGGGATCCGCAGCTTGAAAGGCACCGCGCAGGTCCGCTCGGACGCCGCCTATCAAAGCAATTTCACCAACGTGGAGCAGGCGCTGCGGGCGAAAACCGTGGACGAGACGGTCACGAATTCCATCCTCCAGAAGTCCGTCGCGGTCGGCATGGAGGAAATCGGCGTGATGCGCGCCGTCCGCGCCGGCGGCGAGATTTTCCTTCTGCGCCAACTCGTTACGAAGACGGGCGGCAGCACGCAGCACCGCGTGCAGGGCGTCTGGCTCGACGGCGAAATCCTCGCCCGCCGGCTGCTCGGGGAACTTCACGATTTGCTACCTGCTGCCACGCTCGATCCCCTGCCCGCCCCCGCCGCCGACGATCCGCTGGCATTGATTTCCTTCCCATTCCACCTCCGCCGGAACGAATCCACCGCCGCCCCGCCCGCCGCGCTCACCCGCCCGCTGGCCGCCGGATGGGCCGCGATCGCACTCGCGCTGGCGGCCACCGGGCTGCTCGTCCACGGCGTGATGCGGCTCAGCGAGCGGCGCGCCGCCTTCGTTTCCGCCGTCACCCACGAGCTCCGCACGCCGCTCACCACCTTCCGCCTCTACTCGGAAATGCTCGAAAGCGACGCCGTCAAACCGGAGAAACGCGGCGGCTACCTGCGCGTGCTTTCCCGCGAGGCCGACCGCCTGACGCACCTCGTCGAGAACGTGCTCTCGTTTTCCCAAATCGAGCGCGGCAGCGCCCGCTCCGTCGTCCGCGACACCACCGCCGCCGCCCTGCTGGAGCCGATGCGCGACCGCTTCGAAGCCCGCCTCACCGGCAGCGGACTCACCTTGAAAATGCCCCTCCCGGCGGAAATCCAACTCCGCACCGATGCCGCCGTGGTCGAGCACATCCTCTTCAACCTCATCGATAACGCCGCCAAATATGCCGCCGGTTCCACGCCGCCGGTCGTGGAAATCGCCACCCGCGCCGATGGCCGATTTTGGGAAATCGCGGTCATCGATCATGGCCCCGGCATCCCGCCCGCCGAGCGCCGCCGAATCTTCCGCGCCTTCCACAAATCCGCCCGCGAAGCCGCCGAAACCCGTCCCGGCGTAGGCCTTGGACTCGCCCTCTCCCGCCGTCTCGCGAAATCCCTCGGCGGCACCCTCACCTGCGAAGGCCCCGCCCCCGGCACTAGATTCCTCCTGCGGATCCCCGCCATATTGAGGGAAAGCAAGTCTTGAAGCCGAGGCTTCGCGCAGGGACACCCCCGACGAATGGCTTTCTAAGGTTGGGTAGCAGGTCGGTCGGCGCCTTGCTTGTTTACCCGGATGATTTGACGTCCGGACGCCTCCTGACGCTGGCGGGCTGCCGCAATGATCCGTGCGACATCGAAATCGTATTTGGCGGCATTCGCCTCCTTCAGGGAACGAACCTCCTCGAGTATTGTGGTTTGTGCGTTAGCTATCATCGCCGATCAAGTCTTCCGGGGTGCAAATCACCGTAGCCCGATACCCGAAACCCGCAATGCAATCCGAGATTCGTCTCCAGTTCCGCGGGTTGGCGAGATGCTTGCAATTCCACGTAACCAAGTAGTCGGTCCGATGAACCGAAGCGACGGCGATATGCACTGCATCATCGGCAGCCTTCGCGGGAATGATTTGCTTGGAAAGAAGCTGCCGGGCGATGGAGAGGACATCATCGGTGAGTTCAAGAAGGGGAATCCCTATCAACAGCTCAAGCCGCTTTTCCGCCATCTCCAAATCGCCCCCCGAGCACTCGTCCAACACGGTTTGAGAGCAAACGAGATCAAACTCCTGGCGGTGATGGTCCCACCAATTCTTTGTCAGGTTCTGGCGTGCGGCTTCCACAAGTCGCTGGGCGGGCCTTCCGGTGTAGAGACTGGGAATCGTAGTTTCAATGTATGCGGTTGCCATCGGAATGGGGTTTGAAAGTCCGCTTGCGTTTCGTCCGAGGAAAACGTCGGGCAGCAGGCCGAAGTGTGTGCAGAGGCGGACGGCGTGGTCGGATGGTCAAGCTGGATAAGAGAGCCGGAATTTTTTTGGCTGCAGACAGGCGGAAGAGCAAGCTTCAGGCGGCGCGTCGTGAAATCGCGGCGGCTCCGGGTGTCCAAGCAGCTTGCTCTTTAGCGCAAGCTCGGGAACGGAAGCGTCCGCGGATTTGGATTTCCGCACGCGGGGGTTTGCGGGCAGGGTCGGCGGCATGAGCGATTCGATTGCGGGGCTGACGGGGAGGATTCAGGCGTTTGTGGACGCGCGGGAGTGGCGGCAGTTTCACAACGCCAAGGATCTGGCGGTGGCGATTTCCGCGGAGGCGGGCGAGCTGATGCAGCATTTCGTGTGGCAGCAGCCGGAGCAGATCGAGGCGCGGGTGGCGGGGCGGCGGGAGGAGATCGCCTCGGAAATCGCTGATGTGGCGATCCTGCTGTTCGAGCTGGCGGACAATCTGGGACTGCGCCTGGGAGACGCGATGGAGGAGAAAATCGCCGCCAATGAAGTGCGCTATCCGGTGGAGAAATCGCGCGGGAACAACCTGAAATACTCGGAGCTATGAGCGCGGAGGAATCACCAAGACCGCCGCGGCGGAAGCGCTACGGCGGTAAAAACCCATGCAACTTCGAGGACAAATACAAGGAGCGGGACCCGGCGCGGCATGCGGAAACGATCGCGAAAGTCCTCGCCTCGGGCAAGACGCCGGCGGGGACGCACGTGCCGGTGATGGTCGCGGAATGCATGGCGGCGCTGGCGCTGGAGCCGGGAATGCGCGGGGTGGATGCGACGCTGGGCTACGGCGGTCACGCGGCGGCGGTTTTGAAGCGGATTTCGCCGGGCGGGCGCTTGCTCGGGCTGGATGTGGACCCGCTGGAGCTGCCGAAAACGTTGGCGCGGCTGCGGGCGGCGGGCTGGGCGGAGGAGGCGTTTGCGGCGGCGCGATCGAATTACGCAGGGATTTCCAAAGCGGTGGCAGAGTGGGGCGGAGGGCCGGTGGATTTCGTTTTTGCGGACCTCGGCTGCTCCTCGATGCAATACGATGACCCGGCGCGGGGCTTCACCTTCAAGGCGGCGGGGCCGCTGGACATGCGGATGAATCCGGCGCGCGGGCTGGCGGCGGGCGACTGGCTGGAGCGGATTTCCCCGGAGAAACTGGAGGCGGCGCTGGCGGTAAATGCGGACGAGCCGCGCGCGGAATCGCTGGCGGCGGCGCTGGCTGGCAGGCGTTTCGCGGACACGCTGGCGCTGGCGGCGGCGGTGCGGGAGGCGGTGCGCATCGCGGATGCGGACGAGCTGGAATCGACGGTGCGTCGGGTGTTCCAAGCGGTGCGGATCGCGGTGAATGATGAGTTCGGCGGGCTGGATGCGTTCCTGCGGGCTCTGCCGGGCTGCCTGCGGCCGGACGGACGGGTGGCGATTCTGACGTTCCATTCGGGCGAGGACCGGCGGGTGAAATTGGCGCTGCGGACCGGTCTGCGGGACGGGATTTTCGCGGAAACCGGCGACAGGCCGGTGGTCGCAGGACCGGAGGAACGCCGGGCGAACCCGCGCAGCCGGGCGGCGAAGCTGCGCTGGGCCGCGCTGGCGGGAGGGGCTTGAATTGCCGGGCCGCGGGGTAAGTTGGCCGGGGATTTCCCGTATTTCACACCGATGGTTTTCAGAATACTAACGATCGCGCTGCTCGCCGGAGCGGCGGCGTGGGCGCAGCAGGGCGACGAGACGGGCGCGCGGATGGACCCGGTGGTGCCGGAGAATTTGATCCCGCCCAGCCCGGTGCTGACGGTTGCGGAGGCGCTGGAATCGTTCCGGCTGGAGGATGGATTTCTAATCGAGCCGGTGGCGGCGGAACCCTTGGTGGACAAGCCGGTTTGCCTCGATTTCGACGCGGCCGGGCGGATGTGGGTTTGCGAAATGCGGGACTACATGCCGGACATCGATGGCATGGGCGAGGCGGTGGCCAATGGCAGAATCGTGATTCTGGAAGACACGGACGGCGATGGCCGGGCGGACAAGCGGACGGTCTTTCTGGACAAGCTACCGCTGCCGCGGGCGGTGCTGGTATTCGAAAAGGAAGTGCTGGTGATGGACGAGGAGCGACTCGTGCGGGTGCCGCGGGACGGCGACAAGCCGGCCGGCCCGCCGGTGGAAATCGACTTCGGCGCGACGGAAAAAGGCAACGTGGAGCACAAGCCGAACGGGCTGCTGTGGAACTTGGACAACCGGGTGTATTTGGCGAAATCCGACCGGCGGCTGCGGCGAAGCGGCGGCGAATGGGTGGCGGAACCCACGACATTCCGCGGGCAATGGGGCATCGCGCGGGACGATTGGGGCCGGCTTTACCACAACAACAATTCGACGCTGCTTTTTGGCGATCCACTGGCGCCGAACCTTCTCATGGGAAATCCCGGCGTGCGGTTCCGGACGCGGGATTTCGTCCAGCTCGGCAGCAACCGGGTGTGGCCGGCGCGGGTGACCCCGGGCGTGAACCGCGCCTATGTCTCGAAGGCGCACGGCTTCACCAGCAACACGCTGGACCCGGAGACATTCAAGCTGATCGACACCACGGCGGCCGCCGGGATGACGATTTACCGCGGCACGGATTTCCCGAAGGAATGGTATGGAATGGGGTTCACGACGGAGCCGGTGAGCAACTTGGTGAAGGCCACGCGCATCGTCGAAAAGGGCGGCACGCTGGTGGGGAGCCATCCGCTCGGAGAGCGGGAGTTCCTAGCCTCGACGGACGAGCGGTTCCGCCCGGTCAATGCCTGCACCGCGCCGGATGGATCGCTCTACATCGTCGATATGTATCACGGCATCATCCAGCACGAGACGTACATGACCAGCTACTTGCGCAAGCAGACCCTATCGCGCGGGTTGGACGGACCGGCGTCGGGATACGGCAGGATTTACCGGATCCGCAGCAAGACCGGGGCGCTGGGGAAGGTGGCGGATTTGGGAAAATCCGGGTCGGCGGAATTGGTGACATTGCTGGGAAATCCGAACGCCTGGCAGCGCGAAATGGCGCAGCGGCTCCTCGTCGAGCGCGCCGATCCGGCGGTGGTGCCGGCGCTGGCGGCAATGGCGGCGGAGGGGCGCGGTTTGGGACAGATCGACGCGATCTGGACGCTGGAAGGCATGGGCGCGCTGCGGGCCGAGCACCTGATTTCCGCGCTGCGGAGCGGGGATGCAAAGGTGGAATCGTCCGCGCTCTGGGCGGCGACGCGACTGGACCGGCAGGAGCTGGAAAAGCTCGCGCCGGTGTTGGTGGCGCTGGAGCCGGCGGCCCCGGAAGTCGCGCCGTATCTGGCGCGGGCGCTGGGTCCGGTGGGCACGCCGGCGGCCTTCGCGCGGCTTGAGGAGGTTTTGGCGAAAGCGGGCAAATGGCCGTTCGTGCGGGAGGCGGCGGTTTCCGGGCTGAACGGGCATGAGGAGGATTTCCGCGCGGCGGAAATGGCGGATTCCAAGGACGCGGAGCTGCTCGGCTGGCTCAAACAGGGCGCCGCCGGGAAAGACACCGGCCGCACGCCGGCCAAGCGGCTCAAAGGAGCGGCCGCGGCCTCATTCGCCCGCGGCAAGGCACTTTTCCACGGAGCGGCGGCGTGCTTCGGCTGCCACAGCGCGGACGGCGCTGGCATTCCGAATCTCGGACCGCCGCTCGATGGTTCCCAGTGGGTGGTGGGAAATCCGCAGACGCTGGCGAAAATCCTCCTCCATGGCTTGGCGGGTCCCGTGACCGTCGATGGCACGACCTACACGCCCGCCGCGGAAATGCCGGGCTTGGGCGCGAATCCGGCGTTCGACGATCGCGCGGTGGCGGATTTGCTCACCTACATCCGCAACGAGTGGTCGAATGCCGCGCCGCCGGTCAGACCCAAGCTGGTGGCGACCCAGAGGCAGGCGACCGCGGGCCGGAACAAGCCGTGGGCGGCGGCTGAGCTGGGTGGGAAGTGATGCTGCGGGGCAGTCAAACTCCACCGTGAGCACCGGGTAAATCCGCCCCGTCGTAGCCGATGGCGCGGTTGAAATCAGCGGCTGCAAGCAGCCGGAGGCTTCCTGGTCGAGCGACCGAAACGCGAGGCCGCCCGATTTCAGAACTGGTAGCGCTGGCGGAAGGCCTGGGCCTGGCGGCGGGAGAACTCGATCGGCCCGTGACCTTCGAGTTCTGCGGAAAAGCCGCCGCCTTCCTTCCGGCGGATCGTTTTGAGACAGGCAAGCTGCGCGATTTGGCCGCGGTTGATCCGGACAAACGTGCTCTCGGGCAGGAGGTGCTCGATTTCCCGGAGGCTGCGGGTCAGGAGGATGGGTTTGCGGTCCTTGAGGTGGATGGTGACGTAGCTGCCGGCGGACTCGGCGAGGAGGATTTCCTCCGGATGGAGCGGCCAGCAGTTGCTTTGGTCGCCAAGGACGATGAGTCCCCCATCGGGCTCGCCCTCGGTTTCCCGGCCGGTGCTGCGGATGCGGGCGAGGGCGCGGACGAGGCGGGTGGGGTCGATTGGCTTGAGGAGGTAATCGGCGGCATCGCCATCGAAGGCATCCACGGCAAAACGGTCGTGGGCGGTGGTAATCACGACCGGGACGCCCATGGCGCGGATTTCCGGCAGGAAGGACATGCCGTGGCCGCCGGGCATTTCCAAATCGAGGAAGACGGCGTCCACACGATGGTTCAGGAGGACCTCACGGGCTTGCTGGACGTTGGCGGCCTCCATGCCGGAGAAGCTGGGCAGGAGGTTGCCGAGCTGTCGGAGCAGCTCGCGGCGGGCGAGCTCCTCGTCGTCGACGACGAGATAGGTGGCGCTGGGATTTTTAGAATTCATGGCAGTGGCGGCTGGTCCGCGGGGATGTCGATTTGCGCCAGGACGGTGTTGGGGGCGGATTGGGTTAGGGAAAATCGAGCTCGGCCGGCGTAAAGCATCGCGAGGCGTTGGAAGGCGTCCCGAGTGCCGATGCCTTGGCTGGCATGCTCGGGAAGAATGCCGGAATTGCGAATGGAGAGGCGCAGGAAATCCCCGGTGAGGCGGGCGGAAATCGCGATTTCCCCGCCATTTTCGAGGTTTCCGATGCCGTGGGTGATGGCGTTCTCGACGAGATTGAGCAGCATCATGGGCGGGACGGGATGGGCCTGGATTTCGCGCGGGACATCGACGCGGGTTTCCAAGCGGCTGCCGAAGCGGAGCTTGGCGAGGTGAAGCAAGGCGCGGATTTGGCCGAGTTCGTCGCGCAGGGGGATGAGGGCGGTTTCGGTGCTGCGGAGGTTGCTGCGGAGAAGCTCGGCCAGCGAGGTGATGGCCTCCTCGGCGCTGGCCCGGTCGATGTGGACGAGCGCGCGAATGACATTGAGCGAGTTGAAGAGGAAATGCGGATTGAGCCGTGCCTGGAGGCTGCGCAGCGCCGCTTTCTGGGTGCCGAGTGCGATGAGCGCCTCCTCGGCGCGTTGGAGGGCGGAAAGATCCTGCAACAGTCCGATCGCTTGGAGCGGGCGGCCGTCGGCGCCGCGGCGGAGGACGCGGCCGACGGATTCGAGCGCCGGCGTCTGGCTGTCGATCCGGCGGCGCCAGAAATCCGGGACCTTGCCGGGGAGACCGCCCGCGAGGCTGCACAAGCCTTCGATGCCGGAGAGGCCGGCGGTGGATTCCGCCACATAGCCCCGGCCGGCCTCGGCCTGGACCCCGCGGAAACCGCGGCGTTGATCCCATTCCCAGAGTTCGATATCCGCGGCCGCGAGCGCCATGGCATTGATGCCGACCTGCCGGACGAGGTGGTTGGAGCCGACTGAGACGAGGTAGATCACCGAGGCCATGGCCATGTTGTAGAGGCCGAGCTCCGCCGGACTCGCGATCGGCCCGGGAAGCACCGCCGGCACGAACGGCCCGGAACCGGTGACGGTGAGTGCGGAGGAGGTGGAGCACCAGATCGCCACGAGCAGCGAGGATTGGGCGGGCGTGAGGCGGACGGCCGCCATCACCAGAAAAGGAAATGGCAGGAAAATCGCCGCGCCCGGGCTCAGGAAGAAATTGAACATCCCTGCGAATGCCAGTGCCATGACGCACAGCGCGACCAGCCCGGCGACGATGCCGGGGAAGGATTTCGCCACATCCTGCCGCTGGAAATCCCCCCGGCAGATGTGGATGGTAAGCGCGGCGAACGCGATGATGCCGTGGACGTGGGCAATACCCACGAAAAAGGTCGATTTCCCCAGCTCCGAGAGGGGGAACCGCCCGGAAACGGTGAACAGCAGCGCGGAAATCAGTGCGGTGGGCAGCGCGAAGGCGATCGGGGCGCCTAGATAGCCCCAGGCCACGGGACCCATCGCCGCCGATTCGAGGGCCGCCGCGCCTCCGCGCCGGTAGCCGCAGCGGGCCACCAGCCAAGCTTCCGCCGGATAAAGCAGCGGCAGCATCAGGACGCCCCAAGCACCCCAGTAGGGCGGGATGAAAATCCAGGTGGCGAGGTGGCCGATGATGATCGGGGCCGCGGCTTTGTTGCCGAATACCGCGAAAAATCCCACGGACAATCCCGCGGCGGGCCATAAGGGGGTGATGAGCCGCCCCGCCAGTCCCATCAGGAAAAAGGCGGTTGCGCAGGTGGCCGCGACCGCCAGCGCGATGACGGCGCATCGCAAAGGACTGACGGGGACTTCCAGTGGGGCGGTGCCGTGCATGGTGGGTAAAGCGGTCCGAGGACCCTAACTGCCACCAGAACGACGGTCCAAAATCAATTTCGGCATTTATTTCCCGAAATCCGACCGCCCACCCGGCCCTCGCCGCCATTCGCAAAGCCAGCGGACCGTCCGGCGGTCGCATGATTGCCCCCGCCGCGGCGCAGCCACTAGCGTGCTGGTGTCGATAGTCCACCGCTACGGGTGTGGCGGACGGATGTCCGGTATAGGTGTATTGCTACGAAGGGGAGCGGGTCGCAAGGCCCGCTCCCCTTCTCATTCCCATGCGCCTCCTGCGGCGCTGGGTTTCACTTGCCGAACCGGAAGGTGACCTTGCCAGTGACGACGCCCGGGGCGGGGTTGAACTGGCTGTGCGGGCCGAGCTGCTCCGGGGCTTTGAATTTCGTGCCGATGGCGGGGATGCCGTGGAGGACGGAGAAATCGCCGTCCGGCCAGAAGGTGCGGATTTTCTCGCCCTCGTCATTGGTGCCGATGCGGAGGAAGGTGTCGTCTTGGCCGGGCATGACTTCGAGGTTGCCGGCGGTGGTCTGGATCGTGGCGTCGTGGATGCCGGCGAAGTAGCCGCGGGAGTGCGGGTAGTCGAAATCGTGCGTCGGACGGAGGATCTTGAAGGGGATTTCGAAACTGCCGAAATGCGTGCCCCGCATGCGGCTGCGCCAGACGCGGCGCGGGCCTTGGCCGACCCATGAGAACTTTCGGATGGCCTTTTCCGGCAGGTCGAAGGTGATGCCGTGGAATGGGGCTGGCTGGTCGAGCCGGTAGCGGTAATCGAGCGCGAGATCGCCGTCCGGGTGGAGGGTCCAGCGGAAATTTTCGAGATGGCCGGCGCCGGTGGCATCAATGACGAGGTTGCCGTCCTCCATACGGTGGCTGACGCGGGGAGCGGCGGAATCCGCAGTTCCCGCGAGGCCGATTTTCAGCTCGGAAATGCTGTTCCAGTCGCTTTTGTCGTTCCCGAAGCAACGGAGCCGGGCGAAGCGGGCGGCTTGCTTTTCAAACTCGCGGACGTCGAATCCGGCTTGATCCGGGCGGCTTTCGGCGCGCAGCACTTCGGTCCATTGCTTGCCATCGTCCGAAAGTTCCAGCGCATAACTTGCCTTGCGCTCGCCGGATTTCTGCCAAGCGATGCCAATCCGGTCGAGCTCGCCGGGAGCGTCGATTTCAAACTGGATCCAGGTGTCGCGGCTTTGTTGGGACCAGACGGTGTCCATCTTGCCGTCGATGGCGTTGCCCGGTTTCGAGCCGTTGGATTTCCCGGCGGTGCTGGCGGCGGCATTTTTCAGCGTAGCGGGGGTGAAATCCAGATCGGCGGGCGCGGCGTCGCCGGCGAACCGTGGGCCATTCGTCAGCGGAAGGTCTTTTCCGCCAACGGCGGCCTTGATGAGGAGGCCGGTCGAAGCGTCGAATTCGAACGACGAGCCGCCGGGGGCTTTGGCCGAAATTTTCCCGTTTCCGACGGTGACGACAGGCGGGCTTGCCTCGGCGGATTTCTCGGATGCCTGGGATCCGGCCGGATGGATCGCCCACGACCAGGTCCAGAGGAGCTGGCCGTCGCTGTCGGTGGCGGTGAGCTGGAGGGCTGCGTGCTTTTTCCAATCGGAGGGAAGCGGAATGGCCAAGGTGGCGGATTTTCCGGGAGCGGCGGAAATCTCCGGCAACTTTTCACCCGCGGCGCCGGTGGAATTCAGATCGGTTAGTTTCCACTCGAAACTCACGCTCGATAGATCGCGGAAATCGTAGTGATTGCTGACTTCGATTTTGCCGTTGAAACCGCCCGGCAGCTTTTCCATGCCGATTTGGACCGGATTGAAGATGTCCTTGATGGTGAAGAAGCTGGCTTCCTTCTCGTGGTGCGGGCCGACGATGCCGTCGGGCGCGTTGATGCCCCAAGTGTCGATCTCGCCATTGCGATCCGTCCGCGCGATGCCCTCGTCGGCCAGAACCCAGAGGAACCCGCCCACGCCGTTAGGACTCGATGAGATGGATTTCCAGAAATCCGCCAGGCCCGCGCCGTGGCCGCCGTCGAAGAGCCCGTGGAGGTATTCCGTGGGCATGACGAGCAGGTCGCCGCCGAGGAGTTTGTTGAGCAGGTCCCAGCTCGGGTAGTGCTTCGTCTGGAAGCCGGAAAACGCCTCCCACGGGTGGAGCACCGGGCGCTGCTGGATGTCCCAGCGGGGGAACTCGCCATCGACGGCCTTGTTCCAGCCACCCTCATTGCCGTTGGCCCACCAGAGAATCGACGCGTGATTCGCATCCCGGCGGACGATCTGCCGGATGAGACGGGTGGCGGTGGGAGTGTCGAGCATCGGCTTCTGCCAAGTGCAGAGCTCGTCCTCCACGTAGAGGCCGAGCTCGTCGCAGGCATCGAGAAATACCTTGTCCGGCGGGTAGTGGGAGCAGCGCACGGCGTTCATGTTCATTTCCTTGATGAGGCGGACGTCCTCGTAGCATTGCTCCGGGTCGAGCGTGCGTCCGGATTCCGGGCGGAAGCTGTGGCGGTTCACGCCCTTGACGGCGATGCGGTTGCCATTGACGAAAAGGCCCTCGCCGGGGCGGACTTCCAGCGTCCGGAAGCCGATACGCTCGCTGGTGCGGTGAAGGATTTCGTCGCCCTTCATCAGCGTGTATTCGAGCTGATAGAGCTGGGGAAATTCCGCGGACCACGGGTTCACGCCGGGGATTTTGGCGGAAATTTCGACCGGCCCGGTGCCTTCGATCGGCGCGGAAAACGGCTCGCCCATCGGCGCACCATCGTGTGCGGTGACGCGGGCGACAAGCCTGTCCGCACCGCCATTTCCTCCGAGATAAACTTTGGCGCGGAACGATCCGTCGGCCTTGGCGTCGGTGCTCGACCAGTCGATGAACTGCTGCGGCAACGCCTCGATCCAGACCGGCCGGAAAATCCCGCCGAAGACCCAGTAGTCGGCGTGGCGCTCGGCCTCCTCGACGCTGGCATTGGCGGAATCCTTGCTGACCAGCACTTCCAGCTCGTTCGACTCGCCGAAACGCACCTCGTCGGTGATGTCGAACTCGAACCGATAGAATCCGCCTTGATGAGTCGGGCCGGCTTGCTGCCCGTTGATTTTCACCGTGGTATCGGTCATGGAACCCTCGAAAACGATGCGGATGAGGCTGCCTTTCCACTCCACCGGCACGGTGAACTTGTGGTGATAGAGTCCATCCTCCTTGTGCTTTTCCTTCACGCCCACGGTGCCGTAATCGTAGTCCCCGAATCCGTGCTGCTCCCACTGCGAGGGGACGGGAATAGTCGCTTTCTCCCCGGCCCGGCGGCCGGCACTGACCTGGAAGTCCCAATCGACGGCATCGGACGGTCCTTTCCCGGAGAGATAAAGGCGCTGGGTGGTTTCGGCAGCTCGGGCGGCGAGCAAGGAGAGCAGGAAAAAACAGGCGAAGAGCGGTTTCATACGGGCTTGGGGAAATCCGACTCAAGCGCCCTCCCCGCCCGCGTGCAATCGCCCATTTCGGGAATTGCGACCAAGGCGGCTCGCCCGCCGCCGCGGAAAAATCACCCCATGGAGGGATTGCTTGCGAGAAGACCCGTGACTACGCTGTCGGTCTGGCGAATGCGCGGAACGTTTCCGCAGCTACGCCGGATTTTCCCAATACAACAACCCATGAAACCGAGATCCAACGCATTCCTAGCCGCCTCCCTCGCCCTCTGCGCCTCCGCCCTCACGGCCGGCGCGGCCACCTTCCTCTGGGACGGCGGCGGTGCGGACAACAAATTCTCCACCGATGCCAACTGGGACCCGGACGCTCCCGTGGTCGTCAACGGCAATGACATCCGCTTCGGCGCCAGCCCGCAAAACACTGCGGATGTCGACGTTGGCGGAAATTTCAGCTCTCTCTTCTTCAATCCTGACGCGCCTGCCATGACCATCACTGCAAGCGCCAATGGCATGCAGTTCGCCACCGGCACGACCACCCAGATCCAAAACAACAGTCCGAACCCGCAAATCCTCCCCGCTACCGTCCGGGCGTTCTGGATCGGCGGCAGCACCACCCGCGTGTGGAGCGCGGCCGCCGGCGATTTGAAATACGAAACGATCTTGTTCCGCCCAGATGCCATCGTCGGCCCCAACGTCACCCTGAACTTCGCAGGAAACGCCAATCAGACCGTCACCGGACCCATTAATTTGGAAGGTGCTTGGGGCACGAACGTCGCGAACATCGCGAAAACCGGCGCGGGCACTCTCACCCTCCAAGGCGGCGGCAACTACAACGGCACCACCTCGGCCAACGGCGGCAACCTCATCCTGGATCTCGTCACTGGCGCCAACATCCTTGCCACCTCACCGCTCTCGCTCGGTGGCGGCACCTTCACTCTGAAGGGCGCGCCTGCCGGATCAAGCGCCCAAACAGTCGCTAGCATCGTCGGCAGCGGCGGAAAGATTGTCATCAATCCGAACGGCGGCACCGACACCACGCTGACAATCACCAGCGCCACCGTCCCGGCCAACGCGTCGATCGCCTTCGACACCTCCGCCGGCACCCCGTCCAACGCGATCGTCGCATGGAATCCAACCCTCAACAACGGCATCATCGGTGCCGGTGTGACGCTGAAGGACAACACCGGGTTTGGTCTCGCCACCGTTTCCGGCGGAGCTGTCACCCGGCTTCCCAGCACGATCCTCACTGCCACGAATCCGACTGATCCCGGCGTTGATTTCCTGGCAAACTCCGACGTCAACAACACGGTGGTTGACGCCCAGCTCGGGCGGTTGCTCATCGATACCTCCGCTGGCGCAGCCACTTGGAATCTCGGCGCGGGCAACTCAGCCACTATCAATGCAGGAGTGATCTCCATGGTCGGCGCGAACGATTTCACCATCACCAACGGCACGCTGAAGAGCAACACCGCCACCAACTCGGACCTCAATGTCTCAAATGGTGGAGCCGGCAAGCTCACGATTTCATCCCCGATCGTCAACGGCATCGGCGCGTCCACTTTCACCAAGTCCGGAACCGGCACGGTCGCCCTTACCGGTGCGAACACCTACACCGGCGCCACGAATTCTTTGGGCGGAACCCTTATTCTTTCCGGCACTACCACCAACTCGGAGGTCGCCATCAAAGGCGGCACTGGCACCATCGTCCGCATCACCACGCCGGTGTCCGCCGGCACGGGTCTCATCAAATTCAGCAGCGGATCGACCAACGGCGTTTATCAGCTCAACATTGACGGCGGCGGCACCATCGCCCTGCCGCTCGCGCTCGGAGGAAATTCGGGAGTCACCGGCACCATCAACGTGGACAATAACGGCGATGGCAGCACCGGCGGCGTGATCCAGCTCAATGGCAGCCTGGGCAGCTCTGCCGTCGGCGCCATGACCATCAACGTCACCGGCGCAAACGGCTACAGTCTCAACATCGCCAATGTGCGCTCGACCGCCGGAGCAGGTGGCGCGTTCACGCTGAACCCGACCAGCGCCGCACTTACCGTCGGCAACCTCACCGGATCGGTCGCTGGCAAAACCACCACTTGGACCCTTGGTGGGACCAATGCGAACAACGCCGTCACCGGGGTCATCAGCAACGGCAATGCAACCGCCATTTCCGCCGTCCAAAAGAACGGTTCCAGCACTTGGACCCTATCCGGAGCGAATACCTACACCGGCAAGTCACAGGTCTTGAATGGCACGCTTAACGTCAGCTCGCTCAACAAAGTTGTGGGCGGCACCGCGTCCAGCAACCTCGGCGCGCCTATCACTGTTGCGGACGGCACCATCGACCTTGGTTCCGGCGGCTCCACCGGCGTGCTGAATTACACTGGCGCCGGGGAAACGACCGACCGCGTCGTCAACCTGAACGGCACCACCGGTGGCGGGGATATCCGCCAGTCCGGCACCGGCCTGCTCAAGTTTACCAGCGATTTCACCGCCGTCGGCGTGGGAGCGAAGGCCCTGACACTCAGCGGCTCGACCGCCGGGACCGGAGAAATTTCCGGAGCCATCGTTAACAGCACCGCCAACACCGGCCTGACCAAATCCGGCAGCGGCACATGGACGCTGTCCGGCGTCAACACCTACGGCGGCGCGCTGCGGGTCAACGAGGGCATGCTCAATCTCACCGGCAATCGCACCGTCGCCACCGGCGGGATCACCGTCGGCACCACGGCGGGCGGTACCGGAACCCTGAACATCTCCAACGGCACCTTCAATACAGGCACGTTTTTTGTCGGTCAGGGAACCGTCAACACCGTCATCGGTGTCGTCAACCAGACCGGCGGCAACCTGACCACCACCGGTAGCCAGCTCCTGATCGGCAACGGCAGCGGACCCACCCCCGGGTCCGCGTCCATGGGCACCTACAACCTGAGCGCGGGCACCTTGAACACCACTGACAGCAGCCTCGGAGTGGTCATAGGTGTGAACAGCGGCACTACCGCCACGTTCAACCTGAGCGGCACCGGAAATCTCGCCATGACCTCCGGATCCACCCTCCAGATCGCCCGTTCGGACGGATCCGCCGCCAGCAACGTCACCGGCACCTTCAACCAGACCGGCGGCACCGCGACAGTGGGCATCCTCCGTCTGGGCGGTGCGGGCACCAGCGTGAACGCCTCGGCCAACAACGCCGGACAAAACGCCACGCTCAACCTCACCGGCGGGACCTTCAGCGCCGCCAGCTTCTCCCAGCTTTCGGGCGGAGATGGCAGCGTGTCGTCCATCATCATCGGCGGTAACGCCCAGGTGACCCTGCCGGCGTTCCCGACCCTCGCCGTTCGCGGCGCGGGAGCCACCGCCACTGTCACCTTCGACGGTGGCACGCTCAGCCCGGTTGCCACCGATGCCGCCTACCTCGGCGATATCGACCGCGCCTACCTGACCGCCAACGGTGCGAAAATCAACGTCGCCACCGGCAACGACATCACCATTTCCCAGAATCTGGAAAATGCCCCGTCGCAAACCGGCACCCTGATCAAGCTCGGCACCGGCATGCTCACCCTCACCGGCGGCACCGCCTACACCGGCGCGACCACCGTCGAGGATGGCATCCTGAGCGTCCAATCCGGGAACTTCTCGGACACCGCCACCCTGACGATCGGCAAGGTCGCCGGTTCCCCGGCAGTCCTGAATTTGCCGAACGCCGGGACCGACTCGGTCGCGTCGCTCGTCATCGACGGCGTCGCCCAAGCGAATGGCACCTACGACTCAGGCAACAGCGGCGGAGCCATCACCGGTAGCGGCAAAATCCTCGTCGGGGCCGCGCCAGCCAGCTACGCGACCTACGCCGCCGCATTCAACTCGCCGCCCCTGTCCAATACCGCCCCCGGTGCGGACCCGGACTCGGATGGCGTCGCGAACGTCGTGGAATACGTCACCGGGAGCGATCCGCGGCTGTCTTCCTCAGCCAACCGCACGTCCTCGTCCTTCATGGGTGGAAACCTGGTGTTCCAATTCAGCCGCGTCGATAGCTCGGAAACTCCCGATATCTCGCTCGTGGTGGAAACCAGCACCGACCTCGTCGATTGGGCCAGCCAGCCGTCGTTCACCATCGGTGCGAACAACGCCGGCTCATCCCCCGGGGTGAACATCGCCGAAAACGGCTCGGCTCCCGACACCGTCACAGTCACCATTTCCGGAGGCACGAAGAAATTCGCCCGCCTCCGCGTCGTCACGACTCCCTGATCCCCTATAAATCCCCGGGACGGCACCGCCCGTCCCGGACCCCGCCGGGTGGTTCTGGAATTCTGATTCAATCGGATTCCCAGGGCCACCCGGTCGCTTTTATACCAACTGCCTTCCTCAACATAACTCCTGACACTTCCATCATGAAACGACTGATCCTTCTCTTCCTCTTCGCCCTTCCGCTACCACTCCTCGCCGCAGACGAACCATGGGTGAGCCTCTTCAATGGTACCGATCTCACCGGCTGGAAAATCGTCGCGCTTTCCGATCCCGCGCCGGTCGTTTTGGAGGATGGGGTGATGGTTCTCCACCAGCGCCCCGGGACGGTGGAACATACCTATGTCGCCACTACCGAAAGCTATTCGGATTTCATCCTCGAGCTGGATCTCAAGGACGACCCCGGTTTCAACAGTGGAATCCTGCTCCGCAGCCAGTTGGCCCCGGCCAGTGCGCATGTGCGGCTGAATGCCTATCAGGTGAAAATCGACAATAGTCCCCGCGCCTGGACGGGCGGAATCTTCGACGATTTCGGCGGGACATGGGAATGGTTCTACGATCTCGCGAATGACAAGCCCGCCCGGGATGCTTTCAAACTCGGCGAATGGGCTCATTTCCGCATCGAGTGCTTGGGTTCCACCATCAAGGTATGGGTGAATGGAATCCCGACCTGCCACTTGGACGACAAGAAATATGCCTCGGGACCCATTGCATTCAAAATCCATGCGGTCGGAAACAAGCCCGGCGCGGGAAAGAGTTCCATCCGTTTCAAAAACATCCGGATCATCACGGAAAACCCCGCCCGCTTCGCAAAGCCCATGGATCTCAAATCCAGACCCGCCCAGAAAACTTCTCCTTCCGACAATCCGACCACCCGCAAGAAACCGCCCGGCAAGTGATCTCCAAATGCAGCCGGTTCAACTTGGCCTGGAAATGGAAACTCCGCGCCGGCCGGGCGGCACCTCGATCACCAAACTCACAATCCAGTGAAGCTTCGCATGCCCCATCTGCATCGATGCGGTTATCCTGTTTGCGAAAATGGATTTCCGTTCCGCGCAATGAGCATTTGTATGCCGGATTTCCGAAGTCTGAAAACCGGCGCCCCTCCATGGCGATAGATTACAGCACGAAAATGTTTCAAACCAATCTCATCCCGGCAAATCTCGGGTTCCTTGCTCTTTCCCTTGCCGCATTCGCCGGACCGGCGGCTGCAGCACCAATACAGGTGAAAGTCACCAGCACGGTGCCAAGGGCATACTCCGCCGACGTCAGCGCTTCCGATCTCCTGGCGGGTCTAACGCCTGTCACCACCGGCTGGAACACGGGCAACCAAGCCAGCCCCCGCGAACTCAGCGACGGCATGCATGGCGGTCCTTTCGCCCCCGGCTCCGGCGATGCGGTGCAGGGCGCGTGGACAACAGTCGGAGCAACCGCCACCTACGATCTGGGAGCCGGTCCGAACAGCGGCGGTTACAATCTCACCTCGATTCAATCCATAGCAGACTGGGATTCCGCCGGGTTTGGCAATCAAGGCTGGAAAGTTGAAACCAAATTGGCCGGAGCAACGGATTTCACCACCTTGGCTACTGTCAGCTATCAGCCGATCGCCTCCGGTGGCGGCACCACAAAGGTGACTCTGACCGATGGCGGCGGCACGCTTGCAAGTGGCGTCCGCTGGATCAGGTTCACGGCCAACAGCGTCAATGGAGGTGCGAATTCCGGTGCTTTTATTTGGCGCGAGGTGGACGTTTTCGGCGGCCCGGCCACCCCTGACACCGCTCCCCCGTTCATTGACAGTTTCGTTCCAGCCAACAATGAAACAAACGCCAGCCCGGCAGCCGATTTGATCCTGACGTTTAACGAGAACATCGCGATCGGCACCGGTAATGTCACGATCCGGAACCTCGACGCAAACTCGCCGTTGTTGATTCCCATCAGCGACCCGCGGATCACGGTCACCGGCTCCACACTCACCATCAACCCGGCCGAAAGCCTATCGGCCAATACCCGCCACGCGATCCAGATCGACCCCACCGCCATTCATGATTTGTCAGGCAACCGTTTCGTCGGCATCGGTGACGACTTGACCTGGCGCTTCACCACCGGCCAGCCCGACCTCACGGCGCCAAGTATCATTTCCCTAGCTCCTGCCCGGGGTGCGATTGATGCCCGCGCTGCTAGCAATCTTGTCGCGACCTTTAACGAGGACATCGCCATGGGAACCGGCAGTATCACCCTTCGCAATCTTACCGCTGCCGCTGAAATCGTAATCACGCTGCCCGATTCCCGGATATCGATTGCGGGCGCCGTCCTGACCATCAATCCGGAAACGGATCTGTCGGATTCCACATCCTACTCGGTCCGGATCGGTTCTACCGCCATCACCGACCGTGCGGGCAATCCGTTCACCGGCATCACCGACGATGAAACGTGGAACATCATAACCGCAGCCACCCCGCTCCGGATCATGTGCTTGGGTGACTCCATCACGGCCGGCTACACCGACAACCCCACGTGGAGCGTTCCGTATAAATTCGGATACCGCGGCAGACTCTTCAACCTCCTAACCGACACCCGGCGTTATAACTTCAAATTTGTGGGCGGATCGACGGAACCGTGGACCGGCATCAGCGGCGATCCCACCCGCGGCGGCACCTACAAGCCGGCTTTCGATCTCCGCGACATCGGCCAGGACGGTCACCGCGGCTACGGCGGCAAGACCGCGAGCTTTCTAAACAGCAACATCCTCACCTGGCTGGCAACCGATGATCCGGATGTCATCCTGCTCAAGATCGGCACCAATTCGCAGGACCAAAGCGGCCTCGACACGCTGGTTGACACAATTACCAAAACCAAACCCAACCTCCACCTGATCGTCGCGCGGATTATACCAAAATACAGTTACCAGCAAGGAATCGTGGACTACAACAACTACATCCGCGATACCCTCCTCCCGAAATACGGGACCTTGGGCCGGAACGTCACGCTCGTGGACCAATATGCGCCATTCCTGACGGACCCGGGCAACCTCACATCGATCAATCAGTCGCTGTTCGCGAATGGCATCAATCACCCGGACAATGCCGGCTATGACAGAATGGCGGACGTATGGTTCGCGGGCATCGAGGCGCTAGGCATCGCCCCCGCGACCTTCGCATCCTATATCTCCAATCCAGCCTTCGGACTGGCTCCCGCCGAACAGGGCCTTGATCTCGACCCGGACGGGGACGGAATCGGCAACGGCCTGGAAGCATGGTTCGGAACCAACCCGCGCGAATTCAGTAAAGGAATCGCCAGACTCAACAAAACCGGCGCTGTCACCACATTCACCCACCCCCGCAATGAATCCCTTCCCGCGGACTTGAGCATATCCTACCGCTGGTCCACCAACCTCACCGACTGGTACGACAGTGCCGCACCGAACGGCCCCGGTGGCGTCCCGGCCGTGACCATCACCGCCGATACCGTTGGCGGGACCACCACCGTCACCGCAACCGCTACCGGAGTGCTAGACCAAGTCTTCCTGCGTGCCGAGGTTTCCCGCCGCTAAGAAATTCCTCCCCCTCGCCGCCGGTGGTAGCGTTTCAAAAACATATTCCCATGTCTTGCGTGTCGGGGACGAGTCCATGGTCGATGGCAGCGGACTGCTTTCCCGAAACCAACACGCTTGCGTCCTTTTTCAATCCTCCTGAACCAAAAACCATTTGTGTGGCGGAATTCCATGAAGTGTTTTACCGGTTTGATAAATTATTGCATCGCTCTAGCAACTGGGCCTCGCATCAATACGGAAAATGCAATCGATTCGGACAAAGGATGGCTGCCTTTTTCACGCCGTTCCAAAGAATCCTTGAGAGCTTCGCCCGTTGCCCATGGCATCAGCACCAAAGACTCCCGATTGTGACAAAACCCGGTGCGCCATGGAGATTTTTCTTATTGAAACACCGCCCGGCGCCCCGCATAAGCTCTAGCCACGCCATCTTTTCCCCATCCCCTTGATCCGGTCCAACAGCTTTTCCGTGGGCAACCGCCAAATGCAGAATTTCTAGCAGCCCTCCGCTCTTTGTTTCGCGGGCGCTCCGCCAATTCCCCCTCCGCACGTTGAATCCGCCCGATTTCCAAGACCTCGTCGATGAGCACTACCTGTCGCTCTATCGCTTCGCCTACTCGCTGTGCGGCAGCGGCGCGGACGCGTGCGATCTGACCCAGCAGACCTTCCTGCAATGGGGTCGCAAGGGCCACCAGCTCCGGGATTCCACCAAGTGCAAGACGTGGCTTTTCACCACGCTGCACCGCGAGTTCCTCGCGTGGAAGCGGAGAAATTCCCGCTACGTCCATGAGAATGGCGCGCACCTCAACGGATTGGAGAGCGAGCCGCCGCAGCCGGAGGCGGTTGCCGAACCCACCCTTGTCAGGGAGGCTTTGCTGGAGTTGAAGGAGGAACACCGCTCGGTCCTGATGTTGTTCTACTTGAAAAATCATTCCTATGGGGAAATCGCGGAAATCCTGAACCTGCCGATTGGCACCGTGATGTCCCGGCTTTCCCGCGCCAAAGAAGACATGCGCGCCCGCCTCGTAAAAACCGGTGACGGCGAGATCGTCCGTAAAAAGGAGGTGCGCGCGTGACTCGGGACGACGCCAAACTCATTCTCGGAATCTACCGCCCCGGCACGGCGGATGCGGAAGATCCATTCTTCGCGCAGGCGCTGGCAATGGCCGCCGCGGACCCGGAGCTGGCGAATTGGTTCGCCGGCGAGTTGGATTTCGACGGCATCGTGGCCGGCTCGCTGAAGGACCGGATCGTTCCGCCGGAGGAGTTCCGTGTGGCTTTGCCACCACCCGCGCCCCGCCTCCGCCAGATCGGGTGGGAGAAGGTCGCCGCGCTGACGGCGGCCGCCGCGGCTGTGACATTTCTCGCCACCTGGCTCTGGCTGGCCCCGCCCGCGCGGCGCGACATGATCGCCGATTTCCGCCAGGAAATGACCGCCTTCGTCAGCATCGATCCTTCCCTCGCGCTCGATAGCGGGGATCGGGAGGAAATCCACGCTTGGCTAAGAAAATCCGCCGCGCTGGAGGACGTTTCGTTCCCGCCGGGCACCGCGGGTCTCAAGCCGGTTGGCTGCCGCGTGCTGGAGTTCCGCGGGTATCCCGTGGCGCTCGTCTGCTTCGTCCGGGACGATAAGGAACTCGTCCATTTACTCGTCATCAACCGCGATGCTTTCCCGGCTGGGAAAATCGGCGGTGAGCCGGTATTCACGCCCCGCGGCGGCTGGATGACGGCCACTTGGATGGAAGGCGGCAAAGTGCGGATGCTTGTCACCAAGGGCGGCCGCGCCTCTCTCGAGCGGTATTTCTGAAATCGTCACGAAGATTTTCCGGCGGATCGGAATAATCGGATTCCGCGATTCTCCAATTGAGGTCACGGACGCCTCCCAAGGGATCCGCAGGTTCCGCGGGTTGCGGTGCTGCGGAGTTCCCGCGGATCGCGTGCGGAACACAATTGAACCAACCAAACCAACAACATACTATGAAAATGAAATCCACGAAAATCGCCTCCATCCTCTTCGCAATGTCATTCCTGGGAGCCGGCCTCGCCACCGCCATGGATGACGGCGTGATGATGAAGGACGGCAAGATGATGATGATGAAGGACGGCAAGTCCATGATGATGGAGGAGGACATGAAGCTCGACAACGGTGCCACCGTCATGAAGGACGGCTCCGTCATGATGAAGGATGGCACGAAAATGATGATGAAGGACGGCCAGATGATGGATATGAAAGGCCACATGATGATGGACATGGGCAACTGCGTCATGATGAAGGACGGGAAGATGATGGTCATGAAGGACGGCAAATCCATGATGATGGAAGAGGACATGACCATGAAGAATGGCACCAAAGTCATGAAAGACGGCACCGTGATGATGGGCGACAAGAAAATGATGATGAAAAACGGCGACATGGTTTCCATGGACGGCGGCATGGTCACCAACGGCTCCGTCATGATGAAGGATGGCAAAATGATGATGATGATGAGCGACGGCATGGCGATGGCGATGGACAAGGACATGAAAATGTCCGATGGCACCATGGTTATGCAGGACGGCTCCGTCATGAAAGACGGTGAGAAAATGATGATGAAGGACGGCGACATGATGGATGCCGACGGCAAGATGATGAAAAAGGGCGGCAACTGAGCCGTCCTTTTCCGTTCATGGAAGCGGCGGCGGCGCCTCGTGCCTCCGTCGCATTTTCCACAACGCCTCCCTCCAAAGACCAAGTCACCGGCAATTGCCCGCAAATCAAAGACAAACTCACAACCAATATGATGTTTCCCCGCAAAACCAACGTTCGCCTTGGGGCGACCACCCTGGCACTCCTAACCAGTGCCGCCGCTCTCCACCAGACACATGCAGCTACGCTGAGTGTGAATCTTATCGACGATCCCCTCGCGCTCGCCCAATCGATTCTCGGCACTGGCATCACCATTGTCGGAGTTCCCACCCTCACCTCACAGCCCGGACAGACCGGCACCTTCACTGATTTCACCTCTGGCTCGCCAACTCCGTTCACACTTGGAACTGGTGTTCTCCTAACAACCGGGATTGCCTCGGGAGCGGAGGGCGACTTCATCGGTGGTCCCAGCTTTGACGCCGGGGGCGCTGGAAATGCACAGCTTTCCGCGCTTGCCGGAAATCCCACATTCGATGCCGTGGTGCTGACGATTCAATTCATGAGCACCAATGTGACGGCGATGTTGAATTTCGCCTTCGCCTCGGCAAGTTATCCTAATGACATCGGGACCTCCTTTTCGGACCCGGTGGCGATTTACTTCAATGGCACGAACGTCGCGCTGGTTCCCGGCACCGGCACCCCGGTTTCCATCGATAGCATCAATGCGGGAACGAACCCTGGCCTTTATACGCAGGATTCCGACGGCAGCACTCCGTTCAACTACGGCGGTGTCACCCGCATCCTCACGGCCACCGGGACGGTCTCGACGAGCGGCGTCAACACCTTGCAAATCTCCATCGCAGACGCGGGGGACGGTTCTGTGGATTCCGCCGTCTTGCTTCAAGGAGGCAGTTTCACATCCGTGCCCGAACCAGGCATTGCCGCGCTTCTCGCTTTCGGAAGCTTGGCCCTCGTCGGCCAGCGCCGGAGACAGATCTCCCCGTCGAGCCAAGATCCCGCATCCCGCTGATCCCGAACACTCCACTTGATCCCATTCACAAAATCCAACCTATCTACTTATATGTTTAACCAACTCATTTCACGGACTCCGCTCCTCCTTGCCCTCGCGGGCGCTATCACCACCGCCTATGGCCAGACACCTGGTGCGGTGTTTGCCATGACCAACCGTGCTGGAAACAATGAAGTCGTGGCCTACAGCCGATCCGCGGCGGGAGTCCTCGCGCAAACGGGACGTTTCTCGACCCGCGGCAACGGGCAGGGCGTGGACTTCGATACCCAAGGAGGCCTCACCCTCAGCGCAGACAACCGCTATCTCTACGCCTGCAATCCCGGCAGCGACAACGTCACCGTCTTTTCGGTCAATGGCAGCACGCTCCGTTATCTCCAGCGCGTCCCCGCCGGAGACCAGCCAACAAGCATCACGCTTTCCGGCAATCTGGCCTATGTCATGGACAGCTCGGTCGCGGGCAATGGCATCACCGGCTTCACCGTCGCGGCGAATGGCTTGCTTACGCCGATTCCCAACTCCTTCGCAGCCCTAAGCTCCCCGATCGCCGTGCCGGGCGAAGCGCGCTTCAGCCCCGATGGCAAGTTTATCGTCGTCACTCACAAAGTGGGAAGCATGCTCGATGTCTTTGCGGTCGGCGCGGGTGGATTAGTGGGTGCTCCCACGCCCTACGCCTCGGCGGGGCCGCGGCCATTTGCGATGTATTTCCGTAATGACGGAAAGTTGTTCGTAGTGGAGTCCGGCCTGCCGGATCTGGCAAACACCGGCGTCTCTTCCTATAACATGGATCCGGCGACAGGCGCGCTCACAGTGATCAGTTCGGCGGTGAAAAACGCGCAAACGGACGGGTGCTGGATTGTGATCACAAACGATCAACAAAACGCCTATACCGCGAACTTTGTGAACGGGACGATCTCGAATTACTCCCTGGCTGCTGACGGGACCGCCACGCTGGTGAACGGCGCAGCCGGTTCGTCCGGTCCTACCAGCAACGTAACCGACCTGGATTTCAGCGCCGACGGCGTATATCTTTACAATCTGCTCCGCGGAACCGCCGCGGTAGCGGGCTATCGGGTGAATGCCGATAAGACACTGACGCAGGTGGGGATTTTCGGAGCGGGCACGGGGGCGCTTAGTCCTAACGAAGGCTCTTCCGGTCTCGCCGCTTACTAAGTCCGGCTGGCCGGAAAATTTCCCGACCGGCAAAATCAGGCGTTCGTCCGCAGTTCGCGGGCGAGCGCCGCACGGATGATGCTGGAAAGCTATAGCTTCTGTGGAAATTAGGATAGCGCTCCATCCGCCGATATACCGCAAACGCTCTAAATCACTCTCTCTAACTTCAACCCCAAAAACCCATGAAAAAACAAACCGCTACCCGTTCCGCAGCAGCAAAATTCACCGTTGGGGAAATCATCGCCGCCTTCTCTCTAGGAGCTTGCCGAGGTGCCGAGAAATCCATCTATTGACCGCCTATTCAAAAAGTTTAGCTCCCAATTTTCTCTCCGGAAACTAAGAAATTATGAAACTAATACCAAAGCGAAAATTACCCGAACTCGTGGTTCCACGGGTCGGTGGCGGCAATTGGTCCCTCACCGAACAGAATCCTGAAAAATTCCTGATGCTTGTGTTCTACCGTGGCCACCACTGCCCGATCTGCAGGAAATATCTCGAAAAGCTCAACACCCTTCTTGATGATGCTTCGGATCTGGGGGTCTCGGTTTTCACGATTTCCGGGGACACACAGCAACGGGCCTCCAGTAGTCGGGCTGAGTGGGAGATCGGTGACCTCGGAGTGGGCTACGGCATGACAGTGGATCAAATGAATGACTGGGGACTCTACATATCCGCCGCGATCAAGGAGGAAGAGCCGGACTTCTTCGGGGAACCGGGTCTCTTCCTGATCCGGCCGGACCAGACATTGTATTATGCGGCTTACAATTCGATGCCGATGGGCCGTCCCGACCTGAAGGAAATGCTCGAGTTCGTAAAGTTCGCTCTTGAGAAAGACTATCCGTCTCGCGGCGAGCGAACGATTGACGGTCTGCATTCAACCAATTTCTGAAATACCAGCCCCTATCAACATGAACGAACCCATCCAACCAGACAGCCTGAACCATCTCGGACATTACTTCAGCCGCTACGCGCTAGCCGTGATCCTGCTGTGGATTGGCGCGCTGAAATTCACTGCTTACGAGTCCGCTGGCATCGAGCCGTTACTCGCGCATAGCCCTCTTTTTGCATGGGCGTTGAAATCGTTCGGGCTGCAAATGCTGTCGAACCTCATCGGGACCGCCGAAATTGTGGTTGGCCTGCTCATTGCATCGCGAAAGTTCGCGCCGATGGCTTCCGCGGTTGGCGGAATCGGAGCGATCGTCATGTTTTTGTCAACGCTCACCTTTCTGTTCAGCACGCCGGGCATCTGGCAGAAAGGCTATGGTTTTCCGTTTCCCAGCCCGATGCCGGGGCAGTTCATCACCAAAGATTTGCTCTTCCTCGGCGTCTCGATCTGGCTCACCGCGGAATCCCTGCGCGCCGCGCGCCTGCGAACGGCATGAGCCACGACCATGACTGAGTAACTGGGCTGCTTGCATCCTTCCGATGGGATCGCCTTCAAGCGGATCGATTTCGATAAGCATTTAAAAAAGGACTTTATCACCCCAGCCGCGGTCCCGCCCCGTGCCTCGTTTCGCGACTTGCGAAACGATGCGGCGGCGGCAGTGCCGCGAAGGTAGGGAACTCCATGGAACAAATCGCCCGCCATTTGACCCAATGCACCGCTTGCGAAATAGCCGCAGCGTCGCCGACGTGAAGACGGAATCGGCGATTGTCGATGTCACCTTCAGGAAAACGGCTTCGGAGGCATGATTTCACATCTTGACCTCCACCCTTGTGACATCTTACTTCCGTGCGGTCCGTGCTCAGTAATTCGGCCCCTTCGCCAACGGGATCTCTGGCGATCTCCGGCATCCGACTCCTTTTATCGGATAGGATATTGCCTCTCAAGAAGCCGAGGCAGCTCATTCTCCACGAAGTCCTGCGAAGTCTTGTTCTTGAAAAAAAGGTTCACCTTTTCCGCCAGCAGCAGATGCGCATCCCCGTGCAGGGTGTTGCTCGGTCGCTGCGGCCTCCGCGTTTCAGATCTCTCACTCGGCACTATGACCTCCAGCGATGACTCGGGCCGGGGCGCGGTCATGGTTGACCGTGTCGACTTGTAACGACGTAGCTGGGCGAAGACGCAAAAACGATTTCAGGACGCATTCCACGGCGTGGCGGCAACCTACTTTCCAACTTTCCTCCATCACGGCCACCGCATGATGAGCGGATTGGCCGAGACGGACTCAGCCTTGAGCTTCCCGGGAGCTCGCGCAGCGCCATTTCGGCGGTGGGAACGCTGCCTCCGCAGGGTCCGTGGTAGACAGCGTCCTCGCGGTTTTCCCCGGCGGCATAAGCGATGGCGATTGTTTCCTTGTGGACATCGAGTCCGATGTAGTAGGTATGGGTCATGGTGAGTCTGGGTAGTAACCTGTGCTGGATAGGTCGCGGAAATCGTGTGTTCTCGCGGCAGCCCACAGAAACACAAGGCGCGCCGCCTCCTTTTCCCAGGGCCGCGCCCGCCGCTAGCTTCAGCCATAAAATCCAGGCTAGGGATCGGAGTCCATCGCTATGCTGCTATCGAGCGTGCCGGTCATGATTGCGGAAGGTTTGGACGGAGGGGACACATCCGGCTTCATTTGGGGCCTGTTGCTCTTCACTGCGACCTACTTTTTGCTGTTTCCCGTTGTTGCTATTCGCGGATACTATTATCACGGCGTCCTCGCGTACTTGCAGGTGCCGTTGGTTATTGCAGCCGTCGTTTATGTAGTTTACCGCCAAATACGTCGGCCTGCCTGTCGCCCATTTCTAAAGATTGCGACTACATACATCGCTTTTACGCTTGGCACCAACATCACCGGGCTACTGACGGAGGTGAATCATTCAAAGGATTTTCCACTGACTAGTCACTTACTCCAACTTCAGACGGTTCCACCGGTCACCGCAGCCCAGATCATTGCCCGATATGGAACGCCAACGGAAGATTCACACTTCACCATTACTGACGCACATCTCGCCTATCCACTGCACTCCGCGTTCGAACGGGCTGGCATCCACTCCGCGAGAGTTCTTCGTTACGACGAGACTTCTCGGTGGAGTGATCACACCATTTGCTACTTGATTCATGACGAATTGACAGGACGACTGATCAATATTGCTCGTCATTATGCACCGCCTGGGGCCGCCCCATCTCCACCTACATGGAAACCGCTTTGAACCCCAAAACGGCAAAACGGGGCAGAATCAGCTCCCCGGGAGTGATTATACTGCCGCGCATTAGGATTTGTGATTTTGGAAGAATTGAAAGTTCAGCGCTAGCAGGCTTTTGAGTTCAGGTTTGCGCTTGTCTTCGAAGTCGTCCACACACCGGTCAATGGCGGCGCGAAAGCTGCTGAAATCC